>CAYLKR010000010.1:0-27932 GCA_964384225.1 uncultured Methylibium sp.
GCGAGTGGACCGGCATCTCCGGCATGCTGTCCTTCCTAGGAAGCTACTTCGGGCAATTGGTCAACTGAGCGCTGCGTGCCGCCGCGGCGCACGCGGGCGAGTGGATCCGCGCGCCCGAGAAGACTTCCTGCCTGTGCAGTGCGACACGGTCGGACGGCCCACGCCACGCTCACCTAGGGGGCGGCAGAGCCAGCGACCGGGGCACAATGCTTGTAATTCGGGCGTGTTCAGCCCGTAATTTGCCTGTCCGCTGCGTACTTGAGCCAGCCGCTCGGCAGAGGCACGAGCACTCCCTTGCCGCGATCGGGTGCCGATCCGCAGGCTGTCGGCTCGAACCATCCGGCGCCGCGGTTCGGGCGAGTCTTTCTGAGCAACACGATGACTGCACATTGGCGCTGCGTCCTCCTCGGTAACGAGTCCCTGCTGGTTCAATGCGGGCAGATGCTCGAACAGGCAGGGCACCAGATCGCGGCGGTCGTCGCCAAGCACGCGGCGGTGCGTCGATGGGCGGCCGAGCACGGCGTCCGCGTGCTGCCGGCCCCCGCCGCACTGGCCCGTGCGGTGGACCTGGGGCCGATCGACTACCTGTTCAGCATCACCAACCTTGAGGTGCTGCCGCCCGCGATCCTGGCATTGCCGCGGCGCGCGGCGATCAACCTGCATGACGGCCCGCTGCCCGAGTACGCGGGGCTGAACACCCCCGTGTGGGCCCTGCTCAACGGCGAACGTAACCACGGCATCTCCTGGCACCTGATGACCGACCGGGTCGACGAGGGCGCCGTCCTCGTCGAGCGGCGCTTCCCGATCACCGCCGGCGAGACGGCGCTGACGCTGAACACGAAGTGCTTCGAGGCCGCCATCGAAGGCTTCGACGAATTGATCCGCGGTCTGGCCGATGGCAGCCTGAGGCCACGCGAGCAGGGTCAGGCGCCTCAGCGCTACTTCGGCCGCCGGCACCGCCCCGAGGCGGCTGGGGCGATCCGCTGGGAGCAGGACGCGGAGCGCATCGCCGCGCAGGTGCGTGCACTGGACTTCGGCAGCTATGCCAATCCGATCGGCTGTGCAAAGGCCGCGTGGGCGGGGCAGCCGCTCATCGTGGGTGGGATCAGGGTGTGTGAGGGCCGGTCCGGCAGCGCGCCGGGCACGATGGTCGCCATCGGCGACGCCTTGCGCGTCGCCACGGGCGGCGCTGACGTCGAGTTGACGAGGATCGAAACGCTCGACGGGCGCGTATCCGGGGTCGCGGCCCTGGTCGCTCACTTCGGCTGGCGTGTTGGCGATCGTCTCGATGTGATCGACGACGCCCACGCGCGGGCCCTGGACACGCTGAATGCCGAAGTCTGCGGGCACGAGGCTTTCTGGCGGGCGCGCCTGGAAAGCGCCCAGCCCTGCGAACTCCCTCAGGTCGACCGCGGCGTTGCACTGCCCTCACCGGCGGTCCGTTCGATCGACGTCGATGTCGTTATGGCTGCAGGCGAGGATCGGGTCAACGGCGTGCTGGCGGCATTGCTGGCCTGTATCGCGCGGCTGACCGACCGCGACCGTTTCGACGTCGCGTTCGCCGACAGCCACTGGCGAGCGCGCCTCGCGGGTCTGGCCGGTTGGTTTTCGCCGCTCCTGCCGATGCAAGTGAGTGTGGACTTCTCGCAAGGCCGGGGCGCCTTTGAGCAGGCGCTGGCGGCCGAACGGGCCGAGCTGCGCCGCCGCGGCGGTTTTGCGAGCGACCTGGTCGCCCGAGTGCCTGAGCTTCGATCGATCGCGGCCGACGCGCGCGCGCTGCCGATCGCCGTGCAGATCGTCGATCGGCTCGACCAGTCCGAGCCGGCGTCTGGCAGCGAGCTGACTGTGGCGTTGCGCGGCGACGGGGCTGCGACGCGGTGGTTTTACGACAGCGGCAAGCTTACCGACGATGCGGTGCGGTCGCTGAAGGACCAGTTCGAGGTGTTGTTGGGCGCCTCGGATGCGGATCCGCAGTGCGCGCTGGGGCTGCTGCCGCTGTGCACCGAGGCCCAGCGCCGCGAGATGCTGCAGTCGTGGAACGCCACCACCGCGCCGGCGCGTACCGATGCCTGTGTCCACACGCTGATCGCCGAGCAGGCCGCCCGCACGCCCGCCGCGCCGGCCGTCACCTGCGAGGGCCGCACGCTGAGCTATGCCGAGCTCGACCAGCGCGCCAACCGGCTCGCGCGCCGGCTGGCGGCGCTTGGCGTCGGGCCCGACGTGCTGGTCGGGCTGATGTGCGAGCGCTCGGTCGAGCTGGTCGTCGGCCTGCTGGCGATCCAGAAGGCCGGCGGTGCCTACGTGCCGCTGGACCCGAGCTACCCGCGCGAGCGCATCGCCTACATGGTCGAGGACGCCAAGGTGCCGGTGCTGCTGACGCAGGAGCGCCTGCGCGGCGAGCTGCCCAAGCACCGTGCCAAGGTCGTCTGTCTCGACAGCGACTGGGCCTCGATCGAGGCCGAATCGGCCGAGCCCTTCGATGGCGGCGCCGAGCCGCGCCACCTGGCCTATGTGATCTACACCTCGGGCTCGACCGGCAAGCCCAAGGGCGTGATGGTCGAGCACCGCAATGTCGTCAACTTCTTCGCCGGCATGGACCGCCACCTGGGCGGCGACGCGCCCGGCACCTGGCTGGCGGTGACGAGCCTGAGCTTCGACATCTCGGTGCTCGAGCTGTGCTGGACGCTGGCACGCGGCTACCACGTCGTCGTCTCGTCCGACGAGGACCGCTCGGCCGCCACCGCGCGCGGACCGCACGCGAGCCGGCCGCTGGACTTCAGCCTGTTCTACTTCTCGGCCGACGAGTCGGAAGGCGTCACCGACAAGTACAAGCTGCTGCTCGAAGGCTCCAAGTACGGCGACCAGCATGGCTTCGCCGCGGTCTGGACGCCCGAGCGCCACTTCCACGCCTTCGGTGGCCTGTACCCGAACCCGGCGGTCACCGGCGCGGCGATCGCCGCGATCACCGAGCGCGTGCAGATCCGCGCCGGCAGCGTGGTGCTGCCGCTGCACCACCCGCTGCGCGTCGCGGAGGAATGGTCGGTCGTCGACAACATCTCCAAGGGTCGCGTCGGCATCTCCTTCGCGTCGGGCTGGCAGCCGAACGACTTCGTGCTGAAGCCCGAGAACTACGCCGACAACAAGAACGTCATGCTGCGCAACATCGAGGTGGTGCGCCGCCTCTGGCGCGGCGAGTCGCTGCCCTTCGACGGGCCGCTGGGCAAGCCGGTCGAGACCCACATCCTGCCGCGCCCGGTGCAGAAGGAGCTGCCCTACTGGGTCACGTCGGCCGGCAACCCCGAGACCTTCGCGGCCGCCGGTCGCATCGGCGCCAACGTGCTGACCCACCTGCTGGGCCAGACCGTCGAGGAGCTGAAGGACAAGATCGCCGCCTACCGCGCCGCGCGCAAGGAGGCCGGCTTCGCGGGCGAGGGCTACGTCTCGCTGATGCTGCACACCTTCGTCGGCCCGGACGCCGACGCGGTGCGCGCCAAGGTCAGGCAGCCGCTGATCGAGTACCTGCGCACCTCGCTGCACCTCGTCAAGCAGTACGCCTGGTCCTTCCCGGCGTTCAAGAACCGCGACGCGATGGGCGGCATCGACCTGCAGACGCTGTCCACCGAGGAGATGGACGCGCTGCTCGAGCATTCCTTCGAGCGCTACTTCGAGACCTCGGGCCTGTTCGGCACGCCCGAGCATTGCCTCAAGATGATCGACGCGATCAAGGGGATCGGCGTCGACGATGTCGCCTGCCTGATCGACTTCGGCGTCGACTCGGCCTCGGTGCTCGAGCACCTGCCCTACCTGAACGAGCTGCGCCGCCTGTCGCTGCCGCCGCGCGCCAGTTCCGAGGAGCACACGCTGCCGAAGCTGCTCCAGCGCCACGCGCCGACCCACCTGCAGTGCACGCCGTCGATGGCGCGCATGCTGCTGATGGACGACACGGCCAAGGCCGGGCTCGCGGGCCTGAAGCGCATGATGGTCGGCGGCGAGGCGCTGCCGCCGACGCTGGCGCGCGAGCTGATCGACCTGATGCCGGGCGGCAAGCTGATGAACATGTACGGCCCGACCGAGACCACCATCTGGTCGGCCGTGCACCCGGTCGAGCGTGTCGAAGGCAACACCATCCCGCTCGGCCGCCCGCTCGCCAACCAGCAGCTCTACGTGCTCGACCGCCGCCAGCAGCCGCTGCCACCGGGCGTGCCCGGCGAGCTGGTGATCGGCGGCGCCGGGGTCGTGCGCGGCTACCTGCACCGTCCCGAGCTGACGGCCGAGCGCTTCCTGCCGCATCCCTTCGAGGGGGAGGCCGGTGGTCGCGTCTACCGCACCGGCGACCTGGCGCGCTTCGCGGCCGACGGCACGGTGGAGTTCCTGGGCCGCCTGGACCACCAGGTCAAGGTGCGCGGCTACCGCATCGAACTCGGCGAGATCGAGGCGGCGCTGCTTGCGCACGAGGCGGTCCGTGAGGCGGTCGTCGTCGCGCGCGAGGACATGCCGGGCGACGTGCGTCTCGTTGCCTATCTCGTCGCGCATGGCATGGCGCCGGAGACCGAAACGTTGCGCGATGAGCTGCGCGGCCGGCTGCCGGACTTCATGGTGCCGGCGCACTTCGTCACGCTCGCGGCGATGCCGCAGACGCCCAACGGCAAGATCGATCGCAAGGCTCTGCCGGCGCCACTGGACGGCGCGGCCGCAGCCGGCGCACCGGCTGCGTCCTACGTCGCGCCAGCGGGGGACCTTGAGGAGCAGATCGCCGCCGTCTGGCGGCAGGTGCTGAAGCTGCCGCAGGTCGGCACGCGCGACAACTTCTTCGATCTCGGCGGCCACTCGCTGCTCGCCGTGCAGGCGCACCGGCAATTGCGCGAGACGCTCGGGCGCGAGCTGTCGATCACCGACATCTTCCGTTTCCCGACCATCGCGAGCCTGTCGGCGCACCTCGGCGAAGGCGGCAGCGACGGCGCCGCTGCGCAAAGTGGCAGCGATCGGGCCCAAGGGCGCCGTGCGGCGCTGCAACGGCGCCAGAATCTGCGCCAGGGCCAGACGGTCGACACCAGGGCTTGACCATCACAGGGAGCACGCCGCCAGCCGGTTGCCAGCCGGCACCGTTCGGTGGGGGAAGGCAGCAGCATGAGTGATTCCGGCGCCGGGGACTTCAGCACCGACATCGCCGTCGTCGGCATGGCGGGACGGTTCGCGGGGGCGCGCAACATCGACGAATACTGGCGCAACCTGCGCGACGGCGTCGAATCCCTGAGCAGCTTCAGCGACGAGGAATTGATCGCCGCCGGCGTGGACCCGGCCCAGCTGCGCGACCCGAACTACGTCAAGGTTGGCGCCGTGATGCCCGACATGGAGATGTTCGACGCGCCCTTCTTCGGGTTCAACCCGCGGGAGGCATCGATCATGGACCCGCAGCACCGGCACTTCATCGAGTGCGCCTGGGAGGCGCTCGAGAACGCCGGGCACACGCCGCAGCGCTTCAAGGGCTCCATCGGCGTGTTCGGTGGGTCGGGGCACAACGCTTACATGCCCTACAACCTGCTGACGAACCCAAAGCTGATGTCGGCGGTGGGCTTCTTCCTGGTACGCCACACCGGCAACGACAAGGACTTCCTGACCACGCGGGTGTCCTATCTGCTGAACCTCAAGGGCCCGAGCGTCAACGTGCAGACGGCGTGCTCGACCTCGCTGGTGGCCATCCACCTGGCCGCGCAAAGCCTGCTCAACGGCGAATGCGACATGGCGCTCGCTGGCGGCGTGACGATCGAGCTGCCGCACCGCCACGGCTACACCTACCGCGAGGGCGAGATCCTTTCGCCCGATGGTCATTGCCACGCCTTCGACGCCGGATCCCAGGGCACCGTGTTCGGCAGCGGCGTCGGCGTGGTCGTGCTGCGCCGTCTGCAGGACGCGCTGGACGACGGCGACCACATCCACGCGGTGATCAAGGGCTCGGCGGTCAACAACGACGGCTCCGGCAAGGTCGGCTACCTGGCGCCGAGCGTGGACGGCCAGGCCCAGGCCATCGCCGAGGCGCTGACCCTCGCCAACGTCAGCGCCGACACCATCACCTACGTCGAGGCGCACGGCACCGGCACGCCGGTGGGCGATCCGATCGAGGTCGCGGCGCTGACCCAGGCCTTCCGCAAGGACACCGAAGCCACCGGCTACTGCGGCATCGGCTCGGTCAAGTCGAATATCGGCCATACCGACACCGCAGCCGGCGTGGCCAGCTTCATCAAGGTCGCGCTGGCGATGCAGCACCGGCAGCTGCCGCCCTCGCTGTTCTTCGAGCGTCCCAATCCGGCCTGCGAGTTCGAGCGCAGCCCGTTCTACGTCAACGCGACGCTGCAACCCTGGCAACCGCCGGGCGGCCTGCCGCGGCGTGCGGGGGTCAGCTCGCTGGGCGTCGGCGGCACCAACGCCCACTTGATCCTCGAGGAGGCGCCGCCGCGCGCCGAAGACTCGCCGCCGCGGCGTGCGCATCAGCTCCTGCTACTGTCGGCCCGGACCGCCACGGCGTTGGATGCGAACGCTGCCGCGCTGGCCGAGCACCTGGCCACGCATCCCGAGCTGTCGCTGGCCGACGTGGCCTACACGCTGCAGGTCGGGCGCGAGCCGATGCGCCACCGGCGCATCGTCGTGGCCGCCTCGACGGCCGAGGCAGCCGAGGCGCTCGCGTCCAGGGACGCACAGCGCGGCGCGACGCAGCAGGCCTCTGAAGCGGATCGCGGCGTCGCCTTCATGTTCGCGGGCGGCGGCGCCCAGTACCCGAACATGGGCACCGATCTGTACCGCAGCGAGCCGGTCTACCGCGACGCGATCGACGAGTGCCTGGCGCTGCTGGCCAAGCGCTCGGACACTGACTACCGCAGCCTGCTGTTCCCGGCCGCCGGGGCCGAGTCCGACGCGGCGAAGGCGCTCGAGCGCCCGTCGAAAGCGCTGCCGGTGCTGCTGGCCACGCAGGTGGCGCAGGCGCGGCTGTGGATGTCTTGGGGCATCGAGCCGGCCGCGATGATCGGCCACAGCATGGGCGAGTACACGGCGGCGCACCTCGCCGGCGTGTTCAGCCTCGCTGATGCGCTGGCGCTGGTCGAACTGCGCGGTCGGCTGTTCGAGACCCTGCCCGAAGGCGGCATGCTCAGCGTGCCGCTGTCCGAGGCCGAGCTGGCGCCGCTGATGGGCGCGGAGCTGTCGGTCGCCGCCGTCAACGGGCCGAAGCTGACGGTGGCCTCCGGGCCGGTGGCTGCGATCGACGCGCTGCAGCGCGCGCTCGAGGCGCAGGAGATCGAGGCGGCGCGGGTGCGCATCTCGGTGGCCGCGCACTCGTCGATGCTCGAGCCGATCCTGCGCGAGTTCGGCGAGTTCCTGCGCGGCGTCGCGATGAAGCCGCCGGTGCTGCCCTTCGTGTCCAACCTGTCCGGCAGCTGGATCACCGCCGCCGAGGCCACCGACCCGGCCTACTGGGTGCTCCACCTACGCCAGACGGTGCGCTTCGCCGACGGCCTGCAGGAACTGCTGAACGACGACGGCCGCATCCTGCTGGAGGTCGGGCCGGGCCGCACGCTGGCCTCGCTGGCGCGCCAGCACCCGGGGCGGCCGGCGGCCCAGCCGGTGCTCAATTCGTTGCGACACCCGGACGAACAGGTGTCCGACGTGGCCTACGTGCTCGGGCAACTGGGCCGGCTGTGGGCCGCTGGCGCACCGGTCGACTGGGACCGCGTGCGCGGCGACGAGCGCCGGTTGCGCGTGCCGCTGCCCACCTACCGCTTCGACCATGTGCGGCACTGGGTCGAGCCCGGCAAGGCGGTGGCCGCCGCGCCCGATGCCGAACGCTCGCTCGACAAGCGCGCCGACCTGGCCGAGTGGTTCTACGAGCCGCTGTGGCAGCGCACGGCGCGGCCGGCCGCCGGCACCGACGGCGCGCTGCCGACTCTGGTGTTCGCCGACGCCACCGGGCTCGGTGATCGGCTGGCCGAGCGGCTTCGTGCCGACGGCGCTGACGTGACGCTCGTGCGGGCCGGCGCGGGCTGGCGCCGCGTCGACGAGCGACAGTTCATCATCGACCCGGCCGACGCCGGCGGCTACGAGCCGCTGATCGCCGCGCTCCATGCCGAAGGCCGCGCGCCGCAGCGCATCGCGCACTTGTGGACGGTCGGCGGCGCCTCCGATGCCGATGCCGACACCTGGCAACGGCTCGGCTTCTACAGCCTGCTGGCACTTGCCCAGGCAGTCGGCCGCGAAGACCTGCCGGAGCCGGTGCAGCTGATGGTCGTGTCCGACCGCATGCAGCGCGTCGCGGGCGAGTCCGGTCTGGTGCCGGCCAAGGCCACGCTGCTGGGCCCCGTGCGCGTCCTGCCCCGGGAGTTCCCCGGCGTGCGCTGCCGCAGCGTCGACGTGCAGCGCCCGGCGCCCGGCACGCGTGCCGAGCGCGAGCTGGTCGACGCGCTCGTTGCCGAGCTCGGTGCGAGCGACGCGCACGAGGTGCTGGCCTGGCGGGCTGGCGAGCGCTGGGCGCTCGACAGCCTGCCACGGCCGGTGCCACCGGTCGCCGCGACGGCGCTGCGCGAGCGCGGCGTCTACCTGCTGACCGGCGGCCTCGGCGGCGTCGGCCTGGCGCTGGCCGAGCACCTCGCACGCCGGGTCCGCGCCCGGCTCGTGCTGGTCGGCCGTGCGGCCCTGCCGCCGCGCGGGCAGTGGCCGGCTGTGGCGGCCGACGCCGCCGACCCGCGCGCGGCGCGGGTACGACGGCTGCTGGCGATCGAGGCGTTGGGCAGCGAGCTGCTGGTGGTTGCCGCGGACGTGAGCGACGCAGCCCAGATGCGCGGCGTGCTGCGTCAGGCCCGCGAGCGCTTCGGCACCGTGCACGGCGTGCTGCACGCGGCGGGCGTGCTCGACGACGGCGTGATCCAGCTGAAGGACCCCGCCGCCGCCGCCGCGGTGCTGGCGCCGAAGCTGCAGGGTACGCTGGCGCTGCACTCAGCGGTGGAGGCGGAGGCTGGCGACGCGCCGCCGGATTTCGTCGTGCTCTTCTCGTCGATCAGTGCCTTCGCCGGGTTGGCCGGCCAGGTCGACTACGCGGCGGCGAACGCTTTCCTGGATGCCTATGCGCAGTCGCGCGTCGGCACCGACGGACCCTACCTGGTGTCGATCGACTGGAGCCAGTGGCAGGAGGTCGGCATGGCCGCGTCGCTGGCCCAGGCGCTCGGGCTGGCGCCCCCCGCCGACACCGAGGCGCCGGCCGGCACGCCGGTTGACCATCCGCTGCTCGACCGTTGCTTCGATGGCGCGCCGGGCGAGCGCGTCTACGCCACCCGGTTCTCGACGGCGACGCACTGGCTGCTCGACGAGCACCGCGTGCGCGGCGGCGAGGCGCTGATCCCCGGCACCGGCTACCTCGAGCTGGTGCGCGCCGCCTTCGCCCAGCAGGCCCGGCCGGGCGCGATCGAGCTGCGCGAGGTGGTCTTCATCGCCCCCTTCGTCGTGCCCGAGGGCGAAACGCGGGAGTTGCAGGTCGTGCTGCGCGCGGATGCAGACGGTGCTGCCGCCTTTGTCGTGCGCAGTGCCGGCGCGCAGGGCCAGTGGCTCGACAACGTCCGCGGCCGCGTCGCGCGCGTCGCGGAGACGGCGCCGGCCGGCGAGCCGCTGGCGGCGATCGCGGCGCGCTGCAGCGAGCGTGCGCACGAGCCGCAGCTTGGCGAGCAGCCGGCGCACCTGCAGTTCGGGCCGCGTTGGGCGAATGTGCGGCGCATCGACTACGGCCGTGACGAGGCACTGGTGAGGCTGGCCTTGCCGCAGCGCTTCGAGGCCGACCTGCACCACATCGAACTGCACCCTGCGCTGGTCGACATGGCCACGGCTGGCGCGCAGGCGCTGATCCCCGGCTTCGACGAGCACGCCGACTTCTTCGTGCCGGCGTCCTACCGACGCGTGCGCGTGCATGCGCCGCTCACGCCGCGCCTCGCCAGCCACGTGCGCTTGCGCCGGGACGACGCCAGCGGCGCCGACCTTGCCGCCTTCGACGTCACCGTGACGGACGAGCAGGGTCGTGCGCTGGTGGAGATCGAGGGGTTCACGATGATCCGGCTGCGCGACAAGGCGCAGTTCGCGCGCCACCAGGCGCCGGCGGCCGCCATCGAGGCGCCGCACCGCCCGCGTGCCACCGCCAACCAGGTCATCGAGCTCGGTCAGCGCGAGGGCATCCTGACGGCCGAAGGGGCCGAGGTGCTGGAGCGCGTGCTCGCAGCCCGGCCAGGGCCGCAGGTGATCGTCTCGCCGCAGGACCTGAAGGCCCTACTGGCGCGGTTGCGCGCGCCGGCCTCGGCCGCCGCGGAGGCCGGGGTAGCGGCTGCCGGTCCGGCAGGCGCCGGCTGGATCGCGCCACGCACGCCCACCGAACAGCTGATCGCGCAGCTGTGGGGTGAGCTGCTCGGTGTCGAGCGCGTTGGCGCGACCGATGACTTCTTCGAGCTCGGTGGGCATTCGCTGCTGGCGGTGCAGGTCATCAACAAGCTGAAGAAGCGCACGGGACGGCCGCTCGCGCTGACGGCGTTGCTGGAGGCACCGACCGTCGAGACCCTGGCAGCGCTGATCAGCCCGGAAGAAGCAGCCCAGGTCGTGAGTGCGGCGCCCGCCGTCGAGGCGGTGCCGGTGGCGGGCGCCGTGGCGGTGGGGGTCGGCGACGCGCCGGCGGCTGCCGCGCCGGCGCCGGCCGTGGCCACTGCCTCGGCGGCACCCGCTACGGTGATGCCGTCGGCGGCGGATCGATCCGCTGCCCAGCCACCGGTGCTCACCGCCAGACCGCCGGCCGGGGCGGTCAACCGGACGCTGATCCGAATCCGGCCCGGGCAGGGCCGCGTGCCGGTCTTCCTCGTGCACGACGGCAATGGCGAGGTGCTGCTGTACCGCACGCTGGCGCTGCAGCTGCATCCTCAGCATGCCGTCTACGGACTGCAGCCCGCCGTGCGCGCCGACGGCTCGTTCATCCACACGCGGATCACCGAGATGGCCGCGGCGCACATCGAGCAGATGCGCACGGTGCAGCCCCACGGCCCCTACCTCATCGCGGGCCTGTGTGCCGGCGGCGTGATCTCCTTCGAGATGGCCTACCAGCTCCAGCAAGCCGGCGAGCAGGTGCTCTTCGTCGGCATGTTCGACGCGGCGGATGTGGCGGCCGAGGAGCGGCCGTTCCGCGTCGCCAAGGAGCGCCTGGCGCGCCTGTTCGGTACCGTCACGGACAGCGAGAGAGGCGTGTCCCTGCGGCTGCTTTGGGAAGCCGTCCCGAAAGTGCTGAACAAGGTGCGGGGATTCGCAGCCTACCAGGTGGCGTCGAGCATCGAGCGGCTGCGCAACAGACGCCTGGTGCAGTCGATGCGCGACCAGGCGCAGCTGCCAGCCGAGACCGCGTCCGGGGATGCGCTGGCGTTCCTGAAGATGTACGAGATCGCCCACTACGAACACCGGCCGCAGGGCCGTTTCGGTGGCGGCGACGTGGTCCTGTACCTCGCGACGCAGGGCGATGGCAGCCCCGGCGACCTGCCCTTCCGCGAGGTCTACAGCGATCCGCAACTGGGCTGGGCGCCGCGCGTGATCGAGGCCCTGACGGTCGTCGACATGCCCGGTGGACACTCGAGCATGCTGCAGGAACCGAATGTGTCGGTGCTGGCGCGGCGCCTGCAGTGCGACATCGACCACGCGATGCGCCGACGGGGCATGGGACGCGCCGCCGCCGTGGCCGAGATGGACCTCGTGTGAACGGGCGGCACGATGCGGGCCTCCACGGCGACGCGCCAGGCGCGTCGCCTGAGGTGCTGGTCATCGTCGTCAATTACCGCACGCCCGCGCTCGTGGTCGACTGCCTGCGCAGCCTGGACTGTGAATTGCGGGCGCTGCCCGGTGCACGCGTGACGGTCGTCGACAACGACTCGGGCGACGACTCGGTGCGCGTGATCGGCGCGGCGATCGAAGGCGAACGGTGGGCCGGCTGGGCGCGGCTGCTGGCTTCGCCGCGCAACGGCGGCTTTGCCGCCGGCAACAACTTCGCGCTGCGCGACGCGTGCACGCGCGAAGGCCGGATTCCGCAGTACGTCTGGCTCTTGAACCCCGACACCCAGGTGCGCCCGACGGCGCTGCGCGCCCTCGTCGAGTTCATGGAAGCCCATCCGGAAGTGGGCATCGCTGGCGGCATGCTCGAGGAGGCGGACGGCGTGTCCTGGCCGTACGCGTTCCGCTTTCCGACCCTGCTCAGCGAGGTCGAACGGGGCTTCCGGTTCGGGCCGATCAGTCGACTGCTGTCGCGCTGGATCGTGCCCCGGCGCATGCCGGATCTCGCCGCGCGGGCGGACTGGGTGTCTGGCGCGAGCATGATCGTGCGGGGTGTGGTGTTCGAGCAGATCGGCCTGATGGACGAGGGCTACTTCCTTTACTACGAAGAGACGGACTTCTGCCGCCAGGCGGCGCGCGCCGGCTGGGAGTGCTGGTATGTGCCGACCAGCCGGGTGATGCACATCTCGGGCCAAAGCACCGGGGTCACGGGCCGGCAGACGACGCGGCGGCCGATGCCGCGGTACTGGTTCGACTCGCGCCGCCGCTACTTCGTCAAGAACCACGGCTGGCCCTACGCGGCCTGTGCCGACCTGGGCTGGCTGCTCGGCCATGCGACTTGGCGCGTGCGCCGGATCATCCAGCGCAAGCCGCTGACCGACGCGCCGAACCTCACGCGCGACTTCCTCCGCTTCTCCGCGCTGCTCAACCCCGGGCGGTGCCCAGGCGACCACGGGGCACGGGGAGGCTGAATGGACCAGCCGTCCGCCGGCGAGGACAAGCGTGAGTCCGCACCACAGGTGCCGAAGCCGCCGATCTTCGTCACGCGGCCGGCCTTGCCGCCGCTGGCTGAACTGCTGCCCTACCTCGAGGGCATCTGGTCGCGTCGCGTGCTCACCAACGGCGGACCGCTGCACCAACAGCTCGAAGCGGCGCTGGCGGCCTATCTCGGTGTGCCGCACGTTGCGCTGTTCGCGAACGCGACGCTGGCGCTGATCGCCGCATTCAAGGTGCTCGGCCTGCGTGGCGAGGTCGTCACCAGCCCATTCTCCTTTGTCGCTTCGGTCCACGCGCTGCGATGGGCCGGCTGCGAGCCGGTGTTCGCCGACATCGATCCCGACACGCTGAACCTCGATCCACGCAGTGTCCCGGCCGCGCTCGGCAAGCGCAGCGTCGGCATCCTGCCGGTGCACTGTTACGGGCACGCCTGCGACACGGAGGCGCTCGCCGCGCTCGCCCGGACTCACGGGCTGCGCGTGGTGTACGACGCTGCCCACGCCTTCGGTGTGCGGCAGGGCGGGCGCAGCTTGGCCGCCCACGGCGATCTCTCGGTCATCAGCTTCCACGCCACCAAGGTGTTCAACACCTTCGAGGGCGGGGCGATCGTGTGCGACGATCCGCAGCTCAAGCAGCGCATCGACCGGTTCAAGAACTTCGGCATCGTCAACGAGCTGCATGTCGAGGCGGAGGGCTTCAACGCCAAGATGAGCGAGTTGCATGCCGCGGTCGGACTGGCACAGCTTGCCCACATCGACGAGGCGCTGACGGCCCGCCTGGCGGTCGCCGCGCGCTACCGCGAGGCGCTGGCCGGTCTACCCGGGCTGCACTGCATCGGGGGCGCCGGCACAGAGCAGTGGAACGCCGCGTACTTCCCGGTGCTGATCGAACCGGGGTTCCGTGGCGGCCGCGATGCGGTCCACGATGCGCTGCGCGCGCGGGACATCTACGCCCGGCGCTACTTCCACCCGCTGGTGTCGAGCCTGCCGATGTACCGAGCGCTGCCGAGCGCCGCCGCCGATCGCCTACCGGTGGCCACGGCGATCGCCGAGCGCATCCTGTGCCTGCCGATCCATCCCGAGCTCACGGCGGCTGAACAGCAGCGCGTCGTCGATGTGCTGCGCAATGGTTGAGTCGCGCCGGCCGCCGTCCGGGGAGGGGCTCGTCGCGCGGCGTCTCCGGCGCCTGGACGCACCGGCCGGCGTGGCGGTCTGGTGGGTCGACCTGGACGTGGCGCTGGAGGAGACCGAGCGCCGCCTGCTCGGTGCCGCGGAGGCCGCCCGTGCACAGCGCTTCGTGCGGCCTTTGGATGCGCAGCGCTACCGGGTAGCGCACTGGGCGCTGCGCTGGCTGGTCGCCGAAGCGTTGGCACGACCGATCGCCGACGTCGATATCGTCGCCGACGCACGGGGCCGGCCGGTCCTGCCGACCGATCCGCGCTGCCACCTGAGCCTGAGCCACAGCGCTGGACAGGGGTTGGTGGCGCTGTCGCGCGGCGCTCCGGTCGGCGTCGATATCGAGGTGCAGCGCGCTTTGCCCGACGCCGATGAGTTGATCGCCCTGCATGGCAGTCCGGCCGAGCAGGAGGTGCTACGGCGCTGCGATCGGCAGCAGCGCGCCTCGTCTTTCCTCGGGCTTTGGACTCGCAAGGAGGCCTGCATGAAGGCCCTCGGGCGGGGCCTGACCCTCGAGCCGTCCGCGTTCGACGTCGGCACCGGTCCCGGGCCGTCGGCGGTCACTGTGTTCTTCGAAGGGCGGGCACAGTGGCTCGAAGTCGGATCGCTGACCGGTCTGCAAGGCAGTTTGGGGGCCTGGGCCTGCGTCGGCGGCACCGGCTGAGGCCGCCAGCGTCTCAGTCCGACGAGCGACCGCGCAACCGCCGTCGCATCGGCTCCTCCCAAAGATAGTAGGAGGCTAGGGCCACGGCCATGGCGACCGCTCCCCAGGCGGCATGCCCGAGGCCGAACGTTTCGCGGTTGGCGAACAGCCAGAAGGGGTAGTGCCAGACGTAAAGCGAGAAGGAGCAGCGCCCGAACCACCGCAGCCCAGGGGCCGACAACGCTGCCGTCAGGCGCACCGGCGCGACGTGCAGGCCGTTCACGACCAGCGCCAGTCCGATCGGCAGCACGACGAACTGCATCACGTTGCCGCCGACCGGTGTCGCCAGCAGCACCAGGCCAGCCGACACGAGGGCCAGTGCACTGCCGAGCGCTAGGCTGCGTCGGGCGACTGTGGGAGCGGCGTCGTGCAATGCGAGTTGCAGCGCCGCCGAGGCGAGGATGGTCAGCGCTGCGCATTCGCTGCGCAGGGAGGGGGGAGAAGCGCCGGGCGGCACCAACGGCAGCAGGCGGTAGAGCAGGTAGAAGCCGACGCAGCCGGCCGCGGCTGCGCCGAGCGCGAGCCGTGCCCGTCGTGGTGTGGCCCAGGACCCACACGCAGCCACCGCGGCCATCAGCAGGTAGGCGTGCTCCTCGACGTTCAGTGACCACAGGTGGCCTACCGGCAACCAGTTGGACCAGATGTCGGGTCCCGGCAGGTAGGTCCCGAGGAAGACCGCGGCCCAGCCCAGCGGCGCAAAGTCCTGATCGGGCGCCCCGATCAGCGCGACGCCGAGGACGGCGAGCAGGTACAGGTAGAGCACCGGCAGGATGCGCGCGGCGCGCCGCCGCAGGAACAGCCGAAGCGGCATCCGGTCGATGAAGAGGATGCGGCCGATCAGCAGGCCCGACAGCGCGAAGAACAGCTCGACGCCGAGACGCCCGAAGCTGCCGAAGCCGCCGAAGCCGCCGAAGCCGCTGAAATGGTCGACCAGCACGAGCAGGATGGCGAGGCCGCGCCAACCGTCGAGTTCGGGGCGGTGGGTGGCGTCGGGCGGGCTCATGGGGGGCGGTTCGGCGGGCGGCGTGGCGCCGAGTCTGCCGCGGACACCGCCCGGGCGGCATCCCGGCGATCACCACGGCAGCCGGCCACGGAGCCGTGGTCGCCTTGCCGTAACCTGGGCTGTGCACCACGTCCGCGCAGCGGTGGGCCCGTGCTCGAGGGCTTGCCGCTACCGGAGGCGTCGCGGATCATCGACAAGACGTTGCCGGCGCGTTGTCGGCGATGGGCAGCGCATGGCGCTGCGAGGAACCCGATCCGCCGATGCGTCTGCCACCCCACGAACTCGTGCTCGCCTCGTCCGGCGGCCCCGCGCCCGTGACCGCGGGTCCGGACGAGCTGTTGGTGCTCGCCAACCTGTCGGCCGTGCGCGGCGAGCGCGGCGGCCTGGTGCTCACCCAGAAGTACCTCGATGGGGTCGGCGAGTTCGCGCGCTGGTGGCCGGGCCGCACTACCACGCTGGTGCGCCTGGGTGCAGAACGCAGCTCGGACATGGATCACGTGGAGTTCCTGCCCGGCGATCTGCCGTTCGGCCTCGAGCCGCGGCCCGAGGTGACGGAAGCCCTCGCCGAGCGGATCGCCTCGGCGGCCGTCGTCCTGGCCTTCTTGTCACCGGCCGACGCGCCGCTGGCCCCCCTGTGCCGGCGCCTTGGCGTGCCGCTCGTGTACTACAGCGAGTACTCACCGCGCACCGAGGCGCAGATCATCGATGCGGAGACGGCTAACCCGTTGCGGCGCTGGCGCCGCAAGCGCTGGGCGCGGTGGGCCGAGCGCGAGCGGCTGGCGGCGCTTCGGCTCGCCGCGGGTGTGCAGTGCAGCGGCGCCCCGACCTTCGAGATCTACCGCCACGTCAACCCGAACGCGATGGTCTTCTTCGACAACCGTGTTCGCGAGGCCGGCGTGATCGACGCGGCCGCCCTAGAGGTGAAGGCGGCCGCGACACGCGCCGGCGGTCCGCTGCGGCTCGTGTTCGGCGGCCGCCTGATCGCGATGAAGGGCGTGATGGACCTGCCGCGTGTCGCGCTGGCGCTGCGCCGCCGCGGCGTCGACTTCACGCTCGACATCTACGGCGACGGCGCCCTGCGCCCGGCGCTCGCACAGCGGGTCGCACAGCATGGGCTGAGCGACTGCGTTCGGTTGCGAGGCGTGCTGGACTTCGAACGAGGTTGGATTCCGCTGCTCAAGGCGCAGGCCGACCTGTTCGTGTGCTGTCATCCGCAGGGCGACCCGTCGAGCACCTACCCCGAAGTCATGGCGTGTGGTGTCCCGATCGCGGGCTACGACAACGAGGCCTTCGCCGGCATCGTGCGTCATGCCGGCTGCGGCTGGGCCAGCCCGGTGGGCGACGTCGAGGCGCTCGCTGACGTGATCGCCCGCTTGGCCACGGACCGCGCCGCACTGGTAGAGGCGGCGCACCGCAGCCGAGGGTTCGCGCGAAGCCACGTGTTCGAGAGGACTTTCTCGCGGCGCACGGCCCAGCTGCTGCGCGCGAGCCGCATGCCCGAAGCGGCCCGGCTGGCCGCCGCCGCCGCGCTGGAACAGGCCGCCGACCGTGCGGACACCGCACCCGGCTGAGGCCGCCATCGACCGACCGCACCGCAGTGCGCGGCGCTGCGATCCGCCTGCCGCCGGTCACAATGCCGCCCACCCTCCTGCTGCCCCTTCGATGAGTGCTTCCGACCGCAGCTACCTGCTGATCTCGCCCTGCCGCAACGAGGCGGCCTACATGCGCCAGACGCTGGATTCTGTGATTGGCCAGTCGCTGCGGCCGAGCCTGTGGGTAATCGTCGACGACGGCTCCACCGACGACACGCCGCGCATCCTGGCCGAGTACGCCGCGGCGCACGACTGGATCCGGGTGATCACGCGCAGCGACCGCGGCCACCGCGCGGTCGGCCCGGGGGTCATCGAGGCCTTCTACGCCGGCTACGCGGCGACCGACCCGGACGCCTTCACCTACCTGTGCAAGCTCGACCTCGACCTGCGGCTGCCGCCGCGCTACTTCGAGGGCCTGATCGAGCGCATGGAGGCCGACCCCCGCCTGGCGACCTGCAGCGGCAAGGCCTGGATCGAAGAGGGCGGCAGGCTCGTCGACGAGCGCCACGGCGACGAGACCTCGCTGGGCATGACCAAGTTCTACCGGGTCGACCGCTTCCAGGCGATCGGCGGCTTCGTGCGCGAGGTGATGTGGGACGGCATCGACTGCCATCGATGCCGGATGATGGGCTGGTCGGCGCGCAGCTGGAACGATCCCGAGCTGCGGTTCATGCATCTGCGCCCGATGGGGTCGAGCCAGCAGGGCGTCTACGTGGGCCGCATGCGCCACGGCTACGGGCAGTACTTCATGGGCACCGGCTTCTGGTTCATGGCGGCCAGCGCGCTGTCGCGCGCGAACCAGAAGCCCTACCTGCTCGGCAGCGCGGCGATGCTGTGGGGCTGGCTGAAGAGCGCATTGCAACGCAAGCCGCGCTACGAGGACCCACAGTTCAGGCGCTTTCTGCGCCGCTACCAGCGCCGCGCGCTGCTGGTGGGCAAGCGCCGGGCCATCGAGGAAATCGAGCGGGGCGGCCGGCCGGCCTGACACGGCCGCCAGCCGGGTCAGCCCGCCCGGGCGCGTGCCGTCTCGACGATCGCATCGGCCAGCAGACGGGCCTGCGCATCGATGTCGTGCCGGGCCCACACGCGCGCGCGTGCCTCGGTCCCCATCGCCGCCAGCCGCGTCGCATCGGTGCGCAGCACGTCGATCATCGCCTGCGCCAGCGCGTCGGCGTCGCCGGCAGGCACCAACCAGCCGCAGTCGCCTGTCACCAACTCCGGGATGCCCGCCACATAGGTGCTCAGCACCGGGCGTCCCAGCGCCATCGCCTCCATGATCACGACGGGCAGGCCTTCGGCGAAGCTGGGCAGCACCAGCGCTCGGGCGCGCAACAGTTCCTGCTGGACCTGCTCGCCGCTGAGCCATCCGGTGATGCGCACGTGCGAGCCGAGGTTCAGTGCGGCGCAGCGCGCCTCGACCGGGACACGCATCTCGCCGTCGCCGGCGAGCACGAGCGTCGCGTCGAGGCCGGCGTCGAGCACCCGACGCAGAGCGTCGAGCAGCAGCAGCTGGCCCTTCTGCTCGGACAGCCGTCCGACGCATACCAGGCGGTGGGCCTCACCGTCCGACCTAGTGAGTGCCGAACGGTAGGCGTCGTCGAGCCCGCAATGGACGACCCGCACCTTCGGCCAGTCGCCGCGGTCGATCCAGCGGTAGAGCTGGCTGCGGCCGAAGGAACTGATCGCGACGACGAACGCGGCATGACGCGCCTTGGCCGCAAGCGCCAGGTGCTGTGGGCGGTCGAACTCCTCCGGGCCGTGCACCGTGAAGCTGTAGGGCACGTCGCTGAGGCGCGAGGCCAGCATCGCGACCATCGCCGAGTTGGTGCCGAAGTGCGCATGCAGGTGTCCGATGCCGTCGCGTCGCAGCCACGCGGCGACGACACAGGCCTCGGCGAAGTAGACGAGGTAGTAGGGCAGTGGCCGGTCACCGTGCAGCCCCAGGCGTAGGGCGAGCGCCAGCGCTTGCCAGAAGGCCCGGCCGCGGGCGACGGCTCCCGCCACGGCCGTGACCCACGCGCCGAGAGGCTGCTGCAGCACATGCCGCGTGCGCAGCGCTTCGGCGCGATCCAGCGCATCGGGGGCCCCTTCGTGCGTCGACCGGATCGCGTAGCGCGCCACTTCGAATCCGAGCCGCTCGAGCGCATGGATCTCGCGCCGGATGAAGCTGTGGCTGACCTTAGGATACTGGTTGATCAGATAGGCCAGCCGGGGCGGCGCGGCGTCGGGCCTCACAAGGCGACTCCGTGGCGATCGCACCAGCGCGCCAGCACGAAGAGGCTCCAGACACGCGACCAGTACAGGCCGCGGTGTCCGGCGCGGAAGGCCTGCCACAGGCGGGCGACGGCGTCCGCAGACAGTCCGACGCGCGAAAGCAGGCCCCCATCGTGCATCGTCGCGTCGATGCGCGTGCCGAGCTGGCTGCGCAGCCACGCGTCGTAGGGCAGTTCGAAGCCCGCCTTGGGTCGGTCAAACAGCGAGGGATCGAGGGGTCGCAGGCCGCAGCGCCGCAGCAGCGCCTTCGAGCGCATCGGCGAGAAGCGGAGCGTGGGGGGCACGCGGTCCACTGTGGCGAGCAGTTGCTGGTCGACGAGCGGCAGGCGCATCTCGATCGATGCGGCCATGCTCGTCGCATCGGCATCGCGCAGCAGCCGTTCGCCGAGGAACAGGCGCTGTTCCAGCAGCGCGACCGCCGCGGCGCCGCGCCGGTCGTCGAGTTCGCTGGCCAGGCTGGCGCGAACGTCGCCGCCCAGTCCGTCGACCAACTGCTCCCGCAGCGCGGGCTCGACGAGCTCGTGGAACGTCTCCGGCAGGAACAGCGCGTAGGCGACCTGGTACAGCGCGATCATCTCGTCGCGCCGCTGCAGCATCGCCGGCAACTTGGCCCAGCGCGTCTGCGCCGGGAAAGCCGATGCCGAGGGGTGCCTCACCGCCAGCGCCAGCGCTGCGGCGCGGGCCTGCGCGGCGGCCGGGAGCGCGCGGGTGGCCGCGCCCCAGCACTGCAGGCGCGGCAGGTCGCGGAAAGACGTGTAGCCGCCGAACAGTTCGTCGCCGCCACTGCCGACCAACGCCACCTTGAAGCCGGCGTCGCGCACCGCCTGCGACATGAAGTAGGTGTTGATGCCATCGAAGGACGGCTGGTCGAGGCTGTCGAGCGCCCGGTCCAGGCCTTCCAGGAAGCGCGACTGTGTCAGCAGCAGTTCTTGGTGCCGCGTGCCGATCGCTGCGGCGACGCGCCGTGCGTGCTCGCCTTCGTTCGATGCCGCCTCTTCGAAGGCGAGCGTGAACGTGTGCACGGGGATCGGCGAAGCCTGTTGCGCGAGGTTGGCAACCACCGAGGAATCGACGCCACCCGAAAGGAAGACACCGAGCGGCGCGTCACTGGCCAGGTGCAGGCGAACCGACTCGCTCAGGGCGTCGGCGACCTCGTCTTCGGTCGCCGCCGGCGCCGAACCGGGAGCGGGCACCGTCCAGTAACGCCGGGCGCTGGCCTGCTCGCCGCGGCCGTGGAACACCCGCAGCTCGCCCGGCCACAGCGATTCGACGCCGGCGATCATCGTGCGCGGGGCAACCGTGAAGCCGTTCCACACGACCGACGCCACGGCGGCCGGGTCGAGTCGCGGTGCTTCGAGCAGGCCGCTCGCCAGCAGGGCCCGCAGTTCGGACGCGAAGGCGAAGGACCAATCGCCGCCACGGTCGGGATTGCGCGCGAAGTACAGCGGCTTGATGCCCAGCGCGTCGCGGGCGAGGTACAGCTCGCGGCGCGTGGCGTCCCAGTAGGCAAAGGCGAACATTCCGCGCAGCGACTCGACGGCGGACGGGCCACCCTGAGCCAGCGTGTGCAGCAGCACGGCGGTGTCACCGCTCGACGCGAGCCCGGCACCACCGGCGGGGAGCCGTTCGCGCAGTTCGACGTAGTTGTAGATCTCGCCGTTGAGGACGAGCGCATGCCCGTGCGTGGCGTCAGCCATCGGCTGGGCGCCGGCGGGCGACAGGTCGAGAATCGCCAGCCGTCGGTGGCCGAACAGCGGCCCCCAGCCATGGGCGTCGGGGCGGGCTTCCCAGCGTCCCTCGGCATCCGGGCCGCGGTGGACCATGGCGTCACACATGCGATCGATGGCCGCCCGGTTTGTCGGCCCGATCCGTCCCCAGATGCCGGCTAGGCCGCACATGCCCGCTGCTCTCCGAAGCCGGCGGCCGCGCGACAGTGGTGGGTCTCGAGCCGAGCACGCGCGCCGGGCCGGCCGGTGGCAACGCCTCGACCGGCTTGCCGCCAGCCGCGGCGCAGCCCCGCGCGACTCACTGCAGCCGGAGCGTCACGCCCAGATAGGCGGTGTTCGCGCTGTACTCGTAGTCGAGCCCACCGACGACGACGTCCGAGCGGCGCTGCTCGCGACCGACGCCCGCCTGCAGCGCCCACACGCGCGTGATGTTGTAGTCGACCGTCAGTCCGTAGGAGCGCGTGCTGCCGCGCAGATCGCCGGCGCCGCCGACCGTCGACGAGTCGTAGCGGTCGCGCGAGTAGTTCGCGCGGCCGGCGACCGCGATCTTCGCCGTCGCCGACCAGCGCGCCTCGAGGCCGAAGCGGCTGCTCAGCCGGCTGTCGGTCAGGTAGGCCAGCATCGGGTCGCTGCCGGGCGGGACCTCCGCCGATGGCGGCACGATGGTGTAGCCCACCGTGCCCGAGCCCGTCTCGCGTGCGAGGTTGACGGCGAGCGCCAGCTTGCCGGTGGGCTGGTAATCCCAGCGCAACTCGCCCGTCAGGCCGTCGAAATCGCGCGACGTGTCGAGGTCGTGGTCTTCGTTGGTCTGCGTCAACCGCGCCGTCAGGCGGCTCGCGCCAGTCGGCGTGTAGGTCGCCACCAGGTCGACGTCGGTGCGGTCGTAGTCGTCGGCGGCACCGGCCGCGAACGACGGGTAGCTGCCGTTGGTCCGTCGTGCCGCCAGCCCGAGGGTCCACGGGCCGCCGGGCTGGTAGCGCAAGCCGGCGCCGACCATGTTGCTGCGCCGATCGCGAGCGGCGAAGCCGGTGGCCGAATACTCGACGTCCGTGTAGTTGGCGAGCCCCTCGAGCACCCAGGTCGAGGCGCCACCGTACTGGATCCGCAGGTCCGCCGTCTGCGCTTCCTCGAGGTTGCGCCCGGACGTCCCGGTCAGCGACCCATAGCTCGAGAAGCTCGCCTGGCTGCGGGTCGCGCCGAGCCGCACGCTGCCGCTCAGCCGCGAGGTCGCTTCGAGGTTGGCCCCGACGGCGACGTTGTAGCCGGTGCTGTCGAGCTCATCGGCGTCGCGGTACATCGTGCGCGAGACGCCGATCGAGCCGTAGACGCGATGCCGGCCGATCGGCTGGTCCACGCCGACGGTCAGCGACGTGGTTGAGATCGTGTCGCTCTGCTCGGGCAGGCCATCGGCCACGCGGAACAGGTTGGAGTCGTAGCTGAAGCGCTGCGAGGCCGACAGGTAGTAGGGGCTCTGCTGAGCCATCGCCGGCAGGCCGGCTATGGCGACGAGGCCGCTGGCGATCAGCGGCGCGAGACGCGAGGCCGCACGATGCATGCGGACGGGCTGGCGAGGCGACTGTCGGCTCATGGGCTTTCCTAAAGTGGTTGGAGCGGTACGGCGCTCGGTATTGTGAGTGCAGACTGCGGAGCGCCTCAATACGCGTGGCGGTCGAAGAACACCAGACGGATCGTCCTGAGGATGATCTGCAGGTCGAGCGCCAGCGACCAGTTTCGCAGGTACTCGAGGTCGTATTCCACCCGCGCACGCATCTTCTCGACGGTGTCGGTTTCTCCCCGCAGCCCGTTGACCTGCGCCCAGCCGGTGATGCCGGGCTTGACCTTGTGGCGCACCATATAGGCCTTGATCAGCTCGCGGTAGAGCTCGTTGTGGGCCACGGCGTGCGGCCGCGGGCCGACGATGCTCATGCGCCCCTGAAGCACATTGACGAACTGCGGCAGCTCGTCCAGCGAGGTCTTGCGCAGGAAGGCGCCGAAGGGCGTGACGCGGCTATCGCCGCGGGTCGCCTGCGGTACCTCGCTGCCGTCGTCTTGCGTGGTCATCGAGCGGAACTTGTAGACCACGATCTCCTCGCCGTCCAGCCCGTTGCGGCGCTGCTTGAAGATCACGGGCCCCGGCGAGCTGAGCTTGACGCCGATCGCCACCGCCAGCAGCACCGGGGAGATCAGCACGAGGATCAGGCTGGCGAGGACGATGTCGGACACCCGCTTGGTCAGTTCGTTGGTGCCGGTGAACGGGGTCTCGCAGATGCCGACCACCGGCACGCCGTTCATGTCCTGCAGCCGGCCCTGGATGATGCTGATGCCGAACACGTCGGGCACGAAGAACAGCGATGCGGTCGTCCCCTGCAGCGACTCGAGCAGCTGCAGGATGCGCGGTTGCGAGCCCAGAGGCAGCGTGATGTAGACCTCCCGCACGCCGTGCTCGGTGACGTAGGCGGCCACCTCGGCCAGTGTGCCCAGTCGGCTGGACTGCGTCTCGGGAGCGAGGCGGTCGTCGGTGCGGTCGTCGAAGTGGCCGAGCACGTCCACGCGGGCATCGGAGCGCCCGGCGATCGCGCGCGCGACCTTCACGCCCAGCGGCCCGGCGCCGACGATGACCGCGCTGCTGCGGTGGTCGGGAAGCTGCGCCCGGTACGCGACGATCATCCGCCCGAGCATGGCCGCCGCCCATTGCAGCACCGGCGTGAGCACGGCCCAGGCGAGCAGCACCTTGTTCTCGAAGTAGTACAGGCTGTTCGTCGCGTAGCCGCACAGCAGCAGGATGGCCAGCAGGCTGATCCACGACAGCACGATGTCCACCGCCGCGACCACGCCGCTGTCGCGGAAGCGGTTGCGTCCGGGGAAGGTCAGCGCGAAGACCAGCAGGCACAGCGTCAGCGAGGCGCGCAGGATCGGCTCGTCGTACCAGGCACTGACGGCCAGGAAGCAGGCCACCGTGATCGACGGCTCCAGCAAGGTCGCGACGAAGGCCGTGACGGACTGCGGCGCGCTGTAGAAGGTGCGGCGGGAAGTGCGGTCTTCGAACATGCGGTGGGTCGGGCGATCGCTGCCTGCGCGCGCCGGGCGGAGCTCCGGCAGGCGGCCTGCACGGGACCGTCGGACATTGTCGCCAGAAAGCCGGCGCTCCCGGTGCCCCTGCGTCGTGGGGGAACGACGCCGCGCTGTGCCGTCGCGCGTGGCGCAGTTCACGCTCGGGGGGCGCCGCCTACAATTTCCGAGTGCTCGAAGCCCTCTCGTCGCTCTGGATGCCGGCCCTCACGGCGCGCCTGCTGCTGACCGCCAACCACGTGCTGCTCGCGGAGCCGGCGGCGGTCGAGCGGCTGCGCGCGCACCGCGGCCGCAGCCTGCGGCTCGACTGGGATGCCGAGCCCGGCCCTTGGCCGAGCCCGCCGCCGCTGCACCTGCGCGTGTCGCCGGCCGGGCTGCTGGAGCCGGCCGACGACGCGCCGCCGGCCGATGCCGAGCTGCGCGTGCGCATCGCCCTGCCGGCGCCGGCGCGGCTCGTCGGCCAGTGGCTGGCCGGTGAGCGCCCGGCGGTGACGGTGGACGGCGACGCGCAGTTCGCCGCCGACATCGCCTGGCTCGGCGAGAACCTGCGCTGGGACGTGGCCCACGACCTCGACCGCCTCATCGGCCCGGCCGCCTCGCACGGACTGGCGCGCGTGCTGGGCGGCGTGGGCGCGGCGCTCGCCGGCCTGGCGCGCCGTGCCGGCGGGCGCCCGAACGCCTCGCGATGAGGCATCTGCTGCGGCTCGGCTTCATCGTCTTCACCGTCCTGCGCTACGGCCTGGACGAGCTTCTGCTGTCGAGCCTGCACTCGCCGCCGCTGCGCGCGCTCGGCCGCGTGATCGCGGTCGGACGCCGGCTGGACGCCCCGCGCGGCGAGCGGCTGCGGCGCGCGCTCGAGCGCCTCGGGCCGATCTTCGTCAAGTTCGGCCAGGTGCTGTCGACGCGCCGCGACCTGCTGCCCACCGACATCGCCGACGAGCTCGCCAAGCTGCAGGACGACGTGCCGCCGTTCGCGGCAGACGCTGCGGTGCGCCTCGTCGAGCAGGCCTACGGCCGGCCGCTCGATGCCGTGTTCGCGAGCTTCGAGCGCGAGCCGGTCGCCAGCGCGTCGATCGCGCAGGTGCACTTCGCGGTGCTGCAGGACGGGCGCGAGGTGGCCGTCAAGGTGCTGCGCCCGGGCATGCTGACGGCGATCGAGGACGATCTCTCGCTGCTGCGCCGGCTGGCCGGCTGGGTCGAGCGCTCGTCGGCCGACGGCCGGCGCCTGCGCCCGCGCGAGGTGGTGGCCGAGTTCGACAAGTACCTGCACGACGAGCTCGACCTGGTGCGCGAGGCTGCCAACGCCGCGCAACTGCGCCGCAACATGGTCGGCCTGAACCTCGTGCTGATCCCCGAGATGGTGTGGGACCTGTGCACGCCCGGCGTCATCGTGATGGAGCGCATGAAGGGCGTGCCGATCGGTCAGGTGGCGCGCCTGCGCGAGGCCGGCATCGACTTCAAGCAGCTCGCGCGCGACGGGGTGACGATCTTCTTCACCCAGGTGTTCCGCGACGGCTTCTTCCACGCCGACATGCACCCCGGCAACATCCAGGTCAGCCTGGAGCCGGCGACCTTCGGCCGCTACATCGCGCTGGACTTCGGGATCATCGGCACGCTCACCGAGTCCGACAAGGACTACCTGGCGCAGAACTTCGTCGCCTTCTTCCGGCGCGACTACAAGCGCGTCGCCGAGCTGCACCTCGAGAGCGGCTGGGTGCCGCCGGGCACTCGCGTCGACGAGCTCGAAGGCGCGATCCGCGCCTGCTGCGAGCCTATGTTCGACCGGCCGCTCAAGGAAATCTCGCTCGGCCAGGTGCTGCTGCGGCTGTTCCAGACGTCGCGGCGCTTCAACGTCGAGATCCAGCCCCAGCTCGTGCTGCTGCAGAAGACCCTGCTCAACGTCGAGGGGCTGGGCCGCCAGCTCGACCCCGACCTGGACCTGTGGAGCACCGCCAAGCCCTTCCTCGAGCGCTGGATGGCCGAGCAGGTCGGCTGGCGCGGATTGCTCGAGCGCCTGCGCGCCGAGGCACCGCGCTACGCCCGGCTGCTGCCCGAGCTGCCGCGGCTGCTGCACGACGCGCTGGCGGCGCAGGCGCAACCGCCGGCACGCGGCGATGCGCAGGCCCGGCTGATCGCCGACCTGCTGGCCGAGCAGCGGCGCACCCGGCGCCTGCTGCAGGCGCTGGCCTGGGCCGGCGCCGGCTTCGTGCTCGGGGCGCTGGCGGCGCGCTGGTTCCTGCGCTGGCATGTCGGCTAGGCGCGCCGCTTGCATGCATTCGGCGCCTTACACTCCCGCCGTTTTCGTGACCAGCCCCGCCGACAGGGGCCTCAGGAGCCTGCCGTGCTGATCGCCTTCGTCGCCCTCTACATGCTGATCACCGTCGGCATCGGCCTGCTGGCCGCGCGCCGGGTCCACAACCCCAAGGACTACCTGGTCGCGGGCCGCAGCCTGCCGCTTTACATGAACGTGGCGACGGTGTTCGCCACCTGGTTCGGCGCCGAGACGGTGCTCTCGGTGTCGGCCACCTTCGCCAAGGACGGCCTCGGCGGCATCCCCGGCGACCCCTTCGGCGCCTCGTTCTGCCTGGTGCTCGCGGCGCTGCTGTTCGCCAAGCTGTTCTACCGCATGAACCTGCTGACGATCGGCGACTTCTACAAGCAGCGCTACGGCAAGGCGGTGGAGGTGCTGACCAGCCTCGCGATCACCGTCAGCTACCTCGGCTGGACCTCGGCGCAGATGACCGCGCTGGGCCTGGTGATCTACACCCTGTCGGGCGGCGCGGTCGAGCTCAACTCGGCGATCCTGATGGGCGCCGCAGTGGTGATGGTCTACACGATCTTCGGCGGCATGTGGTCGGTGGCCTTCACCGACCTGTTCCAGACCGTGATCATCCTGGTCGGCCTGACGCTGATCGCGGTGCTGGTCGGCGACCTCGCCGGGGGGCCGGCCAAGGTCATCTCCCAGGCCGCCGCCGAAGGCAAGTTCAACTTCTTCCCGCCGGCCGACGACGCGGCCGCGTGGTGGGCGATGGCCGGCGCCTTCTTCGCCTTCGCCTTCGGCTCGATCCCGCAGCAGGACGTGTTCCAGCGCATGACCAGCGCCAAGGACGAGAAGACCGCGGTGCGCGGCACGCTGATCGGCGCCGGCGTCTACTTCTGCTTCGCCTTCGTGCCGATCTTCATCGCCTACGCGGCGCTGGTCGCCGACCCCTCGCTCGGCGGGCTGTTCGCCGCCGAGGACGCGCGCGAGATCCAGCGCATCCTGCCCGACCTGGTGCTGACCAAGATGCCGGTCTGGGCCCAGGTGCTGTTCTTCGGTGCACTGCTGTCGGCCATCCTGTCCACCGCCAGCGGCGCACTGCTGGCGCCCACTGCGATCTTCACCGAGAACGTGCTGCGCCCCTTCGTGCCGCACATGGGCGATCGCCAGTTCCTGCTGACGCTGCGCCTCGTGCTCGTCACCTTCACCGCTGGCGCGCTGCTGTTCGCGCTCAACAGCACCAGCACGATGTACGAGATGGTGCAGAACGCCTACAACGTGACGCTGGCCGGCGCCTTCGTGCCGCTGGT
>CAYLKR010000011.1:0-27136 GCA_964384225.1 uncultured Methylibium sp.
GTCCAGCGTCAGCGGTGCGACCACCGGCACCTCGGCCGCGGCCAGTTCGAGTGCGAAGGCGTGTTCCTCCAGGATCTGCGCGTCGCTCCAGCGGCCCGGGCGGTAGAACTTGGCGACGACGACGCGGCCGTCCTCGAGCGACACCTGGAAGACGCGGTTCTCGTAGGAGTTGAGCTGCAGCAGGCGGCCGTCGCCGACGAAGCCGACGTCGGCCAGCGCATCGAGCACGGCGTGCGGCGTCAGGTCCTGGAAGGGCGGGGCGTCGGGGGCAAGGGTCATGCGACGATGGTCGCATGGCCGCGGGAGGGCTCAGCGCCGGCCGTCGTCGTCCGCCAGCGGTGCCTGCATCGACGCCGAGAAGCCGCTCGCGGCCGCCTCGAGGCGGCTGTCCGGCGCGAAGAAGGAGTCCTGCGGGAAGCCCGAATCGGCCCACAGCGCCGAGCGTTCGGCGCGCCGCGCGCGCACGGTGTCGGACAGGCTGCTGCGCGCGGTCTGGAAGCTCGGCGTCGGCTGGACGGCCATCGGCGCGGCGCGCGCCGCGCTGCCCTGGGCCGGCAGCAGCAGCTGCAGCTCGGCCGGCGGCGGCAGCGTCTGGGGCGTGCAGGCCAGGTAGCGGATGCGGCAGGCATCGAGCACGGCCTGCTTGATCGCACGGGCACGCCGCGAACTGTTGCGCTCGGTCTCCAGGTCGACGACCGCCAGCACCCTGCCATTGGCGCTGCACACGGCGAAGCTGACCTGCAGCGGCCCGAGCAGCTCGTACCAGTAGGCCGCGCGCTGGCCGTCGCGCGGCTGGCACAGCCGCACCAGCGGCAGCTTGGCGAGCACGACGTGCTGCGGCATCGCGTCGCGCAACGCACGCAGCGCGCGGCGCTCGTCGGTGTCGAGCACGGTACGCGCCATCAGCGGCCATTCGTCGGGCAGCGGCATGCGCCGCGAGCGCGCTGCGGCGCGCCGGCCGAGCAGGTAGCCGCCTGCCGCGAGGGCGGCGGCGAACAGCAGCAGGATCGGCCAGGCGGTCGGGAGCATCGGGCAGGGTGGGCGCAGTGCGGGCCGGTGCGGCCGGCAGGAGCGATGGGGCGCGATGCTAGCGGAGCGGGCGCATTGCGGCATCCCCTCCTCGCAGGCGGCGCGACCGCGCTAGGTGTCGTTCGGCGGCGCCGCGCCCAGCCGGCGCCGCGCGTCGCCGACCGCCTCGAGGATCTGCTCGAGCTGCAAGGCATGGCGGCGCAGGCGGTAGCTCGCCTCGGCGGCATGCGATTCGACGAGCTCCTCCAGCTGGCTGCCCAGTGTGTCGGGCGGCAACTGCAGCCAGGCCTCGGCCTCGGGACCGTCGCGCCGGACGGTGGCGCCGGCCTGACGTGCGATGTGCAGCATCGCCTGGTTCTCGCTCAGCGCGTGGATCAGCAGCCGGTCGGTGCCGCGGTTGCGCGCATGCACGATCGCGCGCTCGAACATCCGCGCGCCGTAGCCGCGGCCGCGCGCCGCCGGCAGTACCGAGACGCCGAACTCGACCATCGCCGGCCGCCACCCGCCTTCCGGCGCGGCAGCGTAGGCGAGGTGGGCCATCGCGACCAGCTCGAGGCGGCGGTTGAAGATGCCGAACACCTCGTCGCGGTCGAAGTCGATGCGGTCCACGTAGGCGTCGATCTGCGCGTCGCCGACCGCGTGGCCGAAGCGCAGCCAGCGGTCGCGTGCGTCGAGCAGCTTCAGGTGCGTCGCGATGCGCCGGCGGTGGCGCGGCCCCAGCGAGCGGATCGGTACCCAGTTCGCGAGGCGGTGCGACCAGTCGGTGCGCGTTGCCGCCGCGGCAGGCGAGGGAGGGGTGGAAGGCGTATTCATCAGGGTTAACCCTAAATATACGCAGAAGCGAATGCCCTTGTCGCGGCGCTGATGCCCGCCGCCGACGCCCAGCGGCTGGTGAAGAAGCGAGTGCGTTATACTGCGCGGCTTTCCCGGAATCAGGTCCCCCGGGAAAACGTACGGTCCGCCGCCTGCTTCAGCGGGAACGGCGTTCCGAGCGAGCGGATGTGAGAGGGTTCACCATCGCGGTCGGCGTGCCCGGCGGCGGTGGACACAAGAGCTGCCGATCGTCTGCAACACGGGGCCGGTTCCACTCAGGATGTCCATGAAAACCTTCAGCGCCAAACCGGCCGAAGTGACGCACGAGTGGTTTGTGATCGACGCGACCGACAAGGTTCTCGGCAGGGTTGCCAGCGAAGTGGCCCTCCGTCTGCGCGGCAAGCACAAGCCCATCTACACGCCTCACGTCGACACCGGCGACTTCATCGTCATCGTCAACGCCGACAAGATCCGGGTCACCGGGGCCAAGGCCACCGACAAGATCTACTACCGCCACTCGGGCTACCCGGGCGGGATCTACGCGACCAAGTTCAAGGACATGCAGGCCAAGCACCCCGGCCGTGCGCTGGAGAAGGCCGTCAAGGGCATGCTCCCCAAGGGTCCGCTGGGCTACGCGATGATCAAGAAGCTGAAGGTCTATGCCGGTGCCACGCACCCGCACACCGCCCAGCAACCCAAGCCGCTGGCGATCTGAGGGGATGGCGATGATTGGCAATTGGAATTACGGGACCGGCCGGCGCAAGTCGTCGGTGGCGCGCGTCTTCATCAAGAAGGGCACGGGCCAGATCACGGTCAACGGCAAGCCGGTGGAGCAGTACTTCGGCCGCCAGACCTCGATCATGATCGTCAAGCAGCCGCTGTTCCTGACGAACAACGCGGAAGCCTTCGACATCAAGGTCAACGTGCACGGCGGCGGCGAGTCCGGCCAGGCCGGTGCGGTGCGCCACGGCGTGACGCGTGCGCTGATCGACTACGACGCGGCGCTCAAGAGCGAGCTGAGCCGCGCCGGCTTCGTGACGCGCGATGCGCGCGAAGTCGAGCGCAAGAAGGTCGGCCTGCACGGCGCGCGCCGCCGCAAGCAGTTCAGCAAGCGCTGATTGCGCCGCGCTGCACGAAAGCCGCCTTCGGGCGGCTTTTTTCACGCCTGCGCCGACATCTACCTGCCGTTGCAGTTGCCTGCCTGACGCTGGACACGGCCCCCTAGAATCGGGGGTCTGTGTCCTGGGCCGATGGCCCGTTTCTTGTCATGCGCTGGAAGCTCATCCGTCGTCGCCTGTCGATCAGCGCCCCGCGCATGATCGTGCGCAGCCACCTGCCGTGGCCGCTGCGTTGGGCGGTGCTGGCGCTGATGCTCGGCTTCTCTGCGGCGCTGGCGCTGTGGGCCTTCGAGTTCGGGCGCGAGATCGCCGGCCTCGACCGCCACAGCAAGGCGCAGCTCTCCGAACTGCACGCCGAACTCGAGCAGTTGCGCGCCGAACGCGACAAGGTGCAGAGCATCGCGAACACCGCTGAAAGCCTGCTGAAGGCCGAGCGCACGACGCAGGAGCGGCTGGCCGCGCAGCTCAAGGCGCTGGAGGCCGAGAACCTCGGGCTCAAGGGGGACCTCGGCTTCTTCGAGCGCCTGCTGCCGACGGCCGCCGGCGACGGCGTGGCCGTGCGCGGACTGCAGGCCGAGGTCGTGGCGCCGGGGCAGTTGAACTACCAGTTGCTGGTGATGCAGCCGGGGCGTTCGCCGGGCGAGTTCAACGGCCGCTACGAGGTCCAGCTGCACGGTCGCCTCGACGGCAAGCCGTGGAGCCAGCCGCTCGATCCGGCGGCCTCGGCCGCCCTGCAGTTCAAGCAGTACCAGCGTGTCGGTGGCACCATGGCCTTTCCGGCGCTCGCCGAGGTGCATGGCGTGCAGGTCCGCGTCGTCGACGGCCGTGGCGCCGTGCGCGCGAGCCAGGACATCCAGCTTTGACCCGGGAGACCGCATGTTCGGCCTACGCAAACAACCCCCGATCCGCACCCTGGTCGGCGAAGGCACGGTGATCGAGGGCGAGATCCGCTTCACCGACGGCCTGCGCATCGACGGCCGCGTGCTCGGTAACGTGCTGGCGCTCGGCGACGGCCCGACGCTGCTGGTGATCGGCGAGAAGGCGAGCATCGCCGGCCGCGTGAAGGCTGGCCATGTCATCGTCAACGGCGAAGTCCGCGGCCCGCTCGAGTCGCAGGACCTGCTGGAGCTGCAGCCCAAGGCGCGCATCGAGGGCAACGTGCGCTACGAGCGTCTCGAGATGCACCAGGGTGCGCAGGTGAACGGCGAGCTGCGCCCGCTCGGCGCCGAAGACAAGCCGGCGCTGAAGCTCGCGTCGGCAGCAGGGCCGATCGCCGTCGGTCACAATATGCGCGTGGCGGGCGACCGCCCTTCCCAGCAGGAGCTTCCATGACCGCCGTAGCCGAGCCGATCGCCACCGAAATGCCCGCGCCCATCGTCTTCACCGACAGCGCCGCCGACAAGGTCCGGCAGCTCGTCGACGAGGAGGGCAACCCCGACCTGAAGCTGCGCGTCTTCGTGCAAGGCGGCGGCTGCTCGGGCTTCCAGTACGGGTTCACCTTCGACGAGATCGTCAACGACGACGACACGAAGATGGAGAAGAACGGCGTCACGCTGCTGATCGACGCGATGAGCCTGCAGTACCTGGTCGGCGCCGAGATCGACTACAAGGACGACCTCGAAGGCGCGCAGTTCGTCATCAAGAACCCGAACGCGACCAGCACCTGCGGTTGCGGGTCGAGCTTCTCCGCCTGAGCGTCTCCGCGCGCACCACGGGGCCGCCCTCGGGCGGCCCCTTTCGTTTCAGGCCGGGTAGAGCGCACCGAGCACCCGCGGGCCCGCCGCCCCGGTGACCGACGGCAGGTTGCCGGGCTCGCCGAGCAGATGGGCGCGCGCCAGCCACGCGAAGGCGGTGGCCTCCACCTGCATCGGCGGCAGGCCGGCCTCGGCGGTCGATGCGACCGCGACGCCCGGCAGCGCCGCGGCCAGGCGGCCCATCAGCGCGTCGTTCAGTGCGCCGCCGCCGCACACCAGCAGGCGGTCGGCGCCCGGCAGATGGCGGCGCAGGTCCGTGGCGACCGAGAGGGCGGTCAGCTCGGCCAGCGTGGCCTGCACGTCGCGCGGGTCGGCGGTGGGTGCCGCGGTGACCAGCAGGCGGTCGAGCCAGGCGGCGTGGAAGTCGTCGCGGCCGGTGCTCTTTGGCGGCGGCAGTGCGAAGTAGGGCTCGGCCAGCGCCGCTGCGAGCAGCGACGGCAACACGCGCCCGCCAGCCGCCCATCGGCCGGCGTCGTCGTAGGGCTGGCCGAGGTGGCGCTGGCACCAGGCGTCCATCAGCGCATTGCCCGGACCGCAGTCGAAACCGAGCACGCCGCCGTCGGCGCCGAGCAGCGTCAGGTTGGCGATGCCACCGAGGTTGAGCACTGCGAGATGCTCGCCGGGCCGTCCGAAGCAGGCGCGGTGGAAGGCCGGCACCAGCGGCGCGCCCTGGCCGCCGGCCGCGAGGTCGCGGCTGCGCAGGTCGGCCACCACGGGCAACCCGCACAGCTCGGCGAGCAGTGCCGGCGCGTTGAGCTGCAACGTGTAGCCGGTGCCGTCGATGGCACCGGGTCGGTGCCGCACGGTCTGGCCATGCGCGCCGATCGCGCGGACCGCGGCGTCGGGGCAGGCGCGACGCAGTGTGGCGACGACCTCGGCATACAGCCGTGCCAGCGCGTTCGCAGCCAGTGCGGCCCGGTGCAGCTCGTCGGGGCCCGGCGTGTTGAGCGCCAGCAACTCCTGGCGCAGCGCCGGCTCGAAGGCTCGGTGCGCGTGCGCGTGGACCGAGATCTGGTCGCCGTCGAAGGCCGCGAGCACGCCGTCGACGCCGTCGAGCGAGGTGCCCGACATCAGGCCGATCCAGCAGGCCGCCTGCCGGTCCCCTGCCGGGGTCAGGTCGGGCGCCGCGGCCGCCGTGTTCACTCGATGTTCAGGCGCCGCGGGTCGACCGCTGCGAGCTGCTGCCGCGCCGCCTGGGCCTGCGCCGAGAAGCGCTCGCGGGCGGCGGCGGAGATCGTCATCGCCTCGGACTGGCGCGCCACCTTCAGCGGATCAACGTGTTCGCCACGGATGCGGAACTCGAAATGCAGGTGCGGGCCGGTCGCCCAGCCGGTCGCGCCGACGGCCCCGATCGTCTGCCCCTGGTCGACACGCTGGCCCTTGCGCACGTTCATGCGGCTCAGGTGGGCGTAGCGTGTCTCCCGGTCGCCGGGGTGGCGGATGATGACGACGTTGCCGTAGCCGTTCTGCCAGCCGGCGAAGTCCACGGTGCCGTCGCCGACCGAGCGCACCGGCGTGCCGGTGGGCGCACCGTAGTCCACGCCGAGGTGACGGCGCCAGGTCTTGTGGATCGGGTGCAGGCGCATCGCGAAACCCGAGGTCACCCGCGAAAAGGCCATCGGAGAGGCGAGGAAGAGCCGGTTCTTGCTGCGGCCCTCCAGATCGAAGTAGGCGCCGCGCACCTTGCCGCCCGGCAGCTCCTCCTCGAACCAGACCGCGTCGTGCACCTTGCCGCCGTTGACGAACTGCGCCGCCAGCACGCGGCCGGAGGCCTGGTTCCAGGGCACCGGCTCGCCGTCGGCGGTCAGCGCCTCGTAGACCACGGTGAAGGTGTCGCCACGCTTGAGCTCGCGACGGAAATCGATGTCGGTGCCGAACAGCTCGGCCAGCTGCACCGTCACCGCATCCGGCAGGCGGGATTCGTCGGCGGCGGCGAAGAGCGAGCTCTCGATCGTGCCCGAGCCGAGCCGCGTCTCGGCCGTCAGCGGGGCCTGCTCGGTCGTCGCGCTGAGGCCGAGCGCGTCGCGGCGGATCGTCAGCCGGGTGAAGTGGCTGCCGAACTGCTCGGACGATGCCGCCGGAGAGCGGGCGATCAGGCTCAAGAGACGGCCCTCACGTGCCTGGGCGCGGACCAGCTTGCCGGCGCGGCCCTCGAGCAGCTTGCGCGCCGTCGCGTCGCGGCGCAGGAAGGCGGCGGCCTCCGGATCGTCGATGCCCAGGCGGGTGAGCAGGGTGTCGGCGGTGTCGCCGGGGCGCGTCAGCTCGCTGCGGTAGAGGTCTAGCGCGTGGGTTTCAAGCGCTTGCAACTGGGCGTCCAGCGACGGCGGCGTGACGCTTTCGGTCACGACGCTGCGCGGCAGGTCGGCGGCGTCCGGGGCCAGCGGCGCGACGCCGAAGGCGGTGACGGCGCTGCCCAGCAGCAGGGTCGCGACGGCAGCGGTCAGGCGGCGCGGATGGCGCTGCAGCAGGCGGTCGGTGCGTGCGAGAAGTCGCGCGGCGGTAGAGGCGTTGTCCAAAACCCAACGGTCCCGAAGTCAGGCCGATCCCGATGCCGGCAGGCACGGAAGCGACGGGTGGTACGAGGAGGCGGTGGCAGCCGAGGTCGGGGCGTCCTCTAGAATCTTAGCCACTGCGCTGGCTCGCGATTGTATCGATGGCCCCCCGCGCGGCCATTGTGGAAACCCGAGCCGGTCATGACCCCAGACACCCCTCAGGATTGCCCGGAAGCCCGACCGATCGGCGCTCAACTGCATCCATCCGGCGGCAAGACGCCCGATCCCTACCCGATCAACGACCGCGTGCGGGAGGCCCTCGCCGTCAGCCTGCGCGGTTGTGACGAACTGCTGCCGCAGGACGACTGGCTGCACAAGCTCGCCCGATCCGATGCAACCGGCGTGCCACTGCGTATCAAGCTCGGCCTGGACCCGACCGCGCCGGACATCCACCTCGGTCACACCGTGGTGCTGAACAAGCTGCGCCAGCTCCAGGACCTGGGGCACCAGGTGATCTTCCTGATCGGCGACTTCACCTCGATGATCGGCGACCCGTCGGGCCGCAACACCACCCGTCCGCCGCTGACCCGCGAGCAGATCGAAACCAACGCCCGGACCTACTACCAGCAGGCCAGCCTGGTGCTCGACCCCGAGCGCACCGAGATCCGCTACAACTCCGAATGGTGCGACCCGCTGGGCGCGCGCGGCCTGATCCAGCTCGCCTCGCGCTACACCGTGGCGCGGATGATGGAGCGCAACGACTTCCACCAGCGCTTCCAGGCCGGCACGCCGATCAGCGTGCACGAGTTCCTCTATCCGCTGATGCAGGGCTACGACTCGGTGGCGCTGAAGGCCGACCTGGAACTCGGCGGCACCGACCAGAAGTTCAACCTGCTGGTCGGCCGCGCGCTGCAGGCCGAGTACGGCCAGGAGCCGCAGTGCGTGCTGACGATGCCGCTGCTGGAGGGGCTCGACGGCGTCGAGAAGATGTCGAAGAGCAAGAACAACTACATCGGCATCACCGAGCCGGCGAACACGATGTACGCCAAGCTGCTGTCGATCCCCGACACGCTGATGTGGAAGTACTACACGCTGCTGAGCTTCCGCTCGGAGGCCGAGATCGCCGCGCTGCGTGCCGAGGTCGATGCCGGCCGCAACCCGAAGGACGCCAAGGTGGCGCTGGCGCGCGAGGTCACGGCGCGCTTCCACGGCGCGGGGGCGGCCGAGGCAGCCGTGGCCGACTTCGAACTGCGCGCGCGCGGCGGCGTGCCCGACGACATCCCGGATGTGGCGCTCGGCGGGGCGCCGCTGGGCATCGGCGCACTGCTCAAGCAGGCCGGCCTGGCGCCGTCGACCAGCGAGGCGCTGCGGCTGATCGAGCAGGGCGGCGTGCGCATCGACGGCGCCGTCGTGTCGGACAAGGGCCTGAAGCTGGCTGCCGGCCGCTATGTCGTGCAGGTCGGCAAGCGCAAGTTCGCGCGCGTGACGCTCGGCTGACCGCGCCTCGGCACAATGGCCGCGATGCAGGCGGTCGCCCTCCACCTCAAGCTGTCGATCGCGGTCGCGCTCGCGACGATCGCGCTGAAGACCGGTGCCTGGTGGCTGACCGGCTCGGTGAGCCTGCTGTCGGACGCGCTGGAGTCGCTCGTCAACGTGGCCGGCGCCACCTTCGCGCTCGCGATGGTGACCTTCGCCGCGCGCCCGCCCGACGACGAGCATCCCTACGGCCACCACAAGGCCGAGTACTTCTCGAGCGGCCTGGAAGGCGTGCTGATCTTCGTCGCGGCGCTCGGCATCGTCTGGGCCGCGGTCGGTCGGCTGCTGGCGCCCCAGCCGGTCGAGCAGCTCGGCCTCGGCCTGGGTCTGTCGGTGGCCAGCTCGGTGCTGAACGGCGCGCTGGCCTGGTCGATGCTGCGCACCGCGCGGCGCTGCCGCTCGGTGGCGCTGGAGGGCGATGCGCGCCACCTGTTCACCGACGTCTGGACCTCCGCCGGCGTCGTGCTCGGCCTGCTGGCCGTCGCGGCCACCGGCTGGCTGTGGCTGGACCCGGCGATCGCGCTGCTGGTGGCCGGCAACATCCTGCGCGAGGGCGCATCGCTGGTGCGGCATTCGGCCAGCGCGCTGCTCGACCAGGCCCTCGAGCCCGCCACGCGCGACGCCATCGAGCGCACGCTCGACCGCTTCCGCCGCGCCGACGCCGTGCGCCTCGATCACGTGGCCACGCGCCGCGCCGGCCAGCGCTGCTTCGTCGAGCTGCACATGCACCTGCCCGGTGACTGGAGCCTGGACCGTGCCGCGCGGCTGCGTGCTGACCTCGAGCGGGCGCTGCTGGCCGCGGTGCCGGGCCTGCACGTGACGATCCAGATGCTGCCGATGAACGTCGAGGTGCCGTTCGCCGCCGAGCCGGGGCTGCCGACGTGATCGCGCTGCTGCAGCGCGTCGCCGAGGCGCGGGTCGAGGTCGCGGGGCGGACGGTCGGTGCGATCGGACCCGGGCTGCTGGTGCTGGTGTGCGCCGAGCGCGGCGACGGTGAGGCCGAGGCCGATGCGCTGGTCGACAAGCTGCTCAAGCTGCGCGTTTTCGCCGACGCCGCCGGCAAGATGAACCTGAGCCTGCGCGACCTCGCCGCCGCCGGCCGCCCGGCCGGATTGCTGCTGGTGTCGCAGTTCACGCTCGCGGCCGACACCCGCGGCGGCAACCGGCCCAGCTTCAGCGCTGCGGCGCCGGCCGAACTCGGCCGCCGGCTCTACGACCGGGTGCTGGCAAGCGCCCGCGCCACCCATGCCGAAGTCGCCGCCGGCGAGTTCGGCGCCGACATGAAGGTCCAGCTGGTCAACGATGGGCCGGTGACGCTGCCGCTGTGGGTGCGGCCGGCCGAGGCAGGCGCGAAGCTTGCTGGAGATCGGCCATGAGCGGCGCCGCGCAGGGCCTTCCCAAGCAAGGCGCACCCCTCCCGGAGGGGTGCTCGCGGCATGCCGCGCGCGGGGTGTGGTCATGAGCGCGCTGCGCCGCCTGAACAACCGCATCGACCGCTGGCTCGATCGCCGCAGCCTGCGCGAACCGGTCGAGACCGTCACCAAGCTGCCGGGCGGCGGCGTGCCCGGCGTCGTCTCGGTGGCGCTGGAGCGCGCGGTGCAGCAGGCGCAGGTGCTCGACCGCGATGCGTGCCTGAAACAAGTGCTCGCGCCGCAGGGGACCCAGCCGGACGGGGCGGCCGTGCGCTGGCAGTTCCACTTCGAGCTGCACCGGGCGCGCGCCAAGCTGGTGGTCGACTGGTACCTCGACGGCGATCCGCACGCCGGCCGCTTCGGGCACGAGGTGATCCAAGCGCGCGCCGAGCCCTTCCCGCCGCCCGACAGCGTGCTGGCCCGGGGCGTGGCCGAGGGCAAGGTGATGTACGCCCGGCTCGGACGGGTCTGGAAGGAGGAGCGACGCCGCACGCCGGACCTGCCGCTGGAGTTCCGCGACTCCGACGCTGCCGTGGCGGACCTCGCGCGGCGCGGCCTGCCGGTCGAGGCGGCGAGCTTCACCCTCGGCGTCGCGGCCGAGTCCGGCGGTGCGCTGGTGTGGGTGGCGCGGACCGGCGCCGCCGTCTACCGCTGTCCGTTCCGCTGACGCGGGCGCTCCAGAAAGCACAAAGCCGCCCGGGTCGGGCGGCTTCTGCCGTGGTGCGCGGGTCGGCGCTCAGTCGGCGTACTGGCCGGCGGCCTTGATGACCGGCCCCCACTTGTCGATCTCGGCAAACACCCACTTCTTGTGCTCGGCCGGGTTGGTGCGCGCATCGGTCACGATCACGGCACCGAGGGCCTCCTGGCGCTTGACGAACTCGGGATCGGCCAGCGCCTGCTTCAGCGCCGCGTTGACCTTGTCGAGCACCGGCTTCGGCGTGCCCTTGGGTGCGTACAGGCCGTGCCAGATGCTGACGTTGAAGCCCTTCATGCCGGACTCGTCGAGCGTCGGCAGCTTGGCGAGCGCCGGCGTCGTCAGGCGCTTGGTGGTGGTGACCGCGTAGGCCTTGACCTTGCCGCCCTCGATCTGCGAGGTGGTGTTGGTGGTCTGGTCGCACATGATGTCGACCTGGCCGCCGATCAGGTCGGTCATCGCCGGGCCGGTGCCCTTGTAGGGCACGGTGGTCATGTCGACCTTCAGCGTGCTCTGGAACAGCAGGCCGCACAGGTGCGACGCGGCGCCGAGGCCGGCGTTGGCGAGGTTGATCTTGCCCTTGTTGTCGTTGATCCACTTCAGCAGCTCGGCGTAGTTGTTCGCCGGCAGCGTCGGGCGGCCGATGAGGGTCATCGGCACCTCGTTGATCATGCCGAGGTACTCGAACTCCTCGGTCTTGTACTGGAGGTTGCGGTACAGCGAGGGCGAGGTCGCCATCGCGATGTGCGCGAGCAGCAGCGTGTAGCCGTCCGGCGCCGCCTTGGCGACCTTGGTGTGGCCGAGCGTGCCGCCGGCACCACCGACGTTCTCGATCACCACGGTCGCATTGCCCAGCGGCTTGCGCAGCGCCTCGGCGAAGTCGCGTGCGACCTTGTCGGTCGGGCCGCCGGCCGCGAAGGGCACGACGATGGTGATCGGCTTCTCCGGATAGGCCTGGGCCCAGGCCCCCGTGGCAGAGAGGGCGGCCGCAGCGGCCAACAGCAGGCGTCGCATCATTCGTCTCCTACAGCGCAGTGCGCGAAATCGTGGAGCGGATGCTAGGCACACCGGGCCGCGCGTCGATGTCGGGAACTACGTAAGCACGCACCCTGAGCACGCAGCGCGTTCAGTCGTAGCGGCGCAGGTCCTCGATCACCTTGCCGTCGTTGGGCAGAGTGCCCGGGGCAAGCAGCTCGACCTCGCCGCGCAGCTTGGTCACCTCGCGCAGCGCCTGCTCGAGTCGCGCGGCGAGCCCTTCATCGGGCGCGGCCACCTCGACGCGCAGCGTCATCGTGTCGTCGGCCCTCTCGCCGGCGACCACCAGCCGGGCCCGCTGCACATCGGCATGGCGGCGCACGATCTCGGCCACCTGCGCCGGGTACACGAACATGCCGCGCACCTTGGTCGTCTGGTCGGCGCGGCCCATCCAGCCGCGGATGCGCGGCGCGGTCCGGCCGCTCGGGCAGGTTCCGGGCAGCATCGCGCTCAGGTCGCCGGTGCCGAAGCGCAGCAGCGGGTAGGCCGGGTCGAGCACGGTGACGACCACTTCGCCGACTTCGGGGGCCTTGCCCGCCTTCGGCTCGGGCACCGGGTCGTCGGTGCCGGGCCGCACGATCTCGACGATCACGCGCTCGTCGAGCACGAGGCCCTCGCGGGCCCGCGTCTCGTAGGCGACGAGGCCGAGGTCGGCGGTCGCGTAGCACTGCGACACCGCGACGCCCTGCGTGTCGAACCAGCGGCGCAGCGATGGCGGACAAGCCTCGCCGGAAATCAGCGCCTTGGTGAACGACAGCCGCGTGCCGGCCTCGGCCGCCTTTTCGAGCAGGATGCGCAGGAAGCTCGGCGTGCCGCAATAGGCCTGCGGGCGCAGGTCGGCGATGGCCTGCAGCTGCAGCTCGGTGTTGCCGACGCCAGCGGGGAACACCGTGCAGCCGAGCGCCTGCGCGCCGCTGTCCATCATCGCGCCGGCCGGCGTGAGGTGGTAGCTGAAGCTGTTGTGGACCAGTTCGCCGGCGCGCAGGCCGGCGGCGTGCAGCGCGCGCGCGATGCGCCAGTGGTCGGCGGCATCGCCCTCGGGCTCGTAGATCGGGCCGGGCGACTGGAACACGCGGCGCGCCGCCAGCGGTGCCGCGAACGCGGCCCAGCCGGCCGCCGAATAGCCGCCGAAGGGGTCGGTGTTGCCGGGCTGCGCGCGGGCGGCCTTCTGGTGCTCGAGCAGCTCGTGCTTGCGCGTCACCGGCAGCGTCGCGAGCGCGGCGCGCGAGACGATCGTGCGCGCGTCGATGCCGGCCAGCCGCGCGGCGTACGCCGGCCGGCCCTGGGCCAGCGCCACCTGCTGGGGCAGCGCCGCCATCAGCGCGCGCTCGCGCTCGGCCGGGTCGCGCGCCTCGTCGGGGCTGTAGAACTCAGTCATCGGCGTGCTCGCTCCAGCGGGCGAGGCGCTTGCGCAATTCGTCGGTGAACTTGCGCAGGTCGGCGTGGCTGCACAGCAGCCGCGTCTCCCATTCGGGCGAGCGGGCCGGGCGCTTGGCGAGCTGGGCGCGGATCGTGCCCGCGCCCTCGAGCGCGATGCGCGCCACCGGCCTGCCGGACCATTCGAAGCTGCCCTCGCGCAGCACCAACCGGGCCTCGCGCAGCTGGCGCGTCAGCGTCACCAGCGCGTCCTCGGCCTTGAACGGCGGCGGGGCGAAGAAGTCGTCAGTCATTGCGTGACTCCAAGCCGCTGCCTCGGATCCGGCCTCGCCGGTCCGCCAGCGGCGCCTCCTGCAGGGCGCGCGGCGCAGCCGCAACGGGGGGGCGTCATCAGGCCAGCCAGCGCTTGCGGCGCTTGTAGCTCTTCACGTCGCGGAAGCTCTTGCGGTCGCCGCCCCCCATGCCGAGGTAGAACTCCTTCACGTCCTCGTTGTTCGCCAGGTCGCCGGCGGCACCGTCCATCACGATGCGCCCGCTCTCGAGGATGTAGCCGTAGTCGGCGTAGCGCAGCGCCATGTGGGTGTTCTGCTCGGCGAGCAGGAAGGTGACCCGCTCGCGGGTGTTGAGGTCCTTGACGATCTCGAACACCTCCTCGACGATCTGTGGCGCGAGGCCCATGCTGGGCTCGTCGAGCAGCACCATCTTCGGGTTGGCCATCAGCGCGCGGCCGATCGCGCACATCTGCTGCTCGCCGCCCGAGGTGTAGGCGGCCTGCGAGCCGCGGCGTGTCTTCAGGCGGGGGAAGTAGCCGTAGACCTTCTCCAGCGTCGCGGCGACCGCGGCCTTGCCGTCGCGGCGGGTGTAGGCGCCGGTCAGCAGGTTCTCCTCGATCGTCAGGTGACCGAAGCAGTGCCGGCCCTCCATCACCTGGATCACGCCGCGGTCGACCATCTGTGCGGTGGACAGCGCCTCGATGCGCTCGCCGCGCAGCTCGATCGAGCCCTTGGTCACCGCGCCGCGCTCGCCGGCCAGCAGGTTGCTCACCGCGCGCAGCGTCGTCGTCTTGCCGGCACCGTTGCCACCGAGCAGCGCGACGATGCCGCCCTCGGGCACCTGCAGCGACACGCCCTTGAGCACCAGGATCACATGGTTGTAGATGACCTCGATGCCATTGACATTCAGCAGGATGTTCGGTGTTGCACTCATGTCTTGGCCCTTCGACTCACTAGAACACCGCACGCGGCGCTCGAGTGAGGGCTCCGTTCGGAGCCCGCCCCTCCAGGAGGGGTTGGGGAGCCACTGCCCCTCCCTCTCGGAGGGAGGGGAAGGGGAGGGAGCGCAGCCCTGGGTCGGCGACCCGAGCCGCGCAGCGGCTCAGGTCTGGCAATCCTCGGGCGTGCGACGCGTCAGCTTCTTCTCCGCCGCGTACTTGTCCGCCGCCGCCTTGACCATCGGCTTGATCAGCGACTCGTCGCCCTGCAGCCAGTCGGAGGTGAAGACCCATTTCGTGCCGTCCCAGGTGTGGACGCGGGCCCAGTTGGCGCCCATGTGGTCGGCGCAGCTGGTGCTGACGGGGCGCATCACGCCGGCGAAGCCGAGCGCGTCGAGCTTCTTCTGGTCGAGCGCGAGGTTCTCGTAGCCCCAGCGCACCTGCTCGCCGGTCATCGGCTTGCCCTTGCCGAAGCGCTCCTGGGCGCGCTTGACGCCCTCGACGGCGAGCATCGCGCTGATCAGCCCGCGCATGTAGAGCACCTGGCCGACCTCCTCCTTCGGGCCCGTGCCCTGGCCCTTGGCGTGCAGCGTGGCGAGCACGTCCTTCACGATCTTCGCGCCGTACTCGGTGCCGTGCTGGATGGTGACGGCGTTGTAGCCCTTGGCACCGTCGCCGACGTCCTTCACGTCCGGTTCGGCGCCGGCCCACCACACGCCGTACATCTTCTCGCGCGGGTAGCCGGTGGCCTGCGCTTCCTTCAGCGCGGTGCCGTTCATCACGCCCCAGCCCCACAGCAGCACGTAGTCGGGCCGGCTCTGGCGGATCTGCAGCCACGCGGCCTTCTGCTCGACGCCGGGGTGGGTGACCGGGATCGCGTTGAACTCGAAGCCGTGCAGCCGGCTGCGCTCCGTCAGCATCGGGATCGGCTCCTTGCCGTAGGGGCTGTCGTGGTAGACGAGCGTGATCTTCTTGCCCTTGAGCTTGTCGAAGCCGCCTTCCTTCTTGGCGATGTGCTGGATCAGCACGTCGGCGGCCACCCAGTAGGTGCCGAGCAGCGGGAAGTTCCACTTGAAGACGTTGCCGTCGGCGCTCTCGCTGCGGCCGTAGCCGGCGGTGATCAGCGGGATCTTGTCGAGCGGCGCCTTCTCGGTCAGCGCGAAGGTGATGCCGGTGGAGAGCGGCTGGAACACCGTCGTGAACGGCCGGCCCTTCAGGCGCTCGTAGCACTCGACGCCCTTGTCGGTGGCGTAGCCGGTCTCGCACTCCTCGTAGGTGATCTTCACGCCGTTGATGCCGCCCTGCGTGTTGACGAACTTCAGGTAGTCGATGTAGCCGTTGGCGAAGGGCACGCCGTTCGGGGCGTAGGCGCCGGTGCGGTAGACCAGCACCGGGAAGAACTGCTCCTTGGCCTGGGCATGGGCGGGGGCCGATGTCAGCGCTGCGCTCGCCGCGGCGGCCGCCAGGCTGGCGGCGAGCACGAAGGACTTCAGGTTCATGTCTGTCTCCTAGGCGGGTTGGAAGGCACGCGGCGGTGCGGGCTCGGGACTCAGTGCGGGAAGGGCCACAGGCGCAGCTTCTCCTTGGCCGTCGACCACAGCCGCGCCAGGCCGTGCGGTTCGACGATCAGGAAGAAGACGATCAGCGCGCCGAAGATCATGAAGGTCAGGTGGGCGGCCAGCGCCGTGTCGATCGGGATGCCGAACCAGTACGGCAGTGCGTCGAGCACGATCGGCAGCACGACGATGAAGGCGGCGCCGAAGAAGCTGCCCATGATCGAGCCCAGACCGCCGATGATCACCATGAACAGCAGCTGGAACGAGCGGTCGATGCTGAAGGCAGCCGGCTCCCACGAGCCCAGGTGCACGAAGCCCCACAACGCGCCGGCCACGCCGACGATGAAGCTCGACACCGCGAAGGCGCTCAGCTTGGCGTAGACCGGCCGGATGCCGATGACGGCCGCCGCGACGTCCATGTCGCGGATCGCCATCCACTCGCGGCCGATGTGGCTGCGCACGAGGTTCTTGGCCAGCAGCGCGAACACGACCACGAAGGCGAGGCAGAACAGGTACTTCTGCGCCGGCGTCTCGATCGGAAAGCCCAGCACCTGCAGTCCGGCGACGCTGACCGAGCCCGAGGCCGAGTCGTTGGTGAACCACTTGATGCGCAGGAAGGCCCAGTCGGTGAAGAACTGGGCCGCCAGCGTGGCCACCGCCAGGTACAGGCCCTTGATGCGCAGCGAGGGGATGCCGAACAGCACGCCGACGAGGGTGGCGAACACGCCGCCCATCAGCAGCGAGCCGATCAGCGGCATGCCCGGGATGCGGACCTGGAAGTTGTAGGCCGCGTACGCCCCGATCGCCATGAAGGCGCCGGTCCCCAGAGAGATCTGCCCGCAGTAGCCGACGAGGATGTTCAGGCCGAGGGCCGCCAGCGACAGGATGAGGAAGGGGATCAGGATCGCGCGGAACAGGTACTCGGACGCGACCAGCGGCACCACCGCGACGGCGAACACCAGCAGCAGCCCGATCGCGATGCGGTCCTGCAGGATCGGGAAGACCTGCTGGTCGGCGCGGTAGCTGGTCTTGAACTGGCCGTTCTCTCTGTAGAGCATGGCTCAGACCCGGTCGATGATCTTCTCGCCGAAGAGCCCTTGCGGCCTCACGAGAAGGAACAGCAGCGCAAGGACATAGGCGAACCAGATCTCGATGCCGCCGCCGAGCATCGGGCCGATGTAGATCTCCGAGAGCTTCTCGCCGACGCCGATGATCAGCCCGCCCAGGATCGCGCCGGGCACGCTGGTCAGCCCGCCCAGGATCACCACCGGCAGCGCCTTCAGCGCCACCAGCGACAGCGAGAACTGCACGCCGAGCTTGCTGCCCCAGATGATCCCGGCGACGAGCGCCGCGAAGCCGGCGACGCTCCAGACGATGACCCAGATGCGGTTCAGCGGGATGCCGATCGACTGCGCGGCCTGGTGGTCGTCGGCCACCGCGCGCAGCGCGCGGCCGGTCGCGGTCCTCTGGAAGAACAGCGCCAGCACCGCGACCAGCAGCGCGGCGACGCCCGCGGCCACCAGGTCTTCCTGGCTGATCAGCACGCCGCCCTCGAACACGTTCTGGAACAGGAAGATCGGGTCCTTCGGCATGCCGACGTCGATCTTGTAGATGTCCGAGCCGAAGATCGTCTGCCCGAAGCCGTCGAGGAAGTAGGTGATGCCCAGCGTGGCCATCAGCAGCGTGATGCCCTCCTGGTTGACCAGCCGGCTCAGCACCAGCCGCTCGATCGCCCAGGCCAGTGCGACCATCACCGCCATCGCCGCGACGAAGGCCAGCAGGTTGCCGAGCAGCTTGCTCTCGAGGCCGAGCGCCGCCGGGATCCACTCCGAGAAGCGCGCCATCGCCAGCGCCGCGAACAGCACCATCGCGCCCTGGGCGAAATTGAACACGCCGCTGGCCTTGAAGATCAGCACGAAGCCGAGCGCGATCAGCGAATACAGCATGCCGGCCATCAGGCCACCGAACAGCGTCTCGAGGAAGAAACCCATCGCGCGTCCCGTCCGCCTCAGTGGCTGGTGCCCAGGTAGGCCTTGACGACCTCGGGGTTGGCCCGCACGTCGTCGGGCGTGCCGTCGCCGATCTTCCTGCCGTAGTCGAGCACGACCACGCGGTCGGAGATGTCCATCACGACGCCCATGTCGTGCTCGATCAGCACGATGGTCGTGCCGAACTCGTCGTTCACGTCGAGGATGAAGCGGCACATGTCCTGCTTCTCCTCGACGTTCATGCCGGCCATCGGTTCGTCGAGCAGGAGCACCTGCGGTTCCATCGCCAGCGCCCGGCCCAGGTCCACGCGCTTCTGCAGGCCGTAGGGCATGCGCCCGACCGGCGTCTTGCGGTAGGGCTGGATCTCCAGGAAGTCGATGATGCGCTCCACCGCCTCGCGGTGCTGCGTCTCCTCGCGCTCGGCCGTGCCCCAGCCGAAGGGGTTGCGCAGGGCCTGCTGCAGCAGGCCGCTCTTCATGCGCAGGTTGCGGCCCGTCATGATGTTGTCGAGCACGCTCATGCCCTTGAACAGCGCCAGGTTCTGGAAGGTGCGCGCGACGCCCAGCTCGGCGACCTGGCGGCTGTTCATGTGGCTGAAGGTCCGGCCGCGAAAGGTGATCGAGCCCTGCTGCGGCGTGTACACGCCGTTGATGCAGTTGAGCATCGAGCTCTTGCCGGCGCCGTTCGGGCCGATGATCGCGCGCACCTCGTGCTCGCGCACGTCGAAGCTGATGTCGGTCAGCGCCTTCACGCCGCCGAAGGCCAGCGAGATGTTCCTGACCTCCAGCACCACCTCCCCGGTCGCGGTCATCAGGCGGCCCTCCGGGTGGCGGGGTAGGTCGGCACGTCGGCGATGCGCAGCTCGGCGGCGACCATGCCGCTGCGGCCGTCCTCGAACTTCACCTGCGTCTCGATGTACTGCGAGGCCTTGCCGCCGTACAGCGCGTCGATCAGCACTGCGTACTTGTCGCCGATGTAGCCGCGGCGGACCTTGCGGGTGCGCGTGAGCTCGCCGTCGTCGGCGTCCAGCTCCTTGTGCAGGATCAGGAAGCGGCTGACCTGGCTGCCGGCGAGCCTTTCGTCGGCGGCGAGGTCGGCGTTGACCTTCTTCACGCAATCGAGGATCAGGTCGTAGACCTCGGGCTTCTGGGCGAGGTCGGTGTAGCCGGCATAGGGCAGGTTGCGCTTCTCGGCCCAGTTGCCGACCGCCTCGAAGTCGATGTTGAGCGCGGCGCAGACCTTGTCGCGCCGGTCGCCGAAGGCCACCGCCTCCTTGATGTAGGGAAAGAACTTCAGCTTGTTCTCGACGTACTTCGGCGCGAACAGGCCGCCATCGAAAGGGCCGCCGCAGAGGCGGCCCACGTCCTTCGCGCGGTCGATGATCCGCAGGTGGCCGTCGGCATCCAGGAAGCCGGCGTCGCCGGTGTGGTACCAGCCCTCGGCCGTCAGCACCTCGGCGGTGGCGGCCGGGTTCTTGTAGTACTCCTTCAGCAGCCCGGGCGACTTGACCATGATCTCGCCGCCGGCCTCGACGCGGATCTCCACGCCCTCGATCGGCACGCCCACCGTGTCGGCGCGGACCTCGTGGTCGGGCTGCAGGCAGACGAAGACCGCGGTCTCGGTGGAGCCGTAGAGCTGCTTCAGGTTGATGCCGATCGCGCGGTAGAAGGTGAACAGGTCCGGCCCGATCGCCTCGCCGGCGGTGTAGGCCACGCGCACGCGCGAGAAGCCCAGCGTGTTGCGCAGTGGTCCGTAGATCAGCGCATCGCCCAGCGCATAGGCCAGGCGGTCGCCGAGGGCCAGCGCCTTGCCGTCCATGCGCGCCGGCCCGACGCGACGCGCCACCGCCATGCAGCGCTCGAACAGCCAGCGCTCCAGGCGCCCGGCATCCTCCATGCGGATCATCACGCTGGTCAGCAGGCCCTCGAAGATGCGCGGCGGCGCGAAGTAGTAGGTCGGCCCGATCTCCTTCAGGTCGATCATCACCGTGGCGGCCGACTCCGGGCAGTTGACGACGTAGCCGCACACCAGCCACTGCGCATAGCTGAAGATGTTCTGGCCGATCCAGGCCGGCGGCATGTAGGCCAGCACCTCCTCGCGCTCGGTCAGGCGGTCGAAGCGCGCGCCGGCGCCGGCGCGGTCGATCAGCGTGCGATGGCTGTGCACCACGCCCTTCGGGTGGCCGGTGGTGCCGGACGTGAAGAACATCGCCGCCACGTCGTCGGGCGAGGCGCGGTCGATCTCCGCCTGCACGAAGGCTGGCTGCCGCGCATTGAAGGCGCGGCCGGCCTCCAGCAGCGCGTCGATCGAGGCCAGCCCCGGTGCGTCGTACTTGCGCAGGCCGCGCGGGTCGTCGTACCAGATGCGTACGAGCTGGGGGCACTGATCGCGGATCTCGAGCAGCTTGTCGACCTGCTCCTGGTCCTCGACCACCGCGAACGCCACCTCGGCGTTGTGGATCGGGAACACGAACTCGCCGGCCACCGCGTCCTGGTACAGCGGCACCGGGATCGCGCCGAGAGACTGCGCCGCCAGCATCGCCGCGTACAGGCGCGGACGGTTCTCGCCGATCACCACCACGTGCTGGCCGCGCCGCAGCCCGGCGGCGGCCAGGCCACCGGCCATCGCCTGCACCAGCGCCGCGAGCCCGCGCCAGGCGGTGGTCTGCCAGATGCCGAGATCCTTCTCGCGCAGCGCCGGCGCATCCGGGCGCCGGGCCGCGTGGTCGAGCATCAGCCGGGGGAAGGTCGTCGGCACCGTCGTCGTCTCCTGCACCGCGGGGCCGTGCGTCCAGCGCTGTGCGGCCCGAATGAGCAGGATGCTAGGCAGAAGTTTGACGCTCACCTGTCGTTATGACGACAATCCCCGGGAGAGTCCGGGCGGGACTTTCCCTTGCACCGGCACCGGGAGCCGATGTGGTCACAGCCACCCCGCTGCGCGAGCGCGCACGCGTCCCCACCGCCGCCGAGCTCGACGGCATCCCCTGGCTGGCCGTGCTCGAGCCGGCCCTGCGCGAGCGCGCGGTCGGCGAGCTGCGCGTCGTGCAGGCCGAGGTCGGCGAGGTCCTGTGCCGCCTCGGCCGCCCGGCGACCTACTGGTTCGGTGTCGTCGATGGCCTGCTCAAGATGAGCAACGACGGCGAACAGGGCGCGCCGGTCACCTTCACCGGCATCCCGCCCGGGGCCTGGTTCGGCGAAGGCACGCTGCTGAAGTGCGAGAGCTACCGCTACAACATCGAGGCGCTGCGGCGTACGCTCGTCGCCGGCCTGCCGATCGCGGCTTTCCAGGAACTGCTGGCCACCAGCATCCCCTTCAACCGCTACCTGCTGAACCAGATCAACGAGCGGCTCGGCCAGTTCATCGCCGCGCGTGAGATCGACCGCATGACCGACCCCGACACGCGCGTCGCGCGCAACCTCGGCGCGCTGTTCCACCCGGTGCTCTACCCGGGTGTCGGCTCGCTGCTGCGCATCACCCAGCAGGAGCTGGCCTACCTGGTCGGCCTGAGCCGGCAGCGCGTCAACGAGGCGCTGCGCGCGCTGCAGGACGAGGGCCTGATCGCGATCGAGTACGGCGGCCTGCGCGTGCTCGACCTGGCCGGCCTGCAGCGCCGCCAGCGCCCCTGACGGCTGCCGTCTCGCTGCGCCCCTCCATCCCTCGACCGAGGGGGGCGCATTCGCCGGGTCGGGGGGTGGCCGGCCGTCATCGACCGGCGGCACCATGCGGCCCATGCGAACGAAGTCTCTGCGTCTCGGTGCCGCCTGCGGTGCCGCCTTGATCGCGCTGGCCGCGGCCGGCCCCGCCGCCGCGGTGCCGGCCGCCCAAGCGCCGCAGACCCTGTCCCGGGCGGCCCTGGCGGATGGCGCGCCGCGCGCCGGTGTCGCGCGCAGCGCCGCGCTCGCGCCGCTGGCAGCGCCGGCGGCCGACTCGGTGGACCGCCCACCCGCCGAAACCGGCGACGACGGCTCGCTGCGCATCGGCCCGCTGCTGCTCGCGCTGCTGGGCCTGGTGCTGCTGCTAGGCCTGCGCACGCGTCGGCGCGACGACTGAGCCGGACCGCGGCGCTCAGCGGTTCATCGTGCCGGCCGCCACATGGCCGGCCGGCACGTGGGCCGCGGCGCTGTCGATATGGCGCGTCTGGTCGTCGAAGAAGAAGTCCGGCTCGAATTCCGCCAGGAACTCGCCCTTCGGGAGCCCGCCGAGGAACATCGCCTCGTCGACCTCGATCTGCCAGCCCATCAGCGTGCGCACCGCGCGCTCGTGCGCCGGTGCGCTACGTGCCGTGACCAGCGCGGTGCGCAGCCGCATCGCTGCCGTGCCCTCGCGCTGCAGCCGGTGCAGCGCTTCCAGCAGGGGCTTGAACGGCCCCGCCGGCAGCGGGCTCGCGGCGCGCTCGCGCTCGTGGGCCTGGAAGGCATCCAGCCCTCCGCTCTGGAACACCTGCTCGGCCTCGTCGGAGAACAGCACCGCGTCGCCGTCGAAGGCGATGCGCACCTCGTGCGGGTGCGCGTCCGACGCGCGCGCCGCGTGCGTCGCCACACGCGCCGCCGGCACGCCGGCGTCGAGCGCGGCGCGCACGTCGGCTTCGTTGGCGCTCAGGAACAGGTTGGCCGCCAGCGGCCTGAGGTAGCGCCAGGGCGCTGCGCCGCGCGTGAACACGCCGCGCTCGATCGGCAGGCCGTAGTGCTGGCAGGAGCGGAACACCCGCATGCCCGACACCGGGTCGTTGCGGGACAGGATCACGACCTCGACCCGCTGGGACTGCACGTCGTTGAAGGCCAGCAGCTTCCTCACCAGCGAGAAGGCCACGCCGGGCTGCGCCGGGGCTTCCAGCCGGTCGAGTTGCAGCGCCATGTAGGCGCGGTCGTCGCGCGACTCGAACAGCAGGTTCTCCTCCTCGAAGTCGAACAGTGCGCGCGAGGAGATGGCCACGACCAGCCGGCCGGCGAGGGAGACGCTCATGCGGCGATGCTAGCCGGGCGCTGCCGATGGTCAGCGATCGCCTTCGTCGGTATGCTCCCCGGCAAGGCTCATCCGTCGTTCGGGCCGGCAGTAGGGGGGACGCGTCATGTGGTGTACAGCCTGCAGTCCGTTCGGTGCGCGCCTTGGCGCGGCCCTCGATCCGTGCCACTGCGGGTCGCCGGCGACGGCTGCCGCCTTCAGGCGCATCGAGGCCGACCTGAAGCGCCGCGAGTTCCTCGGCGGCACGGCCGCGGTGCTCGGTCTCTTCGCCGGCTTCGGGCTGGCGCCGCAGCAGACCCGGGCCCAGACCCCGCCGCGGCCGATCCTGCTGACGAACCTGCGGTTCTTCGACGGCAGCACGCTGCGGATGCAGGAGGGAAGCGACATCCTGGTCGAGGGCGGCCGCATCGTCGCCCTGCCGGCGCGCGGCCAGGGGCCCACCGACGCGCAGGTGATCGATTGCGGCGGGCGCTCGGTGATCCCGGGCCTGATCGACGCGCACTGGCATACGACGCTGATCGCCGTCAGCCAGGTGGCGGCGCTGCCCCAGGACCCGGCCTTCATCCACCTGATGGCCGGGCGCGAGGCCGGCGCCACGCTGCGGCGCGGCTTCACGACGGTGCGAGACGTCGGCGGGCCGGCCTTCGGGCTCAAGCTGGCAATCGACGCCGGCGCGGTGGAGGGGCCGCGCATCTTCCCTTCGGGCGCGATGATCTCCCAGACCGCGGGCCACGGCGACTTCCGGCTGCGCAGCGAGCTGCCGCGCATGCCGGGCACGCCGGCGTCGAACATCGAGCAGCAGGGCGTGGCGCTGATCGCCGACGGCGCCGACCAGGTGCTGCGTGCCACGCGCGAGCAGCTGATGAAGGGCGCGAGCCAGATCAAGATCATGGCCGGCGGCGGCGTGGCTTCGCTGTACGACCCGCTGGACGCCACGCAGTACACCGAGCGCGAGATCCGCGCCGCCGTCGAGGCCGCCGCCGACTGGGGCACCTATGTCTGCGCCCACGTCTACACCAGCCAGGGCATCCGCCGCGCGGTGGCGGCCGGCGTCAAGTCGATCGAGCATGGCCAGCTGGCCGACGAGGCGACGGTCAAGCTGATGGCGGGCGAGGGCGTGTGGTGGTCGATCCAGCCCTTCCTCGCCGACGAGGACGCCAACCAGTACAGCGACCCGCGTCAGCAGGCCAAGCAGCGCGACGTGGCCGAGGGCACGGTGCGCGCCTTCGAGCTGACGCGCAAGCACCGCGTCAAGCTCGCCTTCGGCACCGACATCCTCTTCAACCCGGCCGGTGCGGCCAGCCAGGGCCGGCAGCTTGCGAAGTTCGCGCGCTACATGTCGCCGCTCGAGGCGCTGCACAAGGCGACCGGCGCCGCCGGCGAGCTGCTCGCGATGTCCGGCCCGCGCGCGCCCTACGACGGCCGGCTGGGCGTGATCGCGCCGGGGGCGCTGGCCGACCTGCTGGTCGTCGACGCCGATCCGGCCCAGGGCCTGGCGTGGCTGGACAGCCCGGACACCGCGCTGCGCCTCATCATGAAGGGCGGGCGGCTGGCGAAGAACCTGCTCTGAGCCGCCGCGCCGCGGCTCACTGCACGAAGCCGATCGGCGCGCGCCGGCCCTGCGCCTCCGGCAGGTCGCGCACCTGCACCTCGCCGCGGCCGGCGAGCTTGGCGTTGCCGAAGGCCGTCATCCAGGCGCGGCGCATCTCGCGCGGCGCGAGTTCGCTCATCGCGTCGAGCACGTCGGACGGCGGCTCCGGCGCGAAGCGGCCGCCCCAGTCGTGGGCGGCGCGGATGCCGGCGTAGAGCTTGGCGGCGATCCGGCGCGCCGCGGCCGCGTCGGGCATCTGCACCTCGAACACGTTCATCCGGTTCAGGATCGGGTCGGGGATCGCACGCTCGTCGTTGGCGGTGGCGACCCAGATCACCTGGCTCGCGTCGATCGCGACCTCGGCGTACTCGTCGGTGAAGGCCTCGGCGGTGTCGTGCTCGAGCAGGCTGTACAGCGAGCCGAGCGGATCGTAGGCGTGCTCGCCGCCGGCCTTGTCGATCTCGTCGACGACCATCACCGGGTTGGCGTACTGGCCGTCGACCAGGGTCTCGAACACCTTGCCGGGGCGCGCGCCCTTCCACTGGCTGGACGCCCCGCTCAGCACCCAGCCGGCGGTCAGCGAGCTCATGCTGAGGAAACCCATGCCGGTGCCGAGCAGCTGCGCCATCTCGCGTGCGAAATGGGTCTTGCCGACGCCCGGCGGCCCGAGCAGCAGCATCGGCGTGATCTCGAGCGCGTCGCGGCTGTCGCTGCACAGCGCGAGCTGGCGCTTGACGTCGTCGAGCACCTCGTGGAAGTTGGGCAGCTCGTCGTAGAGGTGGTCCATCGCCGGCAGGCCCGAGGGCTTGACCTGGAAGCGCTCGGGTCCCTTCTCCAGCATGCGCTCGTAGGTGGCCCGCAGGTTCTCGTGCTCCTTGTGGGGCAGCTTCTCGAGCCGACGCTCCACGTCGTTGACGCGGTAGACCTTGCGCATGTGCGCGATCGGCAGGCCGGAGCGCGGCACGGCGACGAGATCGGTGGCGGTGGATGTCATCGAGACCCTCCAGAGAACAACAAGCCGGTCAGTGCATTGCAGCAAAGGCTACGGACGGGATCGCGCCGATCAACGGGGCAAACCCCGGCTTGATCCGGTGCAAGAGCCGTGCCTGTCGCGCTGCGGCCGGATGCCGCGCGGCGGTGCACCGACGCGCCGGCTGCCGCGTTGTGCAGCGGTACCGTTGCAGGAGACCGCCATGAGCGTCGCTTCCCTTTGCCGCCGCGTGCCGCGCGGCTTCGCTGTCCTCGCGCTCGGCGCGCTGCTCGCGGGCGCCGCCTGGGCCGACCCCGACGGCCGGCGGCAGTTCGACAGCGGTGCACAGCTGTCCAAGCGGGTGATCACCAACACCATCCCGCTGACGACCCGCAGCACCACCTTCGTCGCGCTGCCGGGCATCAGCACCCGCGTGCGGGTGCCGGCCAACAGCACGGTACTGATCAGCGCCCGCCTCGACGCAGAGACGCGCTGCTCCGGCGGGGGTGCCGAGCTGAACTGGTGCGAGGCGCAGATCCTGATCGGTTCGCTCGAAGGCAACCCGCGCGCCAGCACCTACGGCCCCGACACCTTCACCTTCGACAGCACCGACGGCGGCGACGAGGGCACCGGATCGTGGGAAGCGCACACGATGAGCCGCCACCAGTGCTACACCAATGCCACCGCGAGCCCGGTCAACGTGCTGGTGCAGGCGCGCTGGCGCGTCACGGCCTTCGGCGCCGGCGTGCCGGAGTTCTGGATCGACGACACCGCCTTCACCGTCGAGACCTCGCGCGGCTGCACGCTGACCGAGTTGCCGTCGGTGGGGACGCTCGGCGGCGCCACCGAGGCGGCGCGCGGTCTGCCGCGCTCGCAGACCGCGCCGACGCCGACGCAGCAGTGACCCGCCACGGCGCTACTTGACCCAGGTGTTGAGCTGGATGATCGGCAGCAGCACCGCCAGCACGATCAGCATCACCACGACACCCATCGTCACGATCAGCAGCGGCTCGAGGATGGTGGCCAGCGCCATCGCGCGGCGCTGTACCTCCGCGCCGAGCTGCGCCGCGGCGCGCGCCAGCATCACCGGCAGCTGGCCGGTCTGCTCGCCGAGCCGCGCGAACATCGCCAGCAGCCCGGGGAAGCGCTTCTTGCCGGCGAGCGCGGCGGCCAGCGGCGCGCCTTCGCGCACCTGGACCAGCGCCGCCTGGGCGTCGGCGCGCATCGCGCGGTTGGACAGCGTCTCGGCCGCGGCCTGCAGCGCCTTCAGGATGGGCACGCCGGCGCCGGCCAGCATCGCCAGCGTGCCGGCGAAGCGCGCCGCGTTGTAGCCCCGCGCGAGCCGGCCGATCAGCGGCAGCGTCAGCCAGAAGGCGTCGAAGCGCTCGCGGAAGGCGTCGTTGCGGCGCATCTGCAGCAGCGTCAGCACGCCACCGACGAGGCCCAGCGCGATCAGCCAGCCCCAGCCGCGCACGAAGGCACTGAGGGCGAGCATCGCGCTGGTCAGGAAGGGCAGGGCGCGCTTGCCGCCGGCGAACACGCTGGCGACCTGCGGCACGACATAGGTGACGAGGAAGATCACGATCGCCACCGCGACC
>CAYLKR010000012.1:0-27065 GCA_964384225.1 uncultured Methylibium sp.
TTTTCGACGATCGCGATGCCCTCAGGTGGGTCAGTTTTCAGTGATCGTCAACAGGGAAGCCGCCGAGCCCGATGTCCCGGCGCTTGCCGCCGACGGTGGCCCGAAGAATCCACGACCGCGCTGCCGTGGTCTTGACCTGCAACGCCAGCCCCGCCACTCCGCCGACGAAGTGCAAGCCCGGCTGGCTCAGCCGCTGCACCACCAACGCACCCAGTTCCGCTGCCTTTCGTGCCATGCACACCCCCTCTCGCGACCCATCATGCTGCCCACCTTCGGGCATGAGATTTCATGATAGCCAGCGAGTTGGTCCGAGGGGCTGTTCGGGGCGTTTCTCCTATGAGACGATCGCGCTTTGAGATGTTCTGAAGGCTCGTGAAGTTGGGCGGAGGAAGACACCGCCTCCGCCATGGTTCAGCGTTCGACCCCGAGGAGATTGCCATGAGATCCTTCCTCACCCGCGCCGCAGGCGCCGGCCTGCTGACCCTGCTGAGTGCACCGGCTCTCGCCGCACCCGCCAATGCCTGGATCGCCGCCGCGTCGCCGTCCCAGGAGGCGCATGTGCCGGCGGTGACCGGGTCGCCGAGCTGCATCGCGACCTTCCGCCTCAACGGCGCGGCCGAGATCATCTACCGCGTGCGCTGCTTCAACATCACCGGCGTGACGATGGCGCACATCCACAGCGGCAATGCCGACGTCGCCAGCGGCGCGGTCCGCGTCACGCTCTACAGCGGCGGCCCGAGCGGCACCGTCAACGGCGTCCTGGCCCAGGGCAGCATCGAGCGCGGCGTGACGCTGGACAACGCGGCCTACGACCAGCTGGTGGCCGACATGCGCGCCGACGCGACCTACTTCAACGCGCACACGTCGACCAATGCCGCCGGCGAGGTGCGCGGTGCGATCGTCGGCTTCACCGTGCCGAAGACACCGAACCTGCCGTTCTGAGCCCGCGGCTCGCGCCGCTCACGCGGCGCAGGTGCGGTTCTTGCCCGTGCGCTTGGCCTCGTAGAGCGCCTCGTCGGCGCGTTCGAGCGCCTGTTCGAGGCGTTCGCCGCTGCGGTAGGCGGTCACGCCGGCCGAGAAGGTGACGAACACCTGGCCCTGCGCGTCGCTCATGAAGAGCTCGGCGCTCAGCGTGCGCTGCAGGCGCGTCAGCACCTGGCGCGCCTCGTCGATCGGCGTGGCCGGCAGCAGCACGACGAACTCCTCGCCGCCGTAGCGCGCCAGCGTGTCGCCGGGCCGCAGCGCCTCGCCGACACGGCGCGTCAGGAACTTCAGCGCCTCGTCGCCGCTGGCGTGGCCGAGGCGGTCGTTGAGCTTCTTGAAGTTGTCGATGTCGATCAGCGCCACCGCCAGCGCCGGACGGCCGTCGATCGCGTCGCGCTCGCTGCGCGCCTGCTCGACCTCGAAGGCCTGCAGCAGCCCGCGGCGGTTGGCCACCTGGGTCAGCGGGTCGGTCGAGACCTCGCTGGACAGGCGGCGGATCTCGGCCTCGAGCTCGGTCACGCGAGCCTGCATCTGGCTCGCGCGGTCGTGCTCGCTGACGAGCCGCTGCTGGGTCTGGCTCACGCCCTCGGCGACGGCGCGGCTCTCGGCGACCATCTCGCGCACCGTGCCGGCCAGGCTGTCGAGCGAGTCGGCGCTGTCGATCGCCTCGGCGTAGTCGTTCATGCGTTCCGAGAAGCGGCCGGTCTGCGCGCCGAGCGCGGCGATCTCGTCGAGCATCTGGTGGATCGAGGCCTTCAGCGCCTCGCGCGCCGCGGCGCGCTCGCGCTGCAGCGTGCGCTGGCGCTCGCGCGTGCCGTGCAGCAGCTCGGTGACCGAGCGCACGCCGCGCGCGGTCAGGCCGGTGTCGCTATCGAACAGCTGGGCGCGCATCGCGCTGCACTGGCCCTGGACCCAGGAGTCGTCCTCGGCCAGGTCGACCAGGCCCTCGGTCAGCTCGCGAGCCAGCTCGCCGAGCTGGCCGAGCAGGTGGTGGCGGTGCTGCAGCACGCGCTGGATGTCGATGCAGGCGTCGCTGATCTCGTCGCGCAGCGCCGCCGGCCCCTCGGGGCCGAGGCGGGCCTGCAGCGCGGCCAGGCGCTCGGCGACCTCGCGGCCGCGCGCCTCGCTGGGCGGCAGCGCGGCCTGGACCGTGGCGCCGAGGTCGGCGGCGACGCGCGGCCACGCGGCCGCGTCGGGCGACTTCGCGACCGGCGCCGTCGGCGCGGTGGGCACGATCGTCAGCGGCTCCAGCGGCACCGGCGCGGACGCCGCCACCGGCGGCGCCGGCTCGTCGAGCGCGGCGAAGTCGGTCGCCGGCTCGTCTGGGCTGTCGTTGTCCCAGCTCGCGACGAGCTGGCTCAGGCGCTGTTGCAGGCGCCGCGCGTCGCTGCGGCTGCCGCCGAGCACGCGCTGCAGGCTGTCCTTCTTGCGCGCGGTGGTCCACTGCCGGCTGCCGCGCTCGAGGCCGCGCACGGTGCGCTCGATCAGCACGGCCCAGGCGGCGCCGTCGGCCGGCTCGGCGACCGCCGACGCGGCGACAGGTGCGCCGCCGCGCTCGGCCTGGTAGGCGCGCGCGTAGTTCTCCGGCGTCGGCTCCTGGCGCTCCAGCGCGAGCCGGCGCAGCGCCGCCTTGGCGAGCTGGGCCGGTGCCGTGCTGCCGCCTTCGCTGCCGGGCGGCGCGGCGTCCGGACGCGCCATCGGCGGCGTCCTCAAGCGGCCGGCGGCGGGCCGCCGGGCAGCGCGCGCAGCGCCGCCGTGTACTCGTCGCTGCCGAGCTCGATCCACGGGGCGTTGCGCGGCAGCACGGTCTGCTCCAGCCAGTCGGCGAGGTCGGTGCCGGGCAGCGGCGGCGAGAACAGGTAGCCCTGCATCACCGTGCAGCCGAGGTCCTTGAGCCGCTCCATCTGGCGCAGGCTCTCGACGCCCTCGGCGACCACGCGCATGCCCAGCGAGCGCGCCAGCGCGATGATGACGTTGGCCACCGCCGAGCTCTTCATCGTGACGCCCAGGCCGGTGACGAAGCTGCGGTCGATCTTCAGCTCGCTGATCGGCAGTTCGCTCAGCGAGGACAGCGAGGAGTAGTCGGTGCCGAAGTCGTCGATCGCGATCTCGATGCCGGCGGCGTTCAGGCGCAGCAGCATCTGGCTGTCCTTCAGCCGCTTCATCAGCGTGCGCTCGGTGATCTCGACCTCGATCGTGCGGTGCGCGATGCCATGCTCGGCGGTCGCCTCGAGGATCAGCGCGGCGACGTCGCAGCGCTCGAACACCAGCCCGGGCAGGTTGACGGCGATCGAGGTCTCGATGCCGCGGCGGTGCCAGACGCCGGCCTGGCGCGCGGCCTCCCGCACCAGCCACTCGCTCATCGGCACGATCAGGCCGGTCTCCTCGGCCAGCGGGATGAACTCCAGCGGCGGCACCATGCGCTCGCCGCGGCGCCAGCGCATCAGCGCCTCGACGCCGACCATGCGCGCCGAGGACACGTCCACCTTGGGCTGGTAGTGCAGCACGAGCTCGCCGCGCTCGATCGCGCGGTGCAGCGCGCTGTGCAGTTCCAGCTTCTCGCGGCCGCGCCCGGCGAGCTGCGGCTGGAAGCGCGAGTAGTTGTTGCGGCCGGCGTCCTTGACGGCGTACATCGCCACGTCCGCGCTGCTGAGCAGCTCGATCATCGAGCTGCCGTCGCGAGGGAACAGCGAGACGCCGACGCTGGCGGTGACGAAGTAGTCCTTGCCGTCGATCACCACCGGCTCGCGCATCACCTCCAGCACGCGCTGCGCGACGCTCTCGACGGCCTCGTCGGCCTTGTCCGGGTCGGTCGGCAGGTCGGGCAGCAGCGCGACGAACTCGTCGCCGCCGAGGCGGCCCACGCCCTCGTACTGGCGGTGGGCGCGCGTGGCGGCCAGGTCGGTGCCGGGCTCGGGCACCACGTCGGAGTGCCGCACGCAGCCCTTGAGCCGCTCGGCGACCTCGCGCAGCACCTCGTCGCCGGCCGTGTGGCCGAGCGTGTCGTTGATCTCCTTGAAGCGGTCGAGGTCGATCAGCAGCACGCCGACATGGTGCTTCATGCGCTGCGCATGCTCGACCGCCCGGTCGGCGCGGCGCAGCAGGTTGCCGCGGTTCGGCAGCTTGGTGAGCGTGTCGAAGTCGGCGAGGTGGCGGATGCGGTCCATCGCCAGGCGCTGCTCGGTCACGTCCTGCACGAAGCCGGTGTAGCCGAGCACCCCGCCGTGCTCGTCGTAGGTCGGCTCGGCCTCGACGCGCACGGTGCGCACGATGCGCTCCTCCGCCGCGTCGCGCCGCGGCCGGCCGAAGCCGACCTCGACCGAGATGTAGTCGCTGTACGGCGTGCCGCTCTTGAGCGTGTCGCGCAGCCGGTCGACCAGCGGCGCGCGGCGCTTCACGTCGGCCAGCAGGCGCAGCATGCGGTGCAGCGTGACCGTCTCGCCGGCCGGCAGGCCGAACATCGCCCGGGCGTCGGGCGAGAGCTCGATGCCGCCCCGCGCCCGCCACCACTCGAAGCTACCGAGCTTGGCGAGCGCCTGCGCGCGCGCGAGCTGGTTGTTGCTGCGGTCGAGGTCGTGCACCGTGCGCGAGGCGCGCAGCAGGTGGCGCAGCCGCATCTCGAGCAGCCCCCACTGGGTGCTCTTGACGAAGAAGTCGGTCGCGCCGGCCTCGTAGGCCTGGCGGATCGATTCGGAGTCGTCCAGGCCGGTGAGCATCAGCACCGGCAGCATCTCGAAACCGGGCATGCGGCGCAGGCGGCGGCAGGCCTCGAAGCCGTCCATCCCGGGCATGCGGGCGTCGAGCACCAGGATGTCGGGCGACCAGCGCGCCAGCAGCTCGAAGGCCTCCTCGCCGCTGGCGGCCTCGGTGACGGTGAAGCCGTGCGCCTTCAGCGCGTCGGCGGTCACGATGCGCGTCGGGTCGTCGTCGTCGACGAGCAGCAGCTCGGCGGTCTCGGCCGAGCCGTCGGCTTGGAGGGCGTGCGGCGGGTTCATCGGGGGTCCAGGGCGGTCGACGCCGCCTTCAGCCGCGCGCGGCGAGCAGCGCGCGCAGGCTCTCGCTCACCGTGCCGACGTCGGCGTGCATGGTTTCCACCAGTCCGGCCAGGCCCTGGGTTTCGCCGTTGCGGATCATGCGTTCGATATCGGCGCACAACGCCGACAGCTTGAGCGCGCCGATGCTCGCCATCGACGACTTCAGCGTGTGCGCCACGCCCTTGATCGCGTCCAGGTCGCCGGCAGCCATGGCCGCGTCGAGCTGCGGCATCAGCCGGCCGAGCGAGGTGTCGAAGGCCTGCACGACGCGCTCCAGCAGGCGGTTGGCGCCGGTCGGGTCGAGGTCGAAGAGCCGCTGCAGCGCCGCCGGGTCGAGCGGCGAACCGGGCGGCAGCGGCGGCGGGAACGGGGTCGCTTGCGTCATGACTGGGTCTTCCGGGACAACGGACGGCGGCACCGGCGTGGCCGCCGGCGCGGGTGCGGCAGCGGGGAGCCAGTGCGCAAGCATCGCATGCAGACGGGTCTTGCGCAGCGGTTTGGCGAGGTAGTCATCGAAGCCCACGCTCAGGTAACGGTCCCGGTCGCCACCCAGCGCGTCGGCGCTGACGGCGATGACCGGGGTGGCGGCCGGGGTCAGCAACGCGAAACGCTCGCTCGGCCCGCGCCGCAGCCAGCCGAGCGCCTCGACGCCGTCCATGCCGGGCATCTGGATGTCCATCAGCACCAGATCGAAGCGCTGCGCGCACATCGCCTGCAGCCCTTCGAGCCCGGACGCAGCCAGATGGACCCGGCTGCCGAGCCGGCGCAGCATCTGCGCGATGACCTCCTGGTTGACCGGATTGTCCTCGACCACGAGGATGTGACCACCGAGCCGCGGCGTCAAGCCGCCGGCCGGCGCCGCCGCGTCGCGAACGCCACCGGCGAGCGCCTCGTGCAGCTGCCGCTTGCGCACCGGCTTGCCGAGCAGCGGCCCCGGCGCCGGCGACGGCAGGCGCAGCAGCGCGTCGGGTGCGGCGGCCAGCAGCACCACGCGCGGCAGCGGGTCGCCGGCCGCGTCCAGCAGCCGGCCGATCAGCGCCGGCACCTCGGCGCCAGGCTGTTCCAGGTCGAGCAGCAGCGCGTCCACGGGGCGGCCGGCGGCCCGCTCGTCGCGCAGCCGCCCGAGGGCCGCGTCGGCGTCGGCGGTCTCCAGCACCTCCACCTGCCAGCCCGCCAGCAGCGCCGCCAGTGCATCGCGCTGGGTGGTGTGAGCTTCGAGCAGCAGCACGCGGCGCACCGGCAGCGGCGCGCTCGGCGCCATCGGGGCCGGCTCGTCCGGCGCTGCCAGCGGCAGCCGCACGCGGAACACCGAGCCCGAGCCCGGCACGCTGGTGGCGTCGAGCGTGCCGCCCATCAGCTCGGTCAGCTGGCGCGAGATCGCCAGCCCGAGGCCGGCGCCGCCGTAGCGGCGCGCCATGCCGCTGCTGGCCTGGGTGAAAGGCGTGAACAGCCCGGCCAGCACCTCGGGTTCGATGCCGATGCCGGTGTCGCTGACGCCGATCTCCAGCCACCAGCGGCCGCCGTCGGGGACCGGTGCGTCGGCGGCGGGCCGCAGGTCGACGACGACTTCGCCGCGCTCGGTGAACTTGATCGCGTTGGCCACCAGGTTGTGCAGCACCTGGCGCAGCCGCAGCGCATCGCCACGGGCGCGCGCCGGCAGACCGGGCGCCTCGCGCAGCACGAGCGAGAGGCCGCGCTCGTGGGCGCGCGCGGCCAGCAGGCCGAGCACGTCCTCGGCCACCACGCGCGGCTCGAAGTCCACCGGGGCCAGCGCCAGCGCGCCGGTGTCCATGCGCGAGTAGTCGAGGATGTCCTGGATGATGTCGAACAGCTCCTCGCCGCAGCGGTAGGCGGCCTGCGCGTAGCGCTGCTGGCGCGCGTCGAGCGGCGTGCCCAGCAGCAGCTCGGTCATGCCGAGGATGCCGTTGATCGGCGTGTGCACCTCATGGCTCATGTTGGCCATGAACTGGCTCTTGGCCAGGCTCGCGGCCTCGGCCTGCACGGCCAGCGCGCGGGCGGCGCGGGTCGCGTCCTGCAGCTCGGCGGCGGCGCTCTCGATCTCGGAGCGGTGCTCGCGCAGCCGGCCGAGCATGCCGTTGAAGCGCTCGGCCAGGCGGCCGAGCTCGTCGGCCGAGCCGACCTCGACGGCATGGTCGAAGTCGTCGCGCGCCACGCGTTCCGCCGCCAGGCGCAGCGACTCGATCTGCTGCAGGATCTGCCGCGCGATGAAGCGGGCCGTCAGCAGCGCGACCGCCAGCAGCACGCCGCCGAGCACCAGGGTCGTGACCATCAGGACGCCGACGACCCAGCGGCTCGCCTCGCCGAGCACGGCGGAGAACCCGTTCTCCAGCGGCACCAGCGCCTCGTGCACCGCCTCGATCCGCGCGATCAGCTCGTCGCGGCGCTCCGGTGCGGGGCCGCCGCGCAGCACCTCGGCGCGCACCTCGGCGCCCAGGCTGCGCAGGCGGTCGATCTGGCCGTCGGCCTGGGTCCACAGCGCGATCGCCCGGTCCAGATGCGGCACCTCGCGGAAGGTGCGGAACAGCCAGATCATGCCGTCGATGTCGCCCGGGTGGTTGCGCCCGGCCAGGAAGCCCTCGGCGGCACGCGCCAGGTCGGGCTCGGGCGCCTCCAGCGCCTCGCGGGCCTGGCGGTCGCCGAGGTTGACGCGCAGCGCGGCGTCGTAACGGCGGTAATCGGCTTCGTCGCGGCTCTGCGCGTAGCGCACCAGGTAGTAGACGCCGTCGCGATGGGCCTTGGCCCACAAGCCCTCGCCCGCGACATAGGCCCGCACGGCCGACAGCACGTCGCCGTTGAGCTTGCCCAGCGCGACCAGCGCCGCGATCGCGGCGACGAACAGCAGCACCATCAACCCGAGCTTGCGGGCCACCGCCAGATCGCGCAGCGGCCGCCGCACGGTCCGGGGGGCCGCGGCGGCCGTCACCGGCCGCGACGGCATGCCGCGCTCGGCGGCTTCACTGCCGTGAGGTACTGCCATGGCCGGATGATCGCCGATGGCCGTCCTCCCGCTGGGCGCCGCCGGGACCCGGTCGCCCTCAGTCCAGTTCGGCGGCCTGGGCCAGCGCGCGCAGCAGCGCGCGATTGATCTCGCCCGGGTCGGTGATCAGGTTGTCGCAGGCCTCGCGGATCGGGTCGAGCTCGTCGCCCTCGATCGCCCGCACCAGCGCGCAGTAGGGCGCGAACGGCCCGCTGCCCTGCACCAGCGCCTGGTGCACGCGCTCGGGCACCGGCAGCGACTGCAGCAGCTCGGCGAAGGGCTGTTTGAACAGCCGGTCGAGCAGCGAGAACACGCCGCAGATGAACAGCTCGCCGCTCATCTCGTCGTCGCCGAGGTGGCGCACCAGCTCCTCCATCAGGATGCCGCGCCGCACCGAGGCGAACATCACCGGCTTGAGGTTCGTGTCCTTGCTCGCGGTGGCCAGCAGCAGCGCCAGCCAGCGCTTCAGCCGGCCGTAGCCGAGCATCATGATCGCGTGGCGGAACGAGCTGATCTCCACGCTCAGGCCGAAGCCGGGCGAGTTGATGTATCGCATCAGCTTGAAGGCGAGCGTCGGGTCGCGCTTGAGCGTCTCCTCGAGCTTCTCGATCGGATCGCCCTGGTCGACGCGGCGGATCAGCTCGACGATCACCTGCAGGTCCGACGCACCCGTCTTCGCCGCGCCGCCGGCCGCGGGCTTGGCCTGCGCGATCGCGTCGTCCATCGGCCAGCCGAGCACCGCCTGGGCGCCGCGCGCGAACGAAGCCTCCATGTCGGAAATGCGGTGCACGCCCGACTGCACGAAGGCGATGTTGCGGATGACGCCCGGGGCCGGGCCGGTCTCGCCGACGCGGCGGTCGTCGGCCAGGTCGATGATCGACTGCTTGAAGCAGGGCAGCACCTCGCGCGGCAGCTCGCGCAGCGGCCGGCCCTTGATCAGCAGCGTGCTGCCCTTGGCGTGCAGCGCCGCGATCGCCGCGGTGTGTGACTCGTCGCAGGCCATGAAGGCCGGCACCTCGATCATCACGTTGGCGCTCGGCTGCGCCTCGATCAGGTCGTGCAGCAGCGACTCGCTGAGCACGTTCAGCGAGACCTTGCGGCCGCCCTCGGGCCAGACGGTGGCCACCTCGGCGAGCAGCGCGGCGGCGTCCAGCGGCGCGCCGGGCACGAGCGGGAAGACGGTCAGGCGCGTCGCCGCCACCGCGCGCTGGCGGTCGACCATGGGGGAATAGCTCAGCGCCACGCGGCTGAGAATGCTGTCGCTCACGCGGAGCTCCTGGAAGAAACGGAACCTGCGGCGTCAGACGCCGATGTACTGGAACAGTGAGAGTCTCTGCACCATCGAGTACGACTTCAGGGCGGCATCGTAGCCGCTCTGCTGGCTCTGAAAGCGTGAAATAGCTTCCACCATGTCCAGATCTTCCGCGGCGGAACGCTCGGTCTGGGCCCCGAGCTTGAGCGCGGCGAGCCGGTTCTCGACGCCGTCGATGCGGTTCAGCGTCTCGCCGGCCAGCGCGCGCTGCGACTGCATGCGGCCGAGCGCGGCGTCGACGTCACGCACGCCGGTGCTGACGGCCTGGGTGATCTGGCCGTTGTTCAGCAGCGGCGCCTCCAGCGCCGAGGCGGCGCGGTCGAGCACGGTGAAGACGTTCAGTGTCGCGGTCGCGGGCTCCACCGCGAAGCTGTCGCCGTCGGCCGGCTCGCCGGTGACGGTGAAGGACAGTCCGTCGATCTCGATCGCGCGGCCGCCCGCGTAGGGCACGTCGGTGAGCGCGGTCGGGTTGCCGTCGCGCAGCACGGTGTAGGTCGTCACGCCGCCGCTGACGGTGAAGCTGACCGTGTAGGGGTCGCCGGTCAGCGCCGCGGGGTCGCTGACGCGGCCGGTGTCGACCCAGGCGCTGCCGAGCTGCTGCACCGGGCGCGTCTCGAAGACCCCGTTGCCCGTGCGCGCCTGCAGCCAGACCGCCGGGCCGTCCAGGGTGACCGGCAGGCTCTCGCCCGAGGCCACGTCGATCTGGCCGCCTGCGCCGCGGAATTCGACGCCGGCGGGCGTGTCGACGAAGGGCGGGTTGCTCGAGCCCTGGCCGGCGAAGAGGTAGCCGCCGGCGCCGTCGGGGCGGTTGGCGATCGCGAACAGCTGCTTGCGGATCTCGCGCAGGTTCAGCGCCAGGCTGCGGCGCTCGGCGTCGCTGTAGGTGGCGTTGCCGGCGGCGACCAGGGTCTCGCGCGCCTGCTGCAGCAGCTCGCCGGCGTCGGCCAGCGCGCCCTCGCCCAGGCTCATCGCGTTGCGGCTCGCCTCGACGGCGCGCTGGCTCGCGGTGCTGCGCAGCTCGAGCGCCAGCGCGCGCTCGGCGCGCGCCGCGGCGGTGGGGTCGTCACTGGCGCGGTTGACGCGCTTGCCGCTGGTGAGCTGGGTCTGGCTCTCGCTCATCTCGATCTGGCGGCGCTGCAGGTTCGCGATCGCGGCTTCGTAGCTGTTGGCGGTGCTCAGGCGCATGGCGGGTTCTCCTGCGGGGTTCAGCGGCCGGCCACCGACAGCAGCGTGTCGAAGATGCCCTGGGCGACCTGCAGCACCTTGGCCGCGGCCTGGTAGCCCTGCTGGAACTGGATCAGCCGGGCGGCCTCCTCGTCGAGGTTGACGCCGGTCTTGGAGGCCAGCACCTCGGCGGCGTTGTCGGCCACCGCGGTGGTGATCGCGCTGGACGCGCGTGCGCTCTGCACGCGCACGCCGATGTCGGCCATCGCGCGCGCATAGGCGCTGGTGATCGTCTCGCCGGGCGACAGGCCGCCGGCCGAGAGCTGCTCGCGGCCGACCATGCCTTCGTCGCGCAGGTCGAGCAGCGACAGCGCGTTGCCGTTGTTCGCCGCCGGGAAGGCGGTCGGCGCGACGCGCAGCGTGTCGCCGGCTCGCGGCACGCCGGTGAGCGTGAGCTCGAAGCCGTTCAGCGCGATCGGCGCACCCGCCGACCAGCTGCCGCTGCCGCTGGCCACCACGGTGCCGCTGCCGTCGGTCAGGGTCCAGTCGTAGCCGCCGAGGTCGTCGCTGAAGGTGATGTCGGCGGCGAGCGTCGGGTCGAGCGCCGTGCTGACGGTGCGCAGCGTGCCGACCGAGCCGGTGCCGGCGTTGTCGGCCCCGACGGTGGCGGCCACCTGCGAGGCGGCGGCGATGCCACGCGGGTCGTCGAGCACGCGCGCCATGCCGGCCGGGGCGTTGCTGACCGGCTGCAGCAGGTAGCGGTCGCCGGCGCCGGGCGCCGGCACGCCGAAGTCGATGCGGAAGCCGTCGACCTCGTCGCCGGGCAGCACGCTGCGCGTCACGCCGTCGGACAGGCGCCTCAGCAGGAACTGGCCGGGGTTGGCGGCGTCGGCACGCAGCTCGTAGTCGCTCGGCTGCAGCTGGCGCACGTCGGTCACGGTCAGCGACACGGTCGGCACGCTGCGGCCGTCGGGGCCGACGGTCGCGGCGGCGAAGCTGCCATCGGGCAGGCGGTCGTTGCTGGCGGCCGGCAGCACGCGCGGCGCGCCGATGGTCAGCAGCGGCGCGCCGGTGCCCGGCGGCTGGCGCAGGTCCAGGCCCAGCGCCTGCTGCTCGTTGAGACGCCCGGCGATCGCGCTGGCGAGCTGGCCGAGCAGCGCGCGGGCGTCGCCGAGGTCCTCGTTCTGGAACTTCAGCAGGCCGGCGATGCTGCCGCCGGTGATCGAGTCGGTCGACACCAGCCGGTCGGCGCCCGCCTCGCCGATCGCCAGACGCACGCGCGCCGGGTCGTACTGGTCAGGCGTGACCTTGAGCTGCAGCGCGGTGTTCGACAGCACCAGCCGCTGGCCGCCGCCGATGAACACGCCCATCGTGCCGTCGTCGGCCGCGATCGTGGTGACCTGGATGTGCTCGGAGATCTCGGAGATCAGCCGGTCGCGCTGGTCGAGCAGGTCGTTGGGCACATGGCCCACGCCCTTGACGGCGGCGATCTGCTGGTTGATGTCGGCCACGCGCTGCGCCAGCGAGTTGACGGTGGCGACCGAGTTGCGCAGGTCCTGGGCCACGCCGGACTGCAGGATGTCGACCTGCTCGCCGGCCGCGCGGAAGCGCGCCGCCAGCTCCTCGGTGCGCGCCAGCACGACCTGGCGCGCGGACGTGTCCTGCGGCCGGTTGGCGACGTCGACGAAGGCATTGAGCAGCTGGCCGGCCGCATAGCCGATGCCCTGCTCGCCGGAGGGGAACACCTTCTCCAGCCGCGTGAGCTGCTCGAGGTGGGTCTCGTCGAGGGCCGCGCGGGCGCGCGAGGCCGCGGCCTCGCGGGTCAGGAAGGCATCGGCGGCGCGCGTCACGGTCTCGATGCGCGCGCCCTTGCCGAAGAAGCCGGCCCCGGTGAACTGTCCGCCGGCGGTGGCCAGGTCGACCTGCTGGCGCGAATAGCCCTCGGTGCCGGCGTTGGCGATGTTCGACCCCGTGGTCTGCAACGCCGCGTAGTTGGCGAACATCGCCCGGGTGCCCAGGCTCATCAGGCCGCTCATCGCATCGTCCTCAGGTCGTCAGCGTGCGCTGCAGCCGCAGCGTGGTGTTGATCACGCGGCCCAGCTTGGCGGCGTACTCCGGGTCGGTGGCGTAGCCGGCGCGCTGCAGGTTGACCGCAAAGCCCTGGGCGCTGCCGCCCTGCTCCAGCACCTTGGCGTAGCGCGGGCTGTCCTTGATCAGGCGGGCGTAGTCGCGGAAGGCGTCCTCGTAGCTCGCGTAGGCACGGAACTTCGCCTTGACCTTGTGTGCGCGGCCGTCGATGTACTCGGTGGTCGTGACCTCGGCGACCGGGCCCTTCCACCCGGCGCCGGCCTTGATGCCGAAGACGTTGTGGCTCGGGCTGCCGTCGGCATGGCGGATCTCGCGCCGGCCCCAGCCGGACTCGTGGGCCGCCTGGCTCAGGATGAAGGCGCCGGGGATGCCGGTCTCGGCGGCCGCGGCCTCCGCGGCGCGGCTGTGGCGCGCGACGAAATCCTGCGCGCGCGACGCGCCCGGCAGCCGCTCCCAGACCTGGGCCTGCGGCTTCGCCGCCGCCTCGGGAGCCGCCGGCGCGAGCTGGCGCTCGAGCTGCTTCGCGATCAACGACGACAGCCCGCCCGGCAGTCCGGTGAGCTTCTGCGCGAACTGGCCGTCGAGCAGCTCGGTGCCCATCGCGGTGCCGCCGTTGTCGAGCAGGCCGCTGGACAGCGTCGCCTGGCGCATGCTCTTCATCAGCTCCTGCATGAACAGGGCCTCGAACTGCCTGGCGGCCTGCTGCACGGCCGCGCGCGGGTCGCGGCCCGCCTGGGCCTGCAGCGTGCGCAGCGCATTGCCGTCGAGGCCGCTGCCGAGGCCGGGTGCTGCCTGCATGTCAGTCGCTCCGCCGGCCGCCGCGCACCGCGCGACGCATGCCTCGGCCTGCCGAGTGGCCGCCAGCGGCGCTTCCTCGAAGGGGAGCGGCGAAGCCGCAACGGGGGTGGTCCATCTCAGATCACCTCGAGCTCGGCGTTCAGCGCGCCGGCGGCCTTGATGGCCTGCAGGATCGCGAGCAGCTCCTGCGGCGTCGCGCCGAGCGAATTGAGCGCCTTCACGACGTCGGTGAGCTGGGTGCCCGCGGGCAGCTGGATCAGCGAGCCGGCGTCCTGCTTGATCGCGATGTCGGCCTGCTCGGCCTGCACCGTCTGGCCGCCGGACAGCGGCCCGGGCTGGCTGATCACCGGCGTGGAGGAGATCGTCACCGACAGGTTGCCGTGCGCGACCGCGCAGGCGCCGAGCGTGACGGACTGGTTGACCACCACCGAGCCGGTGCGGGCGTTGACGACCACGCGCGCCGCAGGGGCCGTGAGCGCGATCGGCAGGTTCTCGATCTCGGCGAGGAAAGCGACGCGCGCGTCCGGCGAGGCCGGCATGCGCACGCGCACCGTGCGGCCGTCGAGCGCCTGTGCGCTGCCCTCGCCCATGCGGGCGTTGATGGCCTTGACCACGTCGCGGGCGGTCGAGTAATCGGCCGAGTTGAGGTCGAGCTGGATCGTGTCGCCCTGGGCCAGCGGCGTCGGCACGCTGCGCTCCACGGTCGCGCCGCCCGGCACGCGGCCGGCATTGAGGCTGTTGACCTGGACCTTGGAGCCGCCGGCCGAGGCGCCGGCGCCGCCGACGATCAGGTTGCCCTGGGCCAGCGCATAGATCTGGCCGTCAGCGCCCTTCAGCGGCGTCGCGATCAGCGTGCCGCCGCGCAGGCTCTTGGCATTGCCCATCGACGAGACATTGATGTCGATCGTCTGGCCCGGCTGCGCGAAGGGCGGCAGCGAGGCGGTGATCATCACCGCCGCCACGTTGCGCAGCTGCACGCTGGTGCCCGGCGGCACCGTCACGCCCATCTGCTGCAGCATGGCGTTCAGGCTCTGCGTCGTGAACGGGGTCTGGGTGGTCTGGTCGCCGGTGCCGTCGAGGCCGACGACGAGGCCGTAGCCGACCAGCTGGTTGGCCCGCACGCCCTGCACCGAGGCGACTTCCTTGAGCCGCGCGGCCTGTGCGTCGTGGGGCCACCACAGCGCGGTGCTCGCCAGCGCGAAGGCCAGGCCGGTCACGAAGCGCAGCAGCGCGTCGGCGTTCGGTACGGGGGCGTGGAGGCGGTGCATGAAGGTGACAACGGCATGAGGGTCGTTGTCACCATTCTGGAAATCTTTAGATGGGCAGAACGCTCAAAAAGAACCGTGCCAACCAGCCAATTACCTGCGCTTCGGCCTGGGCGCCGCGGCCGCGCTGCTCGATGCGCACGTTGGCGATCTGCGCGGACGCGACCGCGTTGCCCGGCTGGATCGCGCGCGGATCGACCTGGCCCGTGAAGCGCAGCACGTCCACATGGGCGTTGACGCCGATCTGCTTCTCGCCGGCGATCACCAGGTGGCCGTTGGGCAGCACCTCGGTGACGGTGGCGGTGATCGTGCCGGTGAAGGTGTTGGCGCTGGCCGTCGTGCCCTTGCCCTCGAAGCCGTTGCTCGAGCTGCCCGAGGCACTGGCGCGGTTGAAGGCGCTGCTCGGGAAGAAGGGCAGCGCGGTGATGCCGGCCTCGACCGAGCCCGACTTGTCGACCGTGCTGGTCGACTGCTGGCTGGCCGCCACCTTCTCGACGATCTGCACCGTGATCGTGTCGCCGACCAGCCGCGCGCGGTGGTCCTCGAACAGCGGCCGGTAGCTCGTGCCCTGGAAGATCGCGCCGTTATTGACCGGCGGGGAGGCCTGGACCTGCGGGCGCACCGGCTGGGTGTCGGCGATGTCGACCTTGGGCTGCATCGATGCGCAGCCGGCGAGCGCCGCCGCGGCGGCCAGGGGCGCGAAGCGGCGCATCACAGCTGCGACAGACGCTGCAGCATCTGGTCCGAGGTCTGGATGGCCTTGGAGTTCAGCTCGTAGGCGCGCTGGGTCTGGATCATCGCGACCAGCTCCTCGACCACGTTCACGTTGCTGGTTTCGACGAAGCCCTGCGCCAGCTGGCCCAGGCCGTTGCTGCCCGGCGCGCCGGCGTTCGGCGTGCCCGACGAGGCGGTCTCGGCATAGAGATTCTGTCCGCGCGGCTCCAGGCCGGCCGGGTTGACGAAGCTCGCGAGCTGCAGCTGGCCCACCTGCTGCGGCAGTGCCTGCCCGGGCAGCGCGACGCTGACCACGCCGTCGGCGCCGACCGTGATGCTCTGCGCATTGGCCGGGATCACGATGCCGGGCTGGACCACGTAGCCGTTGTTGGTGACGAGCTGGCCCGAGGCATCGACCTGGAAGGCGCCGTCGCGCGTGTAGCCGGTCGTGCCGTCGGGCATCTGGATCTGGAAGAAGCCGCCGCCCTTGACCGCCACGTCGAGGTTGTTGCCGGTCTGCTGCAGGTTGCCCTGGCTGAACTGGCGCGAGGTGGCCACCGCACGCGTGCCCAGGCCGACCTGCAGGCCGGTGGGCAGCGTACTCTGCTCGGTGCTGTTGGCGCCCGACTGCCGCAGCGTCTGGTACATCAGGTCCTCGAACACCGCGTGCGAGCGCTTGAAGCCGTTGGTGGCGCTGTTGGCGAGGTTGTGCGAGATGTGGTCCAGCTGGGTCTGCTGGGCCTCCATGCCGGTCTTGGCGATCCAAAGCGAACGCATCATGGCGAGGTGCTCCTTGTCGGCCGATGATGCGGCGGCTGAAGCGCCGCGACGCGCGGAAAAGGCGGCGCTTCGGCGCCTTGTTCTCAGCAGCCCTGGGCCGCGCGCAGGCCCTTCAGGAAACCGCGGCGCGCCTGGCCGGCATCGATCGCCGCCCTCACCTCCTTGTCGCGCTTCTCGGCGCCGCTGAGCTTGCGCAGCCAGCCGCGAAACGGCAGCACGCCGGCCGCGGCGCCCTGGATCGCGCCGACCGCGGCGTCGCCGACCGCCTCGGAGCCGCGGTCGACGAGCCCGCGCTCCGGGTCGTCCGTCGTGGCATCGACGTCGGGGCCGAGCAGCGCATCGAGTTCGGCCACCGCCGTGGCCAGCGCCTCGCAGCCGGTCACCGGCGGCAGCGCATAGGGCCGCTGGCGCGCCTCCAGCAGCACCGGCGGGATCGGCGTGGACATCAGGTTCAGGTCCGACAGCGGCGTGGTCGCCGCCGTCGTGACGCGCCTGGAGTCGGGCGCGGCGGCGCAGCCGGCCAGCAGCGCCGCGGCGAGTAGGACGAAGCTTCGGCGCATGGGGCGTGCGGGAGTCTCGACGAGGGCGAGCGTAGCGCCGCAGCGCCGGGGCCGCCCGCGGCCCGGCCTCACAGCGTGTCGGAGAACTCGGTGTGCAGCCGGACCTCGGGCGCCCGCCACGCCGCCAGCCAGTCCGGGAAGTCCTCGGCCGGCATCGGCTTGGCGACGAAGTAGCCCTGCACGTGGTCGCAGCCCCAGTGCTTGAGCATGGCCCAGACCTGCTCGGTCTCGACGCCCTCGGCCACCACCTCGAGGTCGAGGTGGTGCGCCAGGTCGATGACCGAGCGCACGATCTTCTCGTCGGCACGGTCGTGTTCCATGCGCAGCACGAAGCTCTTGTCGATCTTCAGCTGGTGCAGCGGCAGGCGCTTCAGGTAGGCGAGCGAGGAATAGCCGGTGCCGAAGTCGTCGATCGACAGCGACAGCCCCATCGCGCGCAGCCGGTGGATGGTGGCGAGCGCGCGCTCCGGGTCGTCCATCACCGCGCTCTCGGTGATCTCCATGCAGATCAGGTCGGGCGCCATGCCCTGGGCCGTCAGCAGGCGCTCGACCTTCAGCGGCAGGTCGTGGTCGAGCAGGTCGCGCGTCGACAGGTTGATCGCGAACCTGACCTCGGCGCCGACCTCCCGCAGCGCCTGGCAGCAGGCGACGCAGCGCTCGATCATCCAGGTGGTGATCGCGCGGATGAAGCCGGTCTGCTCGGCGAAGGGGATGAACAGCGCCGGCGGCACCAGGCCGCGCTGCGGATGCTGCCAGCGCACCAGCGCCTCGACGCCGGCCACGCGGCCGTCGGTCAGCGCCACCTTGGGCTGCAGGTACAGCCGCAGGTGGTCGTTCTCGATGGCGTGCTGCAGCTCGGTCAGCATCGACAGCGTGGCGAGCTGCGCCGTCTCCAGCTCCGGCTTGTAGGCCTTCAGGCCGGTGAACTGCGCCTTGGCGGCGTACATCGCGATCTCGGCGCGGCCGAGCAGCTGCTCGGCGGTCTGCGCGTCGTCCGGATAGACGGCGAGGCCGATGCCGACGCTCACGTCCACCGCCTGGTCGCCGATCGCCAGCGGCTGCTGCAGGTCCTTGCGCAGCCGCAGGGCCACTGCGCGCGCGGTCTCCGCGCCGCTGCCCGGCAGCAGCACCGCGAACTCGTCGCTCGACAGCCGCGCGGCGACGTCGCCGTCGCGCAGCACGCCGGCGCCCAGGCGCTGCGCGACGGCCTGCAGCATGCGGTCGCCGAAGCCGTGGCCGAGGGCGTCGTTGACGAGCTTGAAGCGGTCGAGGTCGAGCATCAGCACCGCGCAGGGCTCGCCATCGCGGCCGGCGCGCTCGAGGGCCTCGGCGACGCGGTCCAGCAGCTGGGCGCGGTTCGGCAGGCCGGTCAGCGCGTCCCAGTAGGCCAGCCGGCGGATGCGGTCCTCGCGCTCGTGGATCGCGGTGCGCATGACCTCGAAGGACTGGGCCAGCACGGCGACCTCGTCGCGCGAACTCACGAGCACCGGCGTGCCGTAGTCGCCGGCACCCAGCCGGCGGGCGCTCTCGGACAGGCTCTTGATCGGCTCCGTGATGCGGCGCGCGGTGGCCAGGCTGCCGGCGGCGAAGGCGGCGATGCCGGCCGCGGAGATCGCGAGCAGCCAGCCGAGCAGCCGGCGGAACTCGGCGACGACGTCGTCGAGCGGGCGCAGCAGCAGCGCGCCCAGGCGCTGGCCGGCGCCTTCGGCGAGCGGCACGAGGACGGCGACATGCTCGTCCTCGCCGAGCATGACGGTGGAGCGCCGCGCGCCCTCGCCGAGGGCCGCGCCCAGCGGCCGCGCCGGCTCGGCGTGGCGGCCGATGTCCAGCGCCTGCCAGGCCCCGCCGTCGCGCCGCAGGAACAGCGCCAGCTTCAGCGGCGTGAGCTGGCCGAGGTCCTCGACGAGCCGCTCGGTCAGCGGGAAGCCCATCGTCACGTAACCGATCGGGCGCGGCGCGCGCACCGCCACCGTGATCAGCTGGTAGGGCCGCCCGCCGACGATGCCGATGCCGGTGCGCTCCTCGGACGCCGACGGTTCGTCGGCGAACGACGCGCGCGCCTGGGCCACGAACTCGGCGGCACTCGGCGAGGTCGATGCGATCGGCTCGAACTGCAGGTTGGAGTACAGCGCCACCGCGGCGCCGATGCGCTGACCGTGGTTGGCCAGGGCATCGAGAAGGGTCGCGCGGTCGTCGCTCGCGACCGCCTCGCGAAAACCGTAATCGGCCGCCAGCACCTCGGCCGCGGCGCGCAGCGAGGCGCTGTTCTGCACCAGCAGGCGTGCCAGCACCCGCTCACCCTGCTGCAGTTCGCCGGCCACGCGGCGGTCGGCGGCGCGTTCGAGCACGCCGCGGATCGTGAAGAAGCTGACCGCCTGGACGGCCAGCAGCAGCCCGAGGAAGAGCAGCACGATGCGCACGTCGAGCCGGCGCTGCGGCAGGCCGAGGACGCGGTCGAGGACGCTGCGCGGCGTCGATCCTGCGCTCATCGCTCCAGCCTCAGCGGCACGGCGCGCGCATCGTCCAGCGCGACGTCCCCCTCCCACGGCGGCGCGTCCTCGCCGAGGCCGGGATGCCAGACGCGCAGCCGGTGGCGCCCGGGCGCGACGCCCAGCACCGCCTGGCCTGCCGCATCGGTCTTCGCGAAGTGCGGCGAGTCGACGACGACGACCCAGGCGAGCATGCGGTCGTGGATGTTGCAGCCGAGCGTGACGATGCCCGGCTTGTCGAACACGATCGGCTGGGTCGGGGTGCCGATGTAGAGCTTGATCTCGAAGCGCTTGGCCGGGCTGAACGAATAGACGTGGTGCCGCACCGTGTCGTTGTTCGGGAATGCGACGGCGGCGCCGACCTGCACGACGCTGACCGTCGGATCGAAGCGCCGGCCGACCTGCTGGATCGATGCCGCCGCCGGCGTCGCCGCCGCCGCGGACGCGCCGGCGACCCAGACCACCGCGTTCTCGACCGGCCGCCCGGCGGCGTCGGTGACCGTGACTTTCGCCGCCAGCGCCGCGCCGGCCGGCGCGAGGATGAACAGGGGGATCAGGATGCGCGCAAGGCGCGCCGGAAGAAGCAGCACGATGGGTCGGTGGCGGGCGGAGGCGTGCCAGCGTTATCGGCACCTCCTGGCCGCAGCACAGGGGCAAGAAAATCTAGCGCGCGATTATCTGGCCGCACGATCGTTTGCCGCAGGACCGGCCTCAATGTCCCGGCGCGACTGCCGTAAACAGGCTGGCCGCCCGTCATCCGTCCCCTTCAGGAGTCCTGCCCCGTGCACCCCTTTGCGCTCACCGCCGCCCCCGTTGCCGTTCTTGCCGCCCTGCTCGCCACCCTGCCCGGCTGCGCCACGCCGCCCGAAGAGCCGCTGGGCCCGCCGGCGAAGGAGACCGTCGTCGCGCTCACCGCACAGCATCGCCTGGTCCGCTTCAACGCCGGCCAGCCGCGCCGGCTGTTGTCGAGCGCGGCGCTGTCGGGGCTGCCGGCCCGGGAGCGCATCGTCGGCATGGACTACCGCGTGGCCCGCGGCGAGCTGTACGCGCTCGGGCGCAGCGGACAGCTCTACCGCATCGACGTCGCCGCCGCATCGGCCCGCGCGGTGGGCGCGCCGATGGCCGTCGCGCTGCACGGCGAGCGCTTCGGCTTCGACTTCAACCCGACGGTCGACCGCATCCGCGTCGTCTCGGACGCGACGCAGAACCTGCGGCTGCACCCGAACACCGGCGCGGTGATCGACGCCGACGCCAAGGCCGACGGCGTGCAGACCGACGGCACGCTCGCCTACGACGCCACCGACGTCCACGCCGGCCGCATGCCGGCGCTCGTCGCCGCGGCCTACACCTACAACCAGGACAACGACAAGATCACCACGAACTTCGCGATCGACGCGCGCCACGGCACGCTGGTGACGCAGGGCAGCCGCGAGGGCGCGCAGCCCGCGGTGTCGCCGAACACCGGGAGGCTGTTCACCGTCGGTGCCCTGGGCGCGGGGGCCTTCGAGCGCGCCGATTTCGACATCAGCGACGTGCGCAACGCTGCCTACGCGGCGCTGACACCGGCCGATGGCCGCGCGACGGTGCTCTACCGCGTCGACCTCGCCACCGGCGCGGCCTCGCGCCTCGGCCGCATCGGCGACGGCGAGACGCTCGTCGGGATGGCGATCGAGCCCTGAGCGGCGAGCGCTACGGGTTCATCGACAGCAGCCGCCCGGCGGCCTGCTCGTCGCGCTCGGCGGTCTGCAGCATCTTCATCTGCGCCTCGAACTGGCGCGCGGCGGCGATCATCGCCACCATGTTCTCGATCGGGTTGACGTTGCTGCCTTCGAGGGCACCGTCCTGCAGGCGGGCGTTCGGATCGGCCGGCAGGTCGCCGTCGGCGGCGCGGAACAGGCCGTCGGCGCCGCGCGCGAGCGGCGCCTCGGGCGTCACCAGCTTGAGCCGGCCGACGCCGTTGACCGTGCCGTTGGCCTGGCGCACGCTGACCGTGCCGTCGGCGCCGATCGAGGGTTCGGTGTTCGGCGGGATCGCGATCGGGCCGCCGTCGCCCATCACCGTCAGGCCGCTCGCGGTGGCCAGCGTGCCGTCGGGTCCGACCTGCAGCGCACCCATGCGGGTGTAGGCCTCGGTGCCGTCCAGCCCCTGCACCGCGAGCCAGGCGTTGCCCTGCATCGCGACGTCGAGCGGGCGGCCGGTGCTGCTCACGGCGCCGGGTGTGGCGTCGTAGCCGGTGGTCGTCTCGAGGGCGTAGACGCGCGTGCTCGCGCCGTCGCCGCGCACCGGCACGGCGCGCAGGGCCTGCAGCTCGGCGCGAAAACCGGTGGTGGAGGCGTTGGCGAGGTTGTTGGCCAGCACGTCCTGGCGCTGCATCGTCGCCTTCGCGCCGGCCATGGAGAGATAGATCATCCGGTCCACGTCGCCCTCGCCTTCTCGTCAGTGCCCGCCGCGCCGGTCAGCGCAGGTTCACGATCGTCTGCAGCACCGCGTCGGTCGTCTTGATCGACTGCGCGTTGGCCTGGTAGACCCGCTGCACGGTGATCATCGCCACCAGCTCGGCGGTCATGTCGATGTTGCTTTCCTCCAGCGCGCCGGCCTGCAGCACGCCGAAGTTGCCGTCGCCGGGCGCGCCGACCACCGGGTCGCCGGAGCCGTAGGTCGCGCTCCAGGCGTTGCCGCCCATCGGCTGCAGGCCCTGCGGGTTGCGGAAGTTGGCCAGCTCGAGCTGGCCGGCCGGCTGGCTCTGGCCGTTGCTGTAGCGCGCCATGATGATGCCGTCGCCCTCGACGGTGATGCCCGACAGCTGCCCCGGCGCGTAGCCGGTCTGCTGCAGGTCGGTCACGCCGAAGGTCGCGCCGTACTGGGTGGCGCCGCTCAGGTCGAGCTCGATGCCGGGGATCGCCAGCGTGTCGCCGCCGCCCGGACGGGTCGTCGCCGGGATGTCGATCGCCACCGGGCCGACCGGCGCCAGCGGCGCGCCGCCATTGCTCGGGAACTCGATCGTTGTGCTCGCCAGCGGCACGCCGGAGCCGTCGACGCTGATCGGCGTGCCGTTGGCGGTGACGTAGACGTTCCACTGGTCGGTGGCCGCCTTCTGGAAGTAGTAGGTCAGCGCGATGTCCTGACCCAGGTCGTCGTAGACGGTGACCGAGGTGGCGTTGTTGTAGGTCGTCGGATCGCCGAAGTCGATCGCGTCGCCGGCGGTCGGCAGCGTGACCGCGGCGCGCGCGTCGAGGTTCATCTCGATGGAGATCTCGTCGGTGGCGCGCGGCGCGATGCCCGCGGTGGGCAGCTGGATCGGGCGCGCCTGGCCGGGGACGATGACCCCCTGGCCATCGGCCGGATAGCCCATCAGCATCTGGCGCTGGTTGTTGACGATGTAGCCCTCGCGGTCGATCTTGAACTGGCCATTGCGGGTGTACATCGTCGGGTTCATGCCGTCGCTGACCTGGAAGAAGCCGGCGCCGTTGATCGCGATGTCCATCGGGTTCTCGGTCGTCGTGATGTTGCCCTGCGTGAACTGCTGGGCCACCGCGGCGAGGTTGGTGCCGATGCCGATGCTGTTGCTGCCGGCGCCGTTCATCGCGGTCGCGTAGACGTCGGCGAACTCGGCGCGCGCGCCCTTGGCGCCGTAGGTGGCGGCGTTGGCGATGTTGTTGGCGATGATCTCGAGGTTCTTCGCCGAGGCGTTCAGACCGGACAGACCTTGCTGGAAGCTCATGGGGGTTCCTTCGGTGGGAGTGCGGGCGCGGCGCGCCTCAGGAGATGGCCTTGATCTGGCTGTAGGGCACCGAGCCGCCGAAGGCGAGCTCGAGCTGCAGCGTGTCGCCGGCGGTGGAGACCGCGCGCACGAGGTCGGGCGTGAGCGGCGTCGCGGTCAGCGCGGTGCCGCCCGAGCGCGCGACGACGCGGAAGGTGATGCCGTCGGTGGACGCGCCCTCGGGCGCCGTCCACTCGAAGCCGCTGCGGCCCGCCGAGGCGGCGCCGATGTCGATCGTGTCGAGCACGCGGCCGCTGGGCGACAGCACCTCGACCTTGACGCTGTCGGCCGCGCTCGTCAGCTCGAAGCCGCCGGTGGCGACGCCGTCTTCGCCGAAGCGCAGCGCGTTGCCCTGCAGCAGCACGCTGCGGCCCACGAGGCCGGCACCCTGCAGCATCTGCGCCGACAGCATCTGCGAGGACAGCGACTTCACGGTGTCGTTGAGCTTCTCGATGCCGGTGACGGTGTTGATCTGCGCCATCTGGCTGGTGACCTGCGCGTTGTCCATCGGATTCAGCGGGTCCTGGTTCTGCATCTGCGTGACCAGCAGCTTCAGGAAGCGGTCCGAGGCGTCCTCCTTCGTCGCCGCGGTGGCGGACGACGTGGCGCTGACGCCGGAGGTGGCGAGGATGTCGGAGACGGCCATGGTCTTCCTTCGTTACGGCGACTCAGCCGCCCTGACCCATCTGCAGCGTCTTCAGCAGCAGGGTCTTGGCAGTGTTCATCACCTCGACGTTGTTCTGGTAGGAGCGCGAGGCCGAGATCATGTTGACCATCTCCTCGACCGCGTTGACGTTCGAGTAGGTCACATAGCCGTCGGCGTCGGCCTGCGGGTGCTTGGGGTCGAGCACGCGGCGGCCGGCGCTCTGGTCCTCGGTGACCTGCGCGACCTGCACGCCGGCCGCCGTGGCCGGCTGGCCGGCCTGGCCGAAGGGCACCGTCTGGAACACCACCTGGCGCGCCTTGTAGGCCTGCCCGTCGGGGCCGGCGACGGTGTCGGCGTTGGCCAGGTTGGAGGCGACCACGTTCAGGCGCTGGCTCTGCGCGCTGACCGCGCTGCCGCTGACGTTGAAGATCGAAAGCATCGACATGACGGCGCTCCTTACTGGCCGGTGATCGCGCTCAGCATCGTGCGCACGCTGCCGTTGATGAAACGCAGCGTGGCCTCGTAGTGCACCGCGTTGTCGGCGAAGGCAGCACGCTCGCGGTCCATGTCGACCGTGTTGCGATCGAGGTTGGTCTGGCTGGGCGTGGCGTACTTCAGGCCGGTCGTGCTGACCGCGCCGCCCGCCGGGGCGATGTGGCCGGCCTGCGTGGCGGCCAGCCGGTTGCCGGGCGTCGCCGCGCCGGTGGCCTCGCGCAGCGCGGCGGCGAAGTCCATCTCGCGCGCCACGTAGCCCGGCGTGTCGGCGTTGGCGATGTTGCTGGCGATCAGGCGCTGGCGTTCCGAGCGCAGCGCGAGCGCCTGGGCCTGGAAGTTCAGCGTGTTCGTGAGGCGGTCCATCATGGCTTGAAGCCCGGTGAGCCGGCGGCGCCGCACCGAAGTGCGGACGCTCGCATGGCGATGGACGGCATCTTGGACGCCAGGGTGGAAAACATGAGCGGGAAAAGCGGCCGCTTCGGCGGTCAATTCCCGGCACGGCAACGCCGGGCCCCTCCTAAAGTGGCGGCGTGAAGAACCGATGCCTGCCCCTGTTGGCCTGCGCCGCACTGCTCGGCGCCGCCGCCGCGCCGCGCGCCGAGGAAGCGCCTTCGCCGCTGGCCGAGCAGGCCCGTGCGCTCGCGCTCGGCAGCGTGCCGGCGGTGCCCGGCGTGCGCGTCGAAGTCGAGCCCGGCCGGCTCGACCCGCGCCTGAAGCTCGCGCCCTGCGCGCGCATCGAACCCTATCTGCCGCCCGGCTTCAAGGCCTGGGGCGCGACCCGCGTCGGCCTGCGCTGCACCGACGGCGCGGTGCGCTGGAACGTCTACCTGCCGATCACCGTCAAGGTGTTCGGCCCGGCGCTGGTCGCCGCGTCGGCGCTGCCGGCCGGCACCGTGCTGGCCGAGGGCGACCTGCAGGTCGCCGAAGTCGACCTCGCGGCGCACCAGCAGCCGGCGATCACCGACTGGTCCGCCGCCATCGGCCGCCCGCTCGCGCTGGCGCTCGCCCCCGGCGACACGCTGCGCCAGCACCAGCTGCGCATGCGCCAGTGGTTTGCCGCCGGCGAGACCGTCAAGCTGGTCGCCAGCGGCCGCGGCTTCGCGGTCCACAGCGAAGGCCTGGCGCTCGCGCCGGGGCTCGAAGGCCGCGCGGTGCGCGTGCGCACCGACAGCGGCCGCATCGTCACCGGCATGCCGGCCGGCGAGCGGCTGGTGGAGATCGCGCTGTGAGCGCCGCGCTGCGGCTTGCCGGCGGCCCGCGCCGCTGTTACAAAAAGCCTCCTCAAGTTCGCCGGCCCGCCGTCGATACCGCTGACATGTTGAATCGTCCCGGCCCTCGCATGCCGGGCCGCAGGAGTCCGTCATGAAGATCGGTTCCACTTCCTCCCCTGCCGCCGACGCGGCTGCGCTGGCGCGTGCCAATGCCGAGGCGGGCGCCGCCGCGGCCAAGGCGCGCGGCGCTCAGGGCGCCGAGGCCGCCAGCACCGTGCAGCTGTCCAGCACCGCCGCCGGCCTGCTGGCGGACGCGTCCGCGCCGGAGTTCGACGCGGCCAAGGTCGAGCGCATGAAGCAGGCCATCGCCGACGGCAGCTTCAAGGTCAACGCCGAGGCGATCGCCGACAAGCTGATCGCCAACGCCCAGGAACTGCTCGGCTCGGTCAAGCGCTGAACCCCCTCGCCTCCCCTTCATGTCCCCTGTGTCCCCGCTCCCCATGGCCGACCCGCTGGAGTCCGTGATCGCCGAAGTCGAGCAGCGGCTGTCGGCGCTCGCCGAGGCGCTGCTCGAACGCGACACGCGCAGCGTCGACGCTGCGGCCAGCCAGCTGCAGCAGGCGCTGGCCGTCGCGCTCGACAGCTTCGGCCATGCGGCGCGCAACGGCGGCATCCCGCCGGCGCTGCGCCAGCGCCTGGTGCGCGCCAGCGGCCAGGTGGCCGAGCAGCGCGCGACGCTGGCGCGCGCGACCGCGGCGCTCGACCGCGCGCTCGAAGGCCTGCTGCCGCGCGAGGCGACCGTCTACACGGCACGCGGCGCCGCCGCGGTCGCGGTGCACAGCGGCTCGGCGCGGGCCTGAGCCCCGACGGCTCGAGACAAAGGCGCCCTGCGGGGCGCCTTCGTGTTTCCAGCCATCAGTGATGGTGACCCGCCGGCGCGGCCGGCTCGATGCGCAGCACCGGCGCCGGCGCGTCCGATCCCGGCGGCCCGACCCAGTCGTTGCGGCCGCGTTCGCAGGCCTGCAGCACCTCGATCGGCAGCGCGCGCGACGCCACGTCGTGCGGCGTCACGGGCCAGGCCTGGAGCGCGACGACGGGCAGCATCGCGAGAGCGGGCGCGATTGCAGGGAACCCCGGCGACCGCAAACGGCAACGGCGCCCGCAGGCGCCGTCGGTCGGGGGAGCGCGCGGCTCAGGCCGCGGCGGCCTCGATCAGGCCGAGCTCGGCGCTCGTCATCAGCGATTCGATGTCGAGCAGGATCAGCATGCGCTCGGCGACGCTGGCGATGCCGATCAGGTAGCTGGTGTCGACCACCGAGCCCATCGCCGGCGCCGGCTTGATGGTCTCGGCCGGCAGCTCGAGCACGTCGCTGACCGAGTCGACCACCGCGCCGACGACGCGGCCCTTGACGCCGAGCACGATCACCGCGGTGACGGCATTGATCTCGGCCTCGCAGCCGAACTTGGCACGCAGGTCGACGATCGGCACGATCACGCCGCGCAGGTTGATCACGCCCTTCAGGAACGAGGGGGCGTTCGCGATGCGCGTCGGCGGCTCGTAGGAGCGGATCTCCTGCACCTTGAGGATGTCGATGCCGTACTCCTCGGCGCCGAGCCGGAAGCTCAGGTATTCGCGCCCGGGGGCGGCGGCGGAGCCGCCCTGGCGTTGCGCTTCGTGGCGGGCCACCTGGGTGGCGTCGTGAACCATGTCCATGGAGAGATCCTTTCGGGAGAGCGGGTCGGCCGGGTCGTTGTTCGGGATATCGG
>CAYLKR010000013.1:0-21474 GCA_964384225.1 uncultured Methylibium sp.
CGAGCGGCAATACTTCAGCACGCTCGCGAGTGTCTAGAGAAGCCGGGGCGATTCAGCTCATGGATGTGCAGCCGCCACCGCCTGAGCCTACGCCCGTTGAGATCGCCCGAACGTCCGCTGTGATTAGCGGCGAACAAGTACTGCCGACCCTACTCGGACACTCGGCAGACCAGGTAGCGGGCCTGGAGGACCCGACGCCTGCACGGACAGCACGCAAGCCCGCCAAGCAAGCAAATCGAGGAGCCAGTCCGTCGTTCAGGCAGCGGCCAAGGACACGCGCCTTGCGCGCGGTACCGCTGGCGACTGCGACCCGCGCGCGAGTACTGGATCAGACCGTCCCACCGAGCAGCTCGGCGATGGCATCGCGCAGCACCGACTCAGGCTGCGCCCCCGAGACGCCCAGCCCCTGCTGCACGGGGTCCTCGGCGCGCCGAAGCACCATCATGGGCACGCCACGGATGCCGAGGCTCTGTGCGAGTCGCTGGTCTTCGTGGACGCTGGCTGTGTACGCCCCGTTGACCAGATCGGCGCGCAGCGCAGCAGCATCGAGTCCCAGACCGACACCCGTATCGACCAACACCTCGAGGTCGCCGATGTCTCGTCCGTGCTCGAAGAAGGCGCGAAACAAGGCCAGATGCATCGCTTCACCCCGGCCGTGGTCGCGTGCGTGCGCGGCGGCCTCGAAAGCCAGCCGGCTGCGTGGCTGCACCGGCGGCAGTCGCAGCGTCATGCCGCGCTCGACGGCCATCGGGTAGACGGCGCGGGCCCAGGTGTCGCGCAGGTAGTCGCCATCGGGCTGCAGCGTGGGCACGGGATCGGGCCGCAACTCGAAGGCCCGCCAGCGCACCTTCAGCCCTGCGCCATAGGCCTGCTGCAGCCGATCGAGCACAGGCACCTCGAGGTAGCAGAAGGGGCAGACATAGTCGCTCCAGACCTCGATCACGAGAGGCGGCAACGCAGGCTCCCCGCCCATGCGGCCGTCGCCGGTCACTGGCGGCTCCCGGGACGGCGGGTGAGCGAAGTTGGGGTTGTCATTCGGGGCTCCAGGAACATGCCTCAGTCTAGAGCGCAGCCGTTCGCAGGCTATGCCCGCGTCGCAGCCTCGGAGCCCCGCCGGAGCGCAGCCGCCGACAATGCGCGCATGCGAGCGTCGATCCTTCACGCATCTCGGATCCGCGCCGCGCTGACGGGCGCGGTCGTGGCCGTCGTCACGATGACATCCTCAGCCGAGCCTTCGCCACCGGCCCCTGTGCAGACCCTGGTGCAGGCACTCGACGGCCACCGCGTGGCGCTGGACGTGTACCCGGTCGCCGGCTCGCCGCGCGGGGCCGCCATCCTCTCGCACGGCTTCACGCGCAGCCGGCGCACGCTGGCAGGTCATGCGCAGGCGCTGGCCGATGCGGGCGTGCTGGCGGTGACGCCGGACCTGCCCTGCACCTTCGACTTCCGCTGCAACGCGCGGGCTCTCGCCGCGCTGGTGGGCTCGTTGCGCGCCGGCGGAGCCTTCGGCGCGCCGGTGGAGAAGGTCATGCTCGTGGGCTTCTCCGCCGGCGGACTGTCCAGCCTGCTGGCAGCGGACACGCCAGGCGTGGTCGGCTACGTCGGCCTGGACCCGTTCGACCGCACGACCCCTGACGAGACGGAGCGACTCGGCCTGGCGGCGGCCAGCCGGCTGCGAACCGAGGCGCTGCTGCTGCGCGCACCACCGTCGCGCTGCAACGCCGAGGCCGTTGCCGCCCCCTGGGGCAGCGTGCTGCCGGCGCTCTGGCGTGACGAGCTGATCGCGGGCGCTTCGCATTGCGACTTCGAGTCGCCCACCGACTGGATGTGCCGCCTGGCGTGCGGCGACACCGACCCAGAGCGCCAGCTGCGGGTGCGTCAGGGCCTGCTGGATGCAGCGGTCCGTTGGATGCGCTGAGGTGACCGGGCATGGACGAGTTCGACGCCCTCCCAGGCCGCAGCCGCCGCCGCGCGCCCGTCCACCGTGCTGTGGCACCTCAACAGGCGCCCAGCCAGATGCCCCCGAGCAGGCTTGCAGGTGGTCCAAACCGGTGGTCCAGTTTGGGCGTTTCGATGCGATACGCATCGATAGAAGTCAAAGCGCACCAACGCGTTGGAAGCGATTTGGTGGAGATCCTCCTCTCCACCATCCACACATGCCGGGACCGCCAGCGATGTCCCGGGAAACCAGGAAAGCCCTGGAGCTTCAATGCTCCGGGGCTTTCTTCTTTCCGCGCTGCGCCGGGCCCCTGCCCATGCGCCGGAAGGGGAGCTGCGCGCACGGTGTGCAGCTTGCGACCGGCGGGTCAGACGACGCCCTGCGCCAGCATCGCATCGGCGACCCTGACGAAGCCGGCCACGTTGGCGCCGTCGACGTAGCTCACGCTGCCGTCGGCCCGCCGGCCATGCGCGAGGCAGGCGGCGTGGATGTCACGCATGATCGTGCGCAGCCGTCCGTCCACCTCCTCTCGGCTCCAGGCCAGACGCATCGCGTTCTGGCTCATCTCCAGGCCCGAGGTGGCCACGCCGCCGGCATTGCTCGCCTTGCCGGGGGCGTAGAGCACGCGGCGCGCCTCGAAGAGCTTGACCGCCTCCAGCGTCGACGGCATGTTCGCGCCTTCGGCGACGCACTTCACGCCGTTGTCCACCAGGGTCCGGGCGTCGCGGCCGTCGAGTTCGTTCTGGGTCGCGCACGGCAGCGCCACGTCCATCGGCACCTGCCACGGCCTCAGCCCGGCGTGGAAGCGGGCACCGACGCGCTCGGCGTAGTCGCCGACGCGACCGTAGAGGTGGTTCTTCACCTCCATCAGCTCGGCCAGCTTCCCGGGCGTGAAGCCGTCCTCGTCGACCACCGTGCCGCTCGAGTCCGACACGGTGATCACCTTGGCGCCCATCGCCATCGCCTTCTCCACCGCGTACTGGGCGACGTTGCCCGAACCCGAGACGCCCACCCGCAGGCCGTCGAAGTCCATGCCCTGCTGCTGCAGCATCTCCTGGGCGAAGTAGACCGTGCCGTAGCCTGTGGCCTCGGGACGGACCAGCGAGCCGCCGAACGACAGGCCCTTGCCGGTGAACACGCAATCGGCGCGGTTGGTGAGCTTCTTCATCATGCCGGCCATGTAGCCGACCTCGCGTCCCCCGACCCCGATGTCGCCGGCCGGCACGTCCGTGTCGGCACCGACGTGGCGGAACAGCTCGCTGACGAAGGCTTGGCAGAAGCGCATCACCTCGCCAGGGCTCTTGCCCTTGGGGTCGAAGTCCGAACCGCCCTTGCCGCCGCCCATCGGCAGGGTGGTCAGCGCATTCTTCAGCGTCTGCTCGAAGGCCAGGAACTTCAGGATCGACAGGTTGACCGACGGGTGGAAGCGCAGCCCGCCCTTGTACGGGCCGATGGCCTGGCTGTGCTGGATGCGGTAGCCACGGTTGACGCGCACGTCGCCGTGGTCGTTGACCCAGGAGACGCGGAAGATGACGATCCGCTCGGGCTCGACCAGCCGGTCCAGCAGGCCCTGTTCGGCGTACTTCGGGTGCCGTTCGATGTAGGGCCAGAGGCTGTCGATCACCTCGGTGACCGCCTGCAGGTACTCCGGCTGGTGCGGGCTGTGGCGCACGACGTGGTCGAGTAAGTCGTGGCTCGATGCGTATTTCATGGCGGGTGACTCGCTGCTGATGGGGTGTCGCGCGGGGGCGGTCCCCCGCGTGGCGCTAGGTCGTGTAGTCGCCGGTGGATTCGGGCTGGAAGAGCAGCGCCACCACTTCGGCCGCGCGCTCCTCGCCGTCCGGCGTTCGCCACCGCGCCACGGAGCCGACCCGCCGGCCGATCAGGCCCGCCCCGACCGGCGACAGCACGGACACGAAGCCCGCGGCCGGCTCGGCGTCGGCCGGGTAGCACACCGTCAGGCGCGACCGCTGGCCGGTGGCCAGGTCGGCGAGCTCGACCTGCGAGTACATCGTCACGACGTCGGCCGAGACGGCGCGCGGCGGCACCAGTTCGGCCGTGTCGAGAAGGTCGCCGAGGGGGCCCTCGGTCGGGGCCGGCGAGACGCCGGCCGGGCCTCGGCTCAGCCGTGCGAGCCGGGCGTGGTCGAGTTCAGTGAGCGTGCGCTCGTCGCGGATCGAAACTTCCATGGGGGCATTCCTGTCGAGGAAGGGTGTCGCCGGCACGAAGCGGGCGCGCACCGAAGCGCTGGGCGAGGGGCCCGGCGATCGAAGGTTTGCGCAGAAGGTGGAAGTGGATCGCCGGGCCTAGGGATGTGCGGCCGGCAGGAGCAGGCGCAGGCGCCCCCCGGCGCAGCCCTGGAGGGACGCGCACGGTCGCACGGGGGAGGACGCGCTCGAGCTCATGGTCGCATCCTAACCCCGGGAACGATCACGTGCACGAAGGTCCGAGCCCGGCCCTATAGGCGCAGTCGGCTCGGTCGGCGTTGAAAGCGCTGCCATGGTGGAGCGCCCACACTACACTCGTGCACTCAGCAGAGAGCAGCGATCCGCGACGAGCATGCACAAGGCGATACGCAGCGGCAGGACCGAACCCCCGGGCAAGGTGACGCTCGAGATGGTGGCCAGCGCGGCGGGTGTGTCGCCCAGCACGGTGTCGCGCATCCTCAACGGCACGGCGGTCGTCAGCGACGAGAAGCGCGCCGCCGTCGACCGGGCGATCGCGAAGCTCGGCTTCGTGCCGGACCCGGTGGCCCGCGGCCTCGCCGGCGGGCGCACGTTGAGCATCGGGGTCGTCACGCAGGCCATCGACAGCCCCTTCTATGGCGCGGCGCTGCGCGGGATCGAGGTCGCACTCGGCGCCGCCGGCTACAGCCCGCTGTTCATGAGCGGTCGCTGGCAGGCCCAGGAGGAGGCGCGCTGCATCGACGTGCTGCGCTCGAGGCGTGTCGACGGCCTGATCGTGCTGACGGGGCGCCTGTCGGACAGCGCGCTGCGCTCGGTGGCCCGGACCCTGCCGGTGGTGGTGACCGGACGCCGGCTCAAGGCGTCGAACCTCGTCTCCCTCGATTTCGACCACCGCGAAGGCGCGCGGCAGGCGACCCAGCACCTGATCGACCTCGGCCACCGGCGCATCGCCTTCATCGGCGGCGTGGCCGAGCATCCGGACGCGGTCGAGCGGGAAAAGGGCTACCGGATCGCGCTCGAGGCGGCAGGGCTGCGCTTCGATCCGGCGCTGTGCGTGCCGGGCGCCTTCACCGAGCACGGCGGCCTGCAGGCCGTCGAGCAGCTGCTCGAGCGCCGCCCGCGCTGGACCGCCATCTTCGCGGCCAACGACCAGATGGCGCTGGGCGCCGCGCTGGGGCTGCACCGCCGCGGCCTGCACGTGCCCGACGACGTGTCGCTGGTCGGTTTCGACGACGTCGCGGCGTCGATGTACGCCGTGCCCCCGCTGACCACGGTGCACAACCCGATCCACGAGATCGGCGAGCTGGCGGCGCGGGCGATGCTGGCGATGCTTGCCGGTGAGCGGCTGCCGCTGGAGGTGCCCGCCCCACGGCTGGTCGTGCGCGAATCCACACGCCACGCACCGGCGTAGACGACGGCCCGCCCGGGCCTAGCGATTTCCCTTGATTGACAGCGCGAGCCCTGGGACACTAAAGTTTGAAAGCGCTTTCACACTTGCGACGCTCGTGTCCTGCCCATCCGAAGCTGCCGAGCTCGGCCCGACGTCGCGCGACGGCGCACCGCCTCATGCCCCACACCGCCCTCCACGCCCACAGCGACCGCTCCGCTGCCGACGCGACGCCACCGCATGTCGGTGAGCGCCACGCCGCGCGACCGCCGGAGCCCCAGCCATGAACCTGCCGATCGACCCCCTGCGGCGCTTCCCCGATGACTTCGTCTGGGGCGTGGCCACCAGTTCCTACCAGATCGAAGGTGCAGCGCATGCCGACGGCAAGGGGCCGTCGATCTGGGACCGCTTCTGCGAGCGGCCCGGCGCGATCGCCGACGGCAGCGACGGCACGGTCGCCTGCGACCACTACCACCGGCTGACCGAGGACCTGGACCTGATCGCCGAACTGGGCGTGACCGCCTACCGCTTCTCGGTGTCGTGGCCGCGCGTCCAGCCCGAAGGCCGTGGCGCATGGAACGCCGCGGGGCTCGACTTCTACGAGCGTCTGGTTGACGGCCTGCTGGCGCGCGGCGTGAAGCCCTACCTCACGCTGAACCACTGGGACCTGCCGGAGGCCTTGCAGGCCCACGGCGGCTGGGCCACGCGCGACACGGTGCACCGTTTCGTCGACTACGCGCTCGGCATGCACGCGCGGCTCGGCGACCGGCTGGCGGCGATCACCACGCACAACGAGCCCTGGGTCATCGCGACGCTGGGGCATGAGCTGGGCGTGTTCGCGCCGGGGCTGAAGTGCCGCGCGACCGCCACCCAGGCCTCGCATCACCTGCTGCTCAGCCACGGCCTCGCGCTGCAGGCGCTGCGCGCCGCGTCCTCGCGCGCCAAGCTGGGCATCGTGCTGAACCTCGCCCCCGTCCATGCCGCCACCGACACGCAGGCCGATCGCGCCAAGGCGCGGCTCGACGACGGTCGCCTCGTGCGCTGGTACATGGAGCCTCTGTTCAACGGCCGCTATCCGGCCGACGTCCTCGACTTCCTCGGTGCCGACGCGCCGCGCGTCGAGTCGGGCGACATGGCGGCCATCGCCACGCCGATGGACTTCCTCGGCGTCAACTACTACTCGCGCTCGGTCTCCAGCGCCGACGGCTCCTGGCAGGCCGGCGGCAGCGGTCTCGCGCTGACCGACATGGGCTGGGAGATCTACCCCTCCGGCCTGACGGAACTGCTGCTGCGCCTGCACCGCGACTGGCCCGTGCCGCCGCTGTACATCAAGGAAAACGGCGCCGCGTTCCGCGACGAGCTGGTCGACGGCGAGGTGCACGACCGCGAACGCGTGGCCTACCTCGCGGCGCACATCGCCGCAGTGGGCGACGCGCTGGCCCAGGGCGTGCCGATGGAGGGCTACATGGTCTGGAGCCTGCTCGACAACTTCGAGTGGGCCTCGGGCTACGCCAAGCGCTTCGGCATCGTGCACGTGGATTACGCGACCCAGCGCCGGACGATGAAGGACAGCGCGCTCTGGTACCGCGACTTCCTGCGCCGCATGCGCAACGCCCCTGCCCTGGCCGCCGCGCAGGCCCAGGGTTCCTAGCATGGTGGCCCGCTCGCGGCGTGCCGCTCACGGCCGCACCGTGCCGGAGGAGACGAAGATGCCGCGACAACGCCAACGCAAGGGCTGGAAACTGGTCTGGGCCGACGAGTTCGACGGCACCGACGTCGACCGTTCGAAGTGGGACTTCGACCTCGGCAACGGCTTCTACGACTACAAGAACCACGCCTGGGTGCCCGGCTGGGGCAACGAGGAACTGCAGTACTACACGCACGAGCCGGAGAACGTGATCGTGCGCGACGGCTGCCTCGTCATCCGCGCCGTCAAGGCGCCGCTGCACGGCTGCGGCTACACCTCGGCGCGGTTGAAGACCAAGAAGCGCGACGGCACGGTGCTGTTCGCCACGACCTACGGACGCATCGAGTTCCGCGCGAAGGTGCCCTGGGGCAAGGGGCTGTGGCCGGCGCTGTGGATGCTGCCGGTGGACGACCGCTACGGCGGCTGGGCCGCCAGCGGCGAAATCGACCTGATGGAGATCGTCGGCGAGAAGCCGCACGAGGTGCTCAACAGCATCCACTTCGGTTCGACCTTCCCCGGCCGCGAGCTGATCACCACCGTGCACCCGCTGCCCGGCGGCAGCCTGGTGTCGGACTGGCACACCTACGCGGTGGAGTGGGAGCCCGGCGAGATCCGCTTCTATGTCGACGACATCCAGACCTGCACCTACGACCACTGGTGGAGCTGCAGCCGGCTGAAGGACGGCGCCGGTGTCGCGCCGCAGAAGGCGGCGGACCTCAACCCCTGGCCCGCGCCCTTCGACCAGCCCTTCTACCTGGTGATGAACGTGGCCGTCGGCGGCAACTTCCCCGGCGCGCCGGACGAGCGGACGAGGTTCCCGGCCGAGCTCGTCGTCGACTACGTGCGCGTCTACCGGAAAACCGGCGGCTACGGCGAGCCGAAGCCGCGCGGCCCGGGTTCCATGCCCTGGCAGAAGAAGAAGCGCTGAGCGCGCGGTCCCCCACGATCGACGGAGACGACGATGACCCGACACACGCAGGATGGCGACGGCGCTGCCGTACGGCCCGACTCAGCCCCCCGGAAACCGGCCTTCGCGCCCACCGGCGGGCCGGACGCCGCCGGGCCTCACCCGCCGCCGTTGTCGCCCGAGGCGCGCGCGTCGCTGGCGGCGGAGTTCCGCGGCGTGCTCGACGCCGGCGTGCACGGCCTGTGCTTCAGCCCCTACCTCGAAGGGCAGGCGCCGGGGTCCCAGGTGAGTGCGGCACAGATCCGTGCCCGTCTCGAAGTGATCCGCCCGTACACCCGCTGGGTGCGCACCTTCTCCTGCACCGACGGACACGAGCAGACACCGGCCATCGCGCACGCGATGGGCATCCGGACCCTGGTCGGTGCCTGGCTCGGCACCGATGCGGCGATCAACGAGCGCGAGATCGAGGGCGTGATCGCCGTGGCGCGCGCCGGTCACGCCGACATCGTCGCCGTCGGCAACGAGGTGCTGCTCCGCGAGGACATGGGCGAGGACGAGCTCATCGCGCAGATCGAGCGGGTCAAGCGGGCGCTGCCGGGCGTGCCGGTGGGCTACGTCGACGCCTACTACCTGTTCGAGAAGCACCCCCGCGTCACGGCCGCCTGCGACGTGGTGATGACCAACTGCTACCCGTTCTGGGAAGGCTGCCCACGCGAGCAGGCGCTGGCCTACATGCAGACGATGGTGCAGCGCACGCGCGCGGCCGCCCCCGGCAAGCGCGTGCTGATCAGCGAGACCGGCTGGCCCGACCAGGGCAGCGCCTTCCACGGCGCCGTGCCGTCGGAGGAAGGGGCGATGCGCTACTTCATCGACACCGTGCGCTGGGCGCGCGAGGACGGCATCGAGATCTTCTACTTCGCCGCCTTCGACGAAGCCTGGAAAGTGGGCGCCGAAGGCGACGTCGGTGCCTACTGGGGCCTGTGGGACAAGGACGCGACACCCAAGTTCGGATGATGGCGACGCCCCGATGACATCGACGCTCCCCCAAGGCAACGCGATCTGCTACTCCGGCTACCGCGAAGGACAGGACCCGAACCGCCGGCTCTATCCCTCGGTGGCCGAGATCCGCGAGGACCTGCACATCCTGGCGAAGCACTGGCGGCTGCTGCGCCTGTACGACTGCAGCCTGCATGCCGAGCGCGTGCTGCAGGTGATCCGCGAGGACGGCCTGCCGCTGAAGCTGATGCTGGGCGCCTACCTCGGCGCCGAGATGAACAACTTCGGCTGTCCCTGGGGCGGCACCTACGAAGAGGAAGTCCTCGATGCCAACCGGCGCGAGAACGACGCCGAGATCGGGCGCCTGATCGCCCTGGCGCGGCGGTATCCGGACATCGTCTTCTCGGTCGCGGTGGGCAACGAGGCGACGGTGGACTGGACCGACCACTACGTGCCGGTGTCGCGGATGATCGAGCATGTCAAGCGCGTCAAGGCCGCGGTGGCGCAGCCGGTGACCTTCTGCGAGAACTACGTGCCCTGGCAGCACAAGCTGCGCGCGCTGGTGGACGAGCTCGACTTCATCTCGCTGCACACCTACCCGGTGTGGGAATACAAGCACATCCACGAAGCGCTGGCGTACACGCAGGCCAATGTCGAGAGCGTGGCCGCGCTCTACCCCGGCAAGACCATCGTCATCACCGAGGCCGGCTGGTGCACCGCGAGCAACGGCCGCGGCATGCATGCCGAGCACGCGGTGCAGGAGCTGCAGGCGATCTACTACCAGGACCTGATGGACTGGACGCGCGAGGCCGGCCTGCTGTGCTTCGTCTTCGAGGCCTTCGACGAGCCGTGGAAGGGCTCCCCCGACCCGATGGAGCCTGAGAAGCACTGGGGCCTGTTCACCGTCGACCGCCGGCCCAAGCTGGTGATGCAGGCGCTGTACCCCGAACGGATGGCGGGCGGTGCCGCGGCATGAGGCCATGACGCAGCCCCTCCCCTTCACGCTGATGCACACGCATCGCACGCCCGACATCGCGCTGTGGGACCACTACCGTGCCCTGCGCGAGCAGTGGACGCACGAAGACATCCTGGTCGGCCAGCGCATCACCTGGCTGATCCTGGCCGAAGGGCTGCTGCTCAACGCCTACGTGACGCTCGGCAGCAAGGCGGCGGGCTGGCTCGGGGTGATGTTCCCGCTGTTCGGCATCGCCGTCGCCGCGGTCATCGGCCTGGGCGTGTTCACCGCGCTGCGGGCCATGGACCAGGTGCGCGCGGAGCACGAGCGCTGCGGCCTCGCCGACCTCTGCCCGCTGGCGCCCGAAGTGCACCTGGCGCGGCGTGGTCGCTGGGCGCCGAAGGCCCTGCCCTTCGTGTTCGGCGCGATGTGGTTGCTGGCGCTGATGGGGCTCGCGACCGCGACACGCTGAGGTCTCGCGCCACAGCTGCCTACGCGGCGTACTTGCGCCGCTCGTCCTTGTCCCACAGGCCCCACTGCGTGCCGACTTCGCCTTCCTGCTGGAGCTTCCACGGTTCGTCGAACGACGAGAAGTAGAACAGCTTGACGCCCTCGCGGCGCGCCCATTGCTGGACATCGATGAAGTAACGCATCGCGTTCTCGGCCGACGGCACGGCCGCGCCGACCGGTTCGCCCTTGCCGGGCCAGCCCGTCTCAGCCACGACCACCGGCTTCTCGCCGCCGGCAGCCTGCACCAGCGCATGCATGCGCCGCAGGTAGTGGCCGGCCCAGGCGATGTCGGCGCCCTCCCAGAACGGATAGCAGTTGGGCAGCAGGACGTCGCACGCCGCCGTGAGCGCCGGCCGCTCCAGGAACAGGTGGTAGGCGTCCACGCAGCCCACCGGCACGCCTTCCGGCACGGCGGCCTTCACGCGTGCGATGTAGGCCAGCAGTTCCCGTTCGGGCAGCTCTTCGCGCAGCAGCACCTCGTTGCCGACCACGGCGGTGTCCACCAGCCCGGCCTTGGCCAGCGTCACGAGGCCGTGGATCTCGCGTTCGTTGCGCTCGCGGTCGGCGCTGATCCAGGCGCCGACCATCGTCTTCAGACCGTGCTCGCGGGCCACGGCAGGAATCAGCTCGTGCCCCTCGGTGCAGGCGAACGAGCGCAGCCAGCGGGTGTGCGGCGCTACGAGGCCGACGCGCCGGCGCACCTGGGATGGCGCCAGCACGTCGCCCGCCCGCTGACCCTCGGCGTAGGCGCTGAAGCACAGGCCGTACATCGGGCTGCCCGCCTGCTCGCCGTAGAGCGCACGGATCTCCTCGGCCGATCGGCCCGCAAGCGGCGAGCGGTCCGCTGCCACCAGGGCCAGCCCGTGGCCCACCAGCCAGTTGCGCGCCCCCGAGCCGCGCGACGACGAACCGCCGCCGGCGTGGCGCTTGCGCCGCTCGAGCTCGGCATGGACCTCGCGCGCCCGGGCCTCGTCGAGGTCGTAGTCGCGCATGATCCACATCGCCAGCAGCGTGCCGAAGATCGGTACGCCGGAATAGAAAAGCCGCAGGCCGTCGACCGCGCCCGCCGCCTGCGTCGCGGCGCCCGGCGTGAAGCCCACCACCGACATGATCGCGCCGCTCAGCAGCCCGGCGATCGCGAAGCCGAACTTCACCATCCACCAGTAGATCGCGCCGAAGATGCCCTCGCGCCGCTTGCCGGTGGCCAGCTCGTCGAGGTCGCAGACGTCGGCGGTCATCGACATCATCAGCGTGAACAGCCCGCCGATGCCGAACGAGAAGAAGGGCAGCGCGAACATGAACATCCACGGCTTGCCCGGCACCATCAGGAACCACAGCAGCACGTAGCCGATGATCGAGATGCCCTGCGACAGCATGAAGGCGTTCTTCTTGCCCATCTTGCGCGACATCCAGGCCACCGTCGGGATCACCGCGAAGGTGGTGATCAGCGCGCCGATGCTGCCGAACAGCGTCGGCCAGATGCCGGCCGCCGCGGTGTCGCCGGCGAACAGGTGGTAGACGACGATGAAGAACGAGAACGCCGCGACGGTGTTGAAGGCGTTGAAGATCAGGAAGGTCGCGAAGCACAGCTTGCGGAACGGCACCGAGCCGAAGGCCTCCTTGAAGCCGGCCAGGATCTCCTTCATGCCTCCGCCGACGTTGGTCCAGGTCAGTGGCACGAGGTGGGTGTCGTCGCGGCTCGAGCGGCTGGGGATGAACAGCGCCGGCACCATCGCGAGCCCCATGCAGATCACGCCGACCCAGATCGCGAGGTGGCGGGTGGCGGCGTCGGCGTTTTCGAACCAGTCCGGGTCGTACATCACGACCCAGAACCACGGCGCGATGACCCAGGCCCACTGGCCGATCCACTGCGCCACCGCCATGATGCTGGTGCGCTCGTGGAAGTCGTCGCTCATCTCGTAGCCGATCGCGACGTAGGGGATGCTGAACAGCGTCAGCCCGGTGTAGAAGATGAACGACCAGAACAGGAAGTACAGGAAGTTGTAGGTGACGCCGGCCTCGCGATGGATCTGCCACATCGCGACGAAGGAGATGCCCATCACGATCGCGCCGAGGAACACGTAGTGGTGGCGCCGTCCCCACCGGGAGCGCGTGTTGTCGGAGATGAAGCCCATGATCGGGTCGGTCACCGAGTCGAACACGCGCGGCAGGAAGAACAGGATGCCCCACATCCAGCCGGGGAAGCCCATGTCCTGCACCAGCACGACCATGAAGATGCCCAGGGCGGCCGGGAACATCTGGTTGGCCAGCATGCCCAGCCCGAAGGCGACCTTGTGGCCGAAGGGAACCTTGTGCCCGGCGGTGCTGGCGGGTGAGGACATGACAGGCCTTGTCGGGATCGGGTCGGGCGGGGTTCTGCGTTGTCAGTGATCGTCGGCTGCGACGACGCAGCTCGCGACCGAGCGCGGCGGCAGCTCGATGGTGCCGCGGACGGCATCGACGCAGAGCGTGCAGCGCAGCGCCGCATCGCTGCGGTTGCCCAGCACGATCGCCGTGCGGCCGTCCGGATCGACGAACGCGGTGGCGTCGATGCCCGGGGGAGCCGCCGCCCCCACCCGGCACGCGCCGGGCCGGATGAAGCGCGCGAAATGACCGAGCACCCAGTACGCGCTCTGGTGCATCAGCTCGCCGCGGTCGCGATCGGCCAGGATCGGCGCGCTGCAGAAGTTGCCCACGTGGTTGGGCCCACCACGCTCGTCGAGCAGCAGGTTCCAGTCGATCCAGCCGACGGTCCAGCGGTTCAGGTCGTTGATGATGTTGCGGAGGTAGCGCTCGCCGACCTCCCAGGAGCCGATGTGCGGCCCGCCCTCCTGGCAGCCCTCGGTGAACAGCAGGTGCTTGTCGGGCCAGGCGTCATGGACCTGCTGGACCGCGTCGAAAAGCTCGGGGCCGTACCAGTGGAAGCCGGTACCCCACACGAAGCGCGAGGCCTCGGCGTCGGCATAGATCACGTTGGCGCGCTCGAGCATCAGGTCGCGGTTGTGGTCCCAGGCGACGATCCTGACATCGCCCAGCCCCGCATCGCGCAGCGTCGGCCCCAGGTGGTCGCGTATGAAGTCGCGCTCCTCCTCGGCGCTGTACAGGCAGGAGTCCCAGACCTGCTGCGCCATCGGTTCGTTCTGCACGGTCACGCCCCAGATCGGCACGCCCTCGGCCTCGTAGGCGCGGATGAAGCGCGCGTAGCAGCGGGCCCAGGCGTCGCGGCACTCGGGCCGCAGCCGGCCGCCGTGGTTCATCTGCCCGTTGGTCTTCATCCATGCCGGCGGGCTCCATGGCGAGGCGAGGATCTTCAGCGGCCGTCCGGCCGCCCGCTGCGCGGCACGGATGAAGGGCAGCAGCGCCCGCCGGTCGCGCTCGATGGAGAAGCTCTCCAGCGCCTCGTCGCCGGCCTGCTCCACATGCGCATAGTTGCCCAGCGCGAAATCGCAGGAGTTCATGTGCACGCGGCACAGCGTGTAGCCATGACCGTGCACGGGATCGAAGCAGTCCCGCAGCACCTGTTCGCGGGCCGGCTCGGGCAGGCCCAGCCAGACCGTCGCCGCCGCCTCGGTGAACGCGCCGCCGAAGCCGAGGTGGGTCTGGAAGCGCTGTGCCGTGTCGACGACGACCCTCGGCAGGCCCGTGGGCTCGACGCCGCACGGCTGCGGCAGCGCGTGCTCGGCCAGCCGCAGACCGCCATCACGCGCACTCACCACGCAGCGCGTGAAGGTCGGCGAACTCACGATGCGGCCCGCGCGCTCACTTCGACCAATGGATGGCGTCGAGGTAGATGACGTCGGTGAGGCCTGCGTTCTCGGGCTTGCCCGTGAAGCTGTAGCGGTCCGCGATGATGAACCGCGACAAGACGAGCGACAGGTCGAGCTTCGGGTTCACGGCGGCGAACGCGCTCAGCGGGATCGACACCGAGCACCAGGCCCCCGTGTTGCAGTAGCCGTAGTCGCCCGGGCCGATCTGCAGGTAGGCCTCGGGGCCCTCGCGGTCCTGGGTGTCGGTGGAGATGCCGATCTCGATCCGGCCCGGGTAGGTGGTGCTGACGAGGAAGTTCAGGCTGCCGGTGGCCGCATAGCCCGACAGGTTCTCGCTGACGCCGGTCGGCGACTGGCGCAGCACGCCCCAGCCGTAGTTGGCGGGCTGCGGCGTGATGCGCAGACTGTTATTGGCATCGCCCGGGCCGAAGATGCCGGCCACCTCGGCCACACTCGCGGTCACCCCGTCGAAGGCATCCCAGCGCAGGCCGGCGGGCCGCACCTCCGACGCGCCGATGGGCGCGTCGGACAACAGCGTGTACTTGTCCGCCGTCACCTCGGCATTGACGACCGGCGGCTGGAAATAGAGCGCGTCGGCGTCGGTGAACGCGCCCGGCGCCCAGACCCAGGTGGCCGTTCCCGCCGGCGAGTTGTTCGGGTTGATCGCCTGGATCGCGTATCGTGCCTGGCGGTCCTTGTTGAAGAGGCCCCAGCCGTCGTCGAGCTGCTTCCACGGCTCGTCGAAGGCCACGAAGTAGAAGACGGCCTTCGGCCCGTTGCCGGCCCGGCCCTCGGCGGCCCAGGCGGTCACGCGGTCGTAGTACATCTTCTGGTTGACCGGACTGGCCCGGAACGCGAGGCGCGGGTCGAACACGTTCCAGCCGGTCTCGCCGACGGTGATCGGGAGGTAGGTCAAGCCCTTGCGGTCGAGCGCGGCGCGGGCCTGCCGGTACTGCGACTTCGCCTCGTCGAAGATGGCGTCCACCATCGCCATCGCCCGCTCGGCCTCGGGGACGTCCTTCTGACGCCAGTCGATCAGGTCCGGATCGAAGAAGGTGTCGAGGATGGGATAGGTGTGGATCGAGACGAAGTCGACCTCGTTGGTGATCGCGGCCGGCATCTCGGCCCAGGCCTTCCAGTTGTCGTCGGTGGTGACGGGCTGCGTGATCTGGCTGCGCACCGTGCGCAGGTAGCGCGCCAGCGTCGCCGGCCTGGTCCGCTCGCCGGCGAAGTCCACCTGGGTCTCGTTGCCGACGCTGACGGCCAGGATGATGTCCCTGAACGCCGGGTTGTTGGCCAGCGCCACGGCCTGCGCGATCGACCGCTCGTTGTCCGCGTAGATCGCCGGCAGATCGGCTTCCGCGGCATAGGCGTCGCCACGGATGAAGGCGCCGAGCTGCACCTTCATGTTCAGGTTGTTGTCGGCGATGACCTGCAAGGTCTGTCGCGCCACCTTGTCGTCGCTGGAGAACAGGCGAATCATGCGGAAGCCCGCGGCCAGCATCAGGTCGAGGTCCTGCCTGAGGTTCTCCGGCGGGATCACCTCCCCGGCCAGCTCCGACGGGTTCCTCGCCGTGCGGTAGGCGCCGTAGGCCACCGCCTTGCGTGCCGTGAACTCGCTGCTGAGCGGCCGGATCGTGACGCCGGTGTAGGCCACGCCGCCGCCGCCGCCGCACGAGGCGAGGAAGACCGCGAAGACGAGCGTGAAGACGAGGCGGATCATGGCGTTGCCGAACCGTGGGTGTGTCATGGCAGGGCTCTCGTACTGCTGGAGGTCAGAAGGTGTAGGTGGCGCCGACGCCGAACCAGTTGCCGCGCTTCTCGATGCGCGAGTCGATGCCGGTGAACGCCTGGTGGCTCGGCATGCTCGTCGGCGCCAGGCCGCGGCGCCCATAGTGCAGCAGGCCGACCACGGCGTTCAACCGCAGGCCCGGAACGTAGTCGTAGCTCAGGCCCAGGGTGTTGAAGGTCGCGGTGTTCGACTGCCCACGCTCCGACGGGTTGTCGGTGGACGCCTTGCCGAGATGGAGCATCCCGGTGTAGGCGGAGAGCTTGTCGTTGATCAGGTAGCGTGCGCCGAGCACCCAGTCGATCGAGCGCGCCGAGTAGCCCTTGTAGACGCCGCCGCCGAGGTCCGTGCTCCAGTCCACGTTGAACGGGTTGTTCCAGACATCGAAGCCGGCGGGGTTGTCGGACGCGGACTGCAGGAACTTCGCGTAGGCGCCGCTCCAGCGGTTGCCGCGCAGGCCGCCGTAGAGCTCCAGCTTGGCGTCGACCCGGTAGCGCGCCATCAGCATCGCGATGCTCTGGCCGGAGCCGCCCAGGTCGTCGTCGAACTGCTTGTCGTAGAACAGCCCGCCGAAGGGGGCGTGCCCGAAGGACACCGGCGCGCCGTTGCGGGCGTCCTGGATCATGACGTCGAGCCCGAGGTCGCCGCGCCGGTACTGGAACCACAGCTCGAGGAAGCGAGGCTCGTTGCGGCGCCAACCGCTCTCGCCGAAGTCGTAGGTCGCTTCGACCACCAGGTCGCCATCGGCGACGTCGAACAAGCGCGAGGTGTAGCGCAAGGCTCGCGTGAGCAAGCCATAGCCGGCGCCGGAAGACGCCCAGGGATCGCCGACGCCGATGTCGGTGCCGAAGGGGTAATCGGCGATGCTCCAGGCGCGCGTCTGCATCGCGCCGAAGGCAAGCCTGCCGTAGTCTTCGTGAGAGATGGCGACGTTCTTTTCGTACAAGTAGCCCTTGAAGTCCTCCTTGCCGTCGCGCCAGCGCTGGCTCAGCAGGCCGGACAGCTTGAACCCCTGCGGCAGGTCGAAATTGGCGCCGAGGTAGGGCTGGAACAGCGTCAGGTCGGTGGTGCCAGCGCCGTAGCCCACGCCCTGCACGAGCTCATCGGACCAGATGAACTCGCGGCTGGCGAACTTCTCGACCTGGCACTTCTTCAGCGGGCACTCGCTGCTGATGCGGTCGAACTTGACTTCGGCGAAGCCGGTCAGGCTGAAGGGGCCGAAGTCGATGGCAGCGGCGCTGCCGACCAGTCCGAACGTCGCCGCAAGCGCGCAGACGGCGCGTCCGACGGCGTGCTGGCGAGCCCATGTGGCGATCCGGTTGTTGCGATGGTGCAGACGGGGCATGGCGTCTCGCTCGGCATGATGGGTTGTGGATGCGCCTTTGTTGAAAGCGCTTTCAAAGCATACCGAGGGCAGACGACGATCGTCAACGCCGCACGGGTCCGTGTTTTCCCGCGCCCCGGGAAAGCGCCGACATCGGGAAAACCAGAGTCGGCTTGAAAGCGCTTTCACACAAAATGGGTCGATCAACTCCGTCTTTCGCAGGTGGTCGTATGGCATGCATGAGGGTGGTTGCAAGGATGGCTTTGGCGCTGGGCTGCGCCGCCATCGGGTTGGGCTCGTTCGATGTCGCGGCACAGTCCGTCAAGCTCGGAGCGGGCGCCTATCACTCGGGCCCCAAGGGCGGCGACAAGGGCCTGCCCGCGGCACCGCTGCGCACCGAGGCCATGCTCAAGCAGGCCGCGCCGACGAGCCAGTGGTACTCGACGCTCATCTTCAACCCGACGCCGTTGCCAATCTTCGTGCAGCCGATGACCGTGCGCACGACCGCCCAGGGTTTCGAGATGGCCCTGCCGAGCAAGGAGGTGACCACGACCGAGCGCCGCGACACGGAGGTCGCCTACCCGCACCGCGACCCGCTGCTGCTTGCGCCGGCGGCCTTCGAGCCCGGGCCGGCCAAGCTGGCCGGTACCGGCGACTGGTCGATCGATGTCTCGTTCGCCCGCGGCGCGGACGACATGCGGGTGACCGTCGCGCATGGCAACCCCTACGCCTACGTCACGCTCTCGCGCGGGGACCTGCGCGTGCGTCTGCCGGCGGCCGGCGAGCGCCAGGACGGCGGCAGCGACCCGCGCGTCCTGGCGCTGCGCGTCAAGGGCAAGTCCTACGGCCTGTTCGCGCCCACTGGCGGCCGCTGGGAGCAGGTGTCCAGCACCGAATGGATCGTCCGACTGCCGGCGGACAAGCGCTACGTCTCGGCCGCCGTGCTGCCGGACGACAAGCCCGAGACGCTGGCGCTGCTGGCCCGGCACGCCTACGCCTTCGTCACCGGCACGCGGGTGCAGTGGCGCTACGACGTGGCCGCCAGCCAGGTCACCACCACCTTCACCGCGTCCACCCGCACGATGGAAGGTCCGGACGCCGGTCCGCTGTACGGCCTGTACCCGCACCACTGGCACGGCAACGCCTCGGTGGCCGGCAAGCTCGGACCGGCCTACGAGACGGTGCGTGGCCCGGTCAAGCTGCTGGCCGCGCCGGCATTCACGACGACGCACCCCTATGTCGGCTTCGTGCCGTTCTGGCCCGCTGTCGGCGAATCGCCCCGGCGCGCCGAACTGGCCGACGTGATGAAGTCCGACGTGCGCAACGCCCGCCGCCTGATGCTGCCGGAGGGCCAGAGCGCATACTGGCAGGGCAAGGGCCTGCAGCGCATCACGAAGCTGCTCGACGTAGTCGAGCAGCAGGGCGACACGGCGGCCCGCGACGAGTTGCTCGCGACGCTGAAGAAGCGCATGGAGGAGTGGTTCGGCGGCGAGGACCGCAAGCGCTACTTCTTCCTCGACCGCAGCCTCGGCGCACTCGGCAGCTATCCGGACGACTTCTTCGCGATCGCCGAGATCAACGACCGCCACTTCTGGTGGGGCTACTGGATCCGCGCGGCGGCCGAGATCGCGCTGCGCGATCCAGCCTGGGCCGCCAAGGATCGCTGGGGCGCGATGGTCGACCTGCTGGTGGCCGACATCGCCACAGCAGAGCGCGGCCGCGCCGATTTCCCCTTCCTCCGCAACTTCGATCCTTACGAAGGCCACTCCTGGGCCAACGGCCTGGGCGGCGTCGGCGAATACGGCATGTTCGGCAACAACCAGGAGTCCTCGTCCGAGGCGATCAATGCCTGGGTCGGCCTGATCCTTTGGGGCGAGGTGACCGGCAACGCCGCGCTGCGCGACCTCGGCGCCTATCTGTACGCCACCGAGTCGCAGGCGATCGACCACTACTGGTTCGACGTGCACGGCCTCGTGCTCGCGCCCGAGTACAAGAACGTCGACGTCGCGCAGCTCTTCGGCGGCAAGTACATCCACAACACCTGGTGGACCGACGACCCGCGCCAGACCACCGGCATCAACCTGCTGCCGGTCACGACCGCCTCGACCCATATGGCCCGCCACCCGGACTACATCCGTCGCAACCTGGCGGCCCTGGCCGACGAGCAGAAGATCTGGGCGGCGCGCGGCAAGAGCGTCAAGCCGGCCGACATCTGGCAGGACGTGTTCGCCAAGTACCAGGCGCTCGCCGATCCGGCGCCGGCCCTCGGGCAGTGGGATCGCTGGGGCGCGGTCGAGCTCGGCGAGACGCGCTCCCACACCCTGCACTGGCTGCTGAGCCTGAACGAGATGGGCACCCCGGATCTCGCCGTCACCGCCGACACGCCGCTTTACGCGGTGTTCAAGCGCGCCGACGGCGGCCGCACCTACCTCGCCTACAACGCGGGCCGCTCGCCGATCACCGTGCGCTTCAGCGACGGCAAGCAGCTCGAGGTCGGCGCAGGCCAGCTCGGCCGCGTCCGCTGACGCCCGCCCTAGGGTAAGCCTCAGGCCCCGCCCCATTGCCTTCGCGTCGAGACCGTTCTACCCTCGATCTGAAAGCGCTTTCACAAAGTCCGCTCCCGCCGGACCCCACGGAGACCCGCCCCATGTCGAACCGAGCCCCCGTCTTCTCGCTGGCCGCGCTGCTGCTCGCCGGTGCCTCCCTCGTCGGTTGCGGCGGTGGCAGTGCCGATGCACCCCCGCCCCCGGTCGGCCCGCCGCCGGCAGGCCCCGACACCACCGCCCCGACCGTGACGATCGCGAGCGACGTGCCGGCGCCCACCGCGACCGGGCCCGTCACCTTCACCTTCGTGTTCAGCGAGGACGTCGGGACCAGCTTCGAAGCCTCCGACGTCGTGGTCACCGGCGGGACGGCCGGTGCCTTCACGCGCGTCGGTGGCACCCAGGCCACGCTCGTCGTCACGCCCACGCCGGGCGTGGTCGGCACGCTGACGGTCAGCGTGCCGGCCGGCAGCTTCTCGGACCTCGCCGGCAACGGCTCGACCGGTGGCGCGACGGCCTCCAAGGACTACCTCGCCACCCAGACCATCGCCTTCGCGTCGCCGGGCGACCAGAGCATCGGCACGCCGCCGCCCGCGCTGGCGGCCACCGCCAGCTCCGGCCTGCCGGTCACGATCACCTCGACCACGCCGTCTATCTGCACCGTCAGCGGCACCACGCTCACGCTGGTGGCGGCCGGCACCTGCAGCCTGACGGCCAACCAGGCCGGTGACACCACGTTCGCGCCGGCCCCGGCCGTCACGCGCAGCTTCGCGGTCGCCGGTGGCGGCGCGCCGAGCAGGGTGGTGTTCTCGTCGGGCTTTGGCGGGAGCAACCTCACCGATGAGGGCGGCGCGTACTTCGCCTACAGCGGCAGCGACATCGGTGGCAACTGCTCGGGCGACCCTGCTGTCTGCGGCAGCGGCAGCGGCGGCAGCGGCTCCTCGAGCTTCTTCTTCTCCTACTACCAGACCACCTCCCCCGCCACCGCGCTCTACAACGGCATCAGCGTACTCGCCCCGGGCGTCACCGCGTTCAGCACCACCGGCGACACCGCCGGCGTGCAGCTCAACGGCCAATCGACCGTGAACTTCACGTTCAACAACAACCCCGAGTGGCAGGCCAGCGGCACGAACAACTTCGGCGTCATCCTCAAGCTGGGCAAGTTCTACGACCTCGACGCCGGCGCCGGCGTCACGCCCTGCAACATCCTGCTGCTGGCCGTGGTCACGCCGCTGAACAACGGCGCGGCCGCCCCCTACGCGGTGCCGCTGAGCTCGTTCCAGGTCATCCAGGCCTGCAACACCGGCATCAGCACCGTGGCCGCCGCGCTCGCCAGCTCGCCGGTCTCGGAGGTCGCCTTCCAGGCCGCCGGCGGCGGCGCGGCCCTGCCCCCCGTGGGCGGCCAGACCACCGGCGCCAACCTCTCCGTCGCCGCCGGCGGCGTCTACCCCACCACCCTCGCACTCACCGGCGGCATCAGCTTC
>CAYLKR010000013.1:21574-26600 GCA_964384225.1 uncultured Methylibium sp.
CGCCGCCGGCGGCGTCTACCCCACCACCCTCGCACTCACCGGCGGCATCAGCTTCGAGGTGACAGCGCCTCCGGTGGCCACCGCAGTGGACTTTTCTACCGGTTTCGCGGGTGGCAACCTCACCGATGAGGGCGGCGCGTACTTCGCCTACAGCGGCAGCGACATCGGTGGCAACTGCTCGGGCGACCCTGCTGTCTGCGGCAGCGGCAGCGGCGGCAGCGGCTCCTCGAGCTTCTTCTTCTCCTACTACCAGACCACCTCCCCCGCCACCGCGCTCTACAACGGCATCAGCGTACTCGCCCCGGGCGTCACCGCGTTCAGCACCACCGGCGACACCGCCGGCGTGCAGCTCAACGGCCAATCGACCGTGAACTTCACGTTCAACAACAACCCCGAGTGGCAGGCCAGCGGCACGAACAACTTCGGCGTCATCCTCAAGCTGGGCAAGTTCTACGACCTCGACGCCGGCGCCGGCGTCACGCCCTGCAACATCCTGCTGCTGGCCGTGGTCACGCCGCTGAACAACGGCGCGGCCGCCCCCTACGCGGTGCCGCTGAGCTCGTTCCAGGTCATCCAGGCCTGCAACACCGGCATCAGCACCGTGGCCGCCGCGCTCGCCAGCTCGCCGGTCTCGGAGGTCGCCTTCCAGGCCGCCGGCGGCGGCGCGGCCCTGCCCCCCGTGGGCGGCCAGACCACCGGCGCCAACCTCTCCGTCGCCGCCGGCGGCGTCTACCCCACCACCCTCGCACTCACCGGCGGCATCAGCTTCCAACCCTGACGCCCGTGAAGGGACGAAACCCGGCCGGCGCGACGCTCCGCGCCGGGCCGGCGCATCATGGGGCCTCGTGGGGCTTGCCCCAGCCTCGCTCCCGTCGGTGCTGCCCTGTCATGCGGCCGGCACCGACGAACGACCGTCGAAAGCCGACATGACGACCCAGCGCGCACTCCCCCACCCTGCCGGGCTGATGGTGATCTTCGGCGCGACCGGCGATCTCGCCGCGCGCATGTTGCTGCCCTCTCTCTACGGCCTGCATCGCGACGGGCTGCTGCCCGCGGACTTCCGCATGCTCGGGACCGCCCGCAGCGCGCTCGACACCGCCGGCTTCCGAGCCGCCGTGCAGACGCAGCTCGCGCAGCGCGTGCCGGCCGGCGAGTCGGACGGCGCCAGCCTCGCCAGCTTCCTGGAGCGGCTCCACTACCAGGCGGCCTCGATCGAGGTGCCGGAATCGGCGCAGGTGCTGGCGCAGCGCATCGCGGAGATGCGCAGCAGCGACGTGCTCTATCACCTGTCGACCGCGCCACGCCTGTACGCGCCGGTGTGCGAGTTCCTCGGCGCGGCCGGGCTCGCCGGCCCCGGCACGAGGGCGATGCTGGAGAAGCCGATCGGCCATGACCTCGCCAGCGCCATCGCGATCAACGACGGGGTGACCGCGATCTTCGACGAGAGCCGGGTCTTCCGCACCGACCACTACCTCGGCAAGGAGGGCGTTCAGAATCTGCTGGCGCTGCGCTTCGGCAACTCGCTGTTCGAGCCGCTGTGGAACGCGCGTCACATCGAGCAGGTGCAGATCACCGTCGCCGAGACCATCGGCGTCGAGGGCCGCGGCGACTACTACGACCATTCCGGCGCACTGCGCGACATGCTGCAGAACCACATGCTGCAGCTGGTGTGCCTGACCGCGATGGAGCCGCCGTCGCACTTCGATCCCGAGGCGGTGCGCAACGAGAAGCTCAAGGTGCTGCGCTCGCTGCGGCCGATCGACGCGGCCTCGGTGCTGAACGACAGCGTCGCGGGCCAGTACGCGGCCGGCGCGGTCGGCGGCGTCGCGGTGCCGGGCTACGTGGAGGAACTGGGCCGCGACAGCCGCACCGAAACCTACGTCGCGCTGCGCGCCCACGTGGACAACTGGCGCTGGTCCGGGGTGCCCTTCTACCTGCGCACCGGCAAGCGCATGGCGCGGCGCAGCACCGAGATCTACCTGCAGCTGCGCGCCGTGCCGCATTCGATCTTCGCCGCCAGCGGCGCGTCGGTGGCACCGAACGCGCTGATCATCAGCCTGCAGCCCGAGGAACGCATCGAGCTGCGGCTGATGCACAAGACCCCGGGCCTGGACCGCGACGGCGTCAAGCTCGCGCAGGTGGCGCTGGACCTCGACACGCGCGATGCGTTCCGGCAGGTCCGCCGCCGGCTGGCCTACGAGCGCCTCTACCTCGACGCGATCGAGGGCAACAGCACGCTGTTCGTGCGGCGCGACGAGACCGAGGCCGCTTGGCAGTGGATCGACGGCATCGTGGCCGGCTGGCAGCGGCACGAGGTCGCGCCGCGGCTCTACCCGGCCGGCACCTGGGGGCCGAGCACGGCGGTCACGCTGACCGAGCGACACGGCCACAGCTGGCGGGAGTAGAACGATGAGCCTGCACCCTGTCGTCGAACGCGTCACCGCGCGCATCGCCGCGCGCAGCCGGCCGACGCGCGCCCGCTACCTGGCGATGATCGACGCGGCCCGCCCGCGTGGCCCCGCCCGCTCGCGCCTGAGCTGCGGCAACCTCGCGCACGGCTTCGCCGCGTCCGGCAGCGACAAGCTGCGGCTGCGCGAGGCGACGGCGCTCAACATCGGCATCGTCACCGCCTACAACGACATGCTGAGCGCCCACCAGCCGCTGCAGGACTACCCGGCGCTGATCCGCGCGGCGGCCCGGGCGGTCGGCGCCACCGCGCAGGTGGCCGGCGGCGTGCCGGCGATGTGCGACGGCGTCACCCAGGGGCGCGAGGGCATGGAACTGTCGCTGTTCTCGCGCGACGTGATCGCCCAGGCCACCGCGATCGCGCTGTCGCACGCGATGTTCGACGCCGCGCTGATGCTCGGCGTCTGCGACAAGATCGTGCCGGGCCTGCTGATCGGCGCGCTGCGCTTCGGCCACCTGCCGGTGCTGTTCGTGCCGGCCGGGCCGATGACCTCCGGCATCGCCAACACCGACAAGGCCAAGGTGCGCCAGGCCTACGCCGAGGGCCGCGCGACGCGCGACGAGCTGCTGGAGGTCGAGGCGCAGTCCTACCACGGCCCCGGCACCTGCACCTTCTACGGCACGGCCAACTCCAACCAGATGCTGCTCGAGGTGATGGGCCTGCACATGCCGGGCACGGCTTTCGTCCATCCGGGCACGCCGCTGCGCGACGCCCTCACCGTCGCGGCCACCGAGCAGGTGTGCCGCATCGGCGCGCTCGGCGACGACTACCGGCCGATCGGCCGCACCGTCGACGAGCGCGCGATCGTCAACGCGATGGTCGGGCTCGCGGCCACCGGCGGCTCGACCAACCATGCCATCCACCTGGTCGCGGTGGCGCGCGCGGCCGGTCTGGTGATCGACTGGGACGATCTCGATGAGCTGTCGCGCGTGACGCCGTTGCTGGCGCGCATCTATCCCAACGGCGCGGCCGACGTGAACCACTTCCATGCCGCCGGCGGCCTGGGCTTCGTGATCCGCGAGTTGCTCGACGGCGGCCTGCTGCACGGCGACCTGCGCTGTGCGCATGGCGGCGACCTGCGCGCGCAGAGCGCCGAGCCGCGGCTCGACGGCGAGCGGCTGCACTGGCGGCCGGCGCCCGAACGCTCGCACGACCTGACGGTGCTGCGGCCGCTGGCCCAGCCTTTCGACCGCGAAGGCGGCCTGCGCCGGCTGAGCGGCAACCTCGGCCGTGCGATCGTCAAGGTGTCGGCGGTGCGACCCGAGCATCGGCGCATCGAGGCGCCGGCGCGGATCTTCGATTCGCAGGACGCGCTGCTCGAGGCTTTCGACGCCGGCCGGCTGGGCGGCGACTTCGTGGCCGTCGTGCGGGCACAGGGGCCGCGCGCGAACGGCATGCCCGAGCTGCACAAGCTCACGCCGGCGCTCGGCGTGCTGCAGGACCGCGGCCAGCGCATCGCGCTGCTGACCGACGGCCGCATGTCCGGGGCCTCCGGCAAGGTGCTGGCGGCGATCCACCTGACGCCGGAGGCCGTCTGCGGCGGCGCGCTCGCCCGGGTACGCGACGGCGATCCGATCCGCATCGACGCCGAGGTCGGCACGCTGGACGTGCTCGTCGACGACGCGGCACTGGCCGCACGCCCCGCCGCCGCGTTCGACCTCGCCGGCCATGCCGAAGGCTGCGGCCGCGAGCTGTTCGCGGTGATGCGATCGACCGTCGGCTCGGCCGAGGAAGGCGCATCGTCGGTGCTGTCGGGCGGGAGCGCGACATGAGCCTCGCGCTGGTCGCCGACATCGGTGGCACCAATGCCCGCTTCGCGCTGACCGACCTGTCGCGGCCCGAGCCGGTGCTGCATGCACGGACCTCGCTCGGCACCGACGACTTCGCGAGCCTGCCGCACGCCGTCGAGCACTTCCTCGCGAAGGTCGGGGAGGCACCGACCTCCGCCGCGATCGCCGTCGCATCGCCGGTCGGCGGCGACGAGATCCGCCTGACCAACCGCGCCTGGTCCTTCAGCAAGGCCGAGATCGCGCGGGTGCTGAAGCTCGACGCGGTGCTGCTGATGAACGATTTCGGCGCGGTGGCCCATGCCGTGCCGGCGCTGACCGCCGACGACACCGTCAGCCTGCACGGCGACCCGGCCCAGCCGCTGCGGCTGCCCGTCTCGGTGCTTGGCCCCGGCACCGGGCTCGGCGTCGCGCTGCTGACCGGCGATCCGCAGGGCCGGTGGCAGGTTATGGAGACCGAAGGCGGCCACGTCAGCTTCGCGCCGCTCGGCGACGAGGAGCATCTGATCGCCCGCTGGCTCGGCGCGCGCCACAGCCGCGTCTCCAACGAAAGGCTGCTGTCCGGCGCCGGGCTGTCGCACATCGACGCCGCCCTGCGTGCGGGCAGCGACCTCGCCGCGGCGCTCGACCCGCACGTGGAACTGCGCGAGCCGGCGCGCATCGTCGAGGCCGCGCTCGACGGCCACGACGTCTACGCCCGGCGGGCGCTGGCGCGCTTCTGCGCGGTGCTCGGCAGCGTGGCCGGCGACTGCGCGCTGATCCACGGCGCGCG
>CAYLKR010000014.1:0-25030 GCA_964384225.1 uncultured Methylibium sp.
GGTTGCCGATCGGCGTGGCGACGACGTAGAGCGTGCCTTTGGGATACTGCTGCGCACCCGCGGCGGCCTCGGCGGCCCGGCGGATCAGCGCTGCGTTCGACGACGAGGTGTCCGTGCTCACGACCAAGGCCCGGGGCGACGAGGGAGAGGACCGCGCGCTCGCGTACCTGCTGCGCGCCGGCCTGAAGCTGGTGGAACGCAATTATCGAGTCGCCGCCGGCCCGCGCGCCCGCGGTGGCGAGATCGACCTGATCCTGCGCGAGCGCGACGGCACGCTGGTCTTCGTCGAGGTGCGCCGCCGTGCCGGCGCGGCCCACGGTGGCGCGGCGGCCTCGGTGTCGGCCGCCAAGCGGCGCAGCCTCGTTCTCGCAGCGCAGCATTACCTGCACCGGCTGGCCGCGCCGCCGCCCTGCCGCTTCGACGTGGTGGCGATCGACGGCGAGCGGCTCGAATGGCTGCGCGGCGCCTTCGACGCTTCGTAGCGAGCGGTCACTGTCGTGTCACGACAGGGAACCCGGCCGTCGTAGCCCGTGTCCTATAGTGATGGCCATGCTCGAACAACGCCTCCAGCGCCATTTCTTCGACAGCGCCGACCTGCTGAACCAGTCCGCCGAATTGCTCGCCAAGCCGATCGCCGACGCCGTGCAGGCCGTGCTGGGCTGCCTCACCGCCGGCGGCAAGCTGCTGGCCTGCGGCAACGGCAGCGCCGCCTGCAGCGCCCAGCATGCCGTCACCCAGTTCGTCGGTCGCTACGAGCGCGACCGCCCTGGCCTCGCTGCGATCGGCCTGACCGGCGACAGCGCCGTGCTGACCGCGCTGGGCCACCAGCATGGCTACGCCGCGGTGTTCGCCAAGCAGGTGCAGGCGATCGGCAATCCGGGCGACGTGCTGCTGGTGTTCAGCAGCCAGGGCCAGTCGGCCAACGTGCTGGCGGCGGTGGACGCCGCCCACGACAAGGACATGACCGTGATCGCCTTCACCGGCCACGGCGGCGGCGCGCTGGCGCCGCGACTCACCGAAACCGACGTGCTGCTGTGCGTGCCGCACGAGCGCGACGCCCGCATCCACGAGGTGCACCTGCTGGCCATCCACGCGTTGTGCGATGCCGTCGATGCCCAGCTGCTCGGAGAACAGGACCCCGCATGAAGCAAGCCTTCCGCCCCGCCCGCCTCGCTGCCGCCGTGCTGGCCGGCGCCGCCCTCGCCGGCGGCCTGAGCGCCTGTGCGCCGCTGATCGTCGGCGCCGCCGCCGGCGGCGCTCTCGTCGCCACCGACCGCCGGACGTCCGGCACCGTGGTCGAGGACCAGGGCTTCGAGATCAAGGCACTGCCGCGCATCCGCGAGGTCGTCGGCGAGCGGGCGCATGTCAACGTCACCAGCTACAACCGCGTGCTGCTGCTGACCGGCGAAGTGCCGTCCGAGGCCGACAAGGCGGCGATCGAGGCCAGGCTCGCGGCGATGGAGAACGTCAAGGGCGTCCTCAACGAGCTCGTCGTCGGCCCGAACAGCACCCTCGGCGACCGCTCGAACGACACGCTGATCACCAGCAAGGTCAAGGCGAGCTATGTCGATGCGCGCGACCTGTTCGCCAACGCCTTCAAGGTCGTCACCGAGCGCGGCGTGGTCTACCTGATGGGTCGCGTCACCGAGCGCGAGGCGACCCGCGCCGTCGACATCGCGCGCGGCGTCGCCGGCGTGCGCAAGGTCGTGCGCGCCTTCGAGGTGATCAGCGAGGAGGAGCTCGCACGCACCGCACCGCCGAAGAGCTGAGGCTCAGGGCGTGCGCTCCGCGGTGTCGGCGCCCCTCGCCCGACGCCTCAGCGCAGCCGCTTGATCAGGCTCGAGGTGTCGAGCCGGTGGCCGCCGGCGGCCTGCACGTCGGCGTAGAACTGGTCGACCAGCGCGGTGACCGGCAGCCGGGCGCCGTTGCGCTTGGCCTCCTCGAGGCACAGGCCGAGATCCTTGCGCATCCAGTCGACCGCGAAGCCGAAGTCGAACTTGTCGTCGATCATCGTCGGCCCGCGGTTGTCCATCTGCCAGCTCTGCGCCGCGCCCTTGCCAATCACGCCGAGCACCGCCTTCATGTCCAGCCCGGCCTTCTGGCCGAAGGCGATCGCCTCCGACAGGCCCTGCACGAGGCCGGCGATGCAGATCTGGTTGACCATCTTCGCGAGCTGGCCCGAGCCGGCCGGCCCGAGCAGCGTGACGGCCTTGGAGAACGCCATCGCGACCGGCTGGATCCGCGCGAAGGCCTCGGCGTCGCCGCCGCACATCACGGTCAGCGCGCCATTGATCGCGCCGAGGTTGCCGCCCGAGACCGGCGCGTCGATGAAGGCCAGGCCGCGCTCGCGGGCCGCGGCGTCGAGCTCGCGCGCGATGTCGGCCGACGCGGTGGTGTGGTCGACGAAGACCGCGCCGGGGGCCATGGCCTGGAAGGCGCCGTCGGCGCCGAGCGTGACGGCGCGCAGGTCGGCGTCGTTGCCGACGCAGGCGAACACGATCTCGGCGCCGGCCGCGGCGGCCTTCGGCGTCGGCGCGGCGCCGCCGCCATATTCCTTGACCCAGGCCTCGGCCTTGGCGAAGGTGCGGTTGTAGACGGTCACCTGGTGGCCGGCGCGTGCCAGGTGGCCGGCCATCGGATGGCCCATCACGCCCAGGCCGAGGAAGGCGACGCGGCGCGACGGGGTCGGTTCGTAGGTCTTGCTGCTCATCGAAGGTCTCCGCAAACGAAAACGGCCTCTCGACGAGAGGCCGTGAGAACGGGGCGAATGATCGCCTAAACGATGCTCATGTGCTCGGTGCCGGCGGTCAGATCCGCGTTGCGCGCCCGGTTGCTGTTGAGCTTGATCTGCAGCCGCAGGTCGTTGACCGAGTCGGCGTTGCGCAGCGCGTCCTCGTAGGTGACCTGCTGGCCTTCGTAGAGGTCGAACAGGCTCTGGTCGAAGGTCTGCATGCCGAGCTCCCGCGAGCGCTTCATGATCTCCTTGATCTCGCCGACCTCGCCCTTGAAGATCAGGTCGGAGATCAACGGCGAGTTGATCAGGATCTCGACCGCCGCGACCCGGCCCTTGCCCTCCTGGCGCGGCAGCAGGCGTTGCGACACCAGCGCCTTGAGGTTCAGCGACAGATCCATCAGCAGCTGCGGCCGGCGCTCCTCGGGGAAGAAGTTGATGATGCGGTCGAGCGCCTGGTTGGCGCTGTTGGCGTGCAGCGTGGCGAGGCACAGGTGGCCGGTCTCGGCGAAGGCGACCGCGTGCTCCATGGTCTCGCGGTCTCGGATCTCGCCCATCAGGATGACGTCGGGCGCCTGGCGCAGCGTGTTCTTCAGCGCGATGCCCCAGTCGTCGGTGTCGATGCCGACCTCGCGCTGCGTCACGATGCAGTTCTTGTGCGGGTGGACGAACTCGACCGGGTCCTCGACCGTGATGATGTGGCCGTAGCTGTTCTCGTTGCGGAAGTCCACCATCGCCGCCAGCGAGGTGCTCTTGCCCGATCCGGTGGCGCCGACGAAGATCGTCAGGCCGCGCTTGGTCATCGACACGTCCTTCAGGATCTGCGGCAGGCCCAGGCTGTCGATCGTTGGGATGGTCTGCGGGATCGTCCGCATCACGAGCCCGACGCTGCCCTGCTGCACGAAGGCGTTGACGCGGAAGCGCCCGATGCCGGTCGGCGCGATCGCGAAGTTGCACTCCTTGGTGCGCTCGAACTCCGCCGCCTGCTTGTCGTTCATGATCGCGCGTGCCAGCACCAGCGTGTGCTGCGGCGTCAGCGGCTGCGGCGAGACCTTGGTGATGCGCCCGTCGACCTTGACCGCCGGCGGGAATTCGGCGGTCAGGAACAGGTCCGAGCCGTTGCGGGCGACCAGCAGCTTGAGCAGGTCATTGATGAATTTCGACGCCTGGTCGCGTTCCATGAGGGACTCCCGTTCGCGTGGGCCGGCCGGTCAGCTGCCGGCCAGCAAGGCCGACAGTCTGGCGCTGACCTGCCGCAGCCGCAAGGACAAACGTCGCGCCAGCGACGCGAGCAGCGTGGCGGCCAGCCGCGGCTCGGTGAGCATCAGTTCTTCCAGGCCGGCGGCGTCGAGCACCGCCAGCACGCAGGGCTGCAGCGTGGCGCAGGTCGAGAAGCGCCCGCCGGCGTCGAGCAGGGCCATCTCGCCCAGCACATCGCCGGCGCGCGCCTCGGCCAGCCGCGCGCGGCCGCCCCAGGGCTGCACGCGCTCGACGGCCAGCGTGCCCTCCAGCACCCACAGCAGGTAGGCGCCGCGCTCGTCCTGGCGGATCACGTCGCGCGCCGCCGGCACCGACACGAAGGAAAAGCGTGCCGCGAGGCGCTCGACCTCCTCGGGCGCCAGGCGGATCGCGTGGTGGTCGCGTTCCCAGGCGGCGCAGAACAGCGCCAGGCCTCGGCTGCGGTCGATCGGCTCGGCGCCGATGGCCGCCGCGCGGTCCGCCCAGTCCACCGCCGCGCCGGGCAGGTCGGCTTCGTCGAAGCGCGTCGTGAAGAAGGCCGCGTCGTCGGGCGCCGCGGGGTTCGCGGCCCGCCGGGCACCGGATGCCAGCCGACCGAGCAGCTTCTTCACGGACCGACGGCCTCAGCCCGGGAAGTTCTCGGGCGTCTTGGCGCGCCCGCGCGCCTCGGCGGGCGTGATCAGGTTGCGGCGCACCAGGTCGGCGAGGTTCTGGTCCAGGGTCTGCATGCCCACCGAGTTGCCGGTCTGGATCGAGCTGTACATCTGCGCCACCTTGGCCTCGCGGATCAGGTTGCGGATGGCCGGCGTGCCCAGCATGATCTCGTGCGCGGCGACGCGGCCGCTGCCGTCTTTCAGCTTGCACAGCGTCTGCGAGATCACGCCGATCAGCGACTCCGACAGCATCGCGCGCACCATGTCCTTCTCGGCGGCCGGGAAGACGTCGATGACGCGGTCGATGGTCTTCGCGGCGCTGCTGGTGTGCAGCGTGCCGAACACCAGGTGGCCGGTCTCGGCGGCGGTCAGCGCCAGGCGGATCGTCTCCAGGTCGCGCATCTCGCCGACCAGGATGCAGTCCGGGTCCTCGCGCAGCGCCGAGCGCAGCGCGTTGCTGAAGGACAGCGTGTGCGGGCCGACCTCGCGCTGGTTGATCAGGCAGCGCTTGGAGTCGTGCACGAACTCGATCGGGTCCTCGACGGTCAGGATGTGGCCGTACTCGGTCTCGTTGAGGTGGTTCACCATCGCCGCCAGCGTGGTGGACTTGCCGGAGCCGGTCGGTCCGGTCACCAGCACCAGGCCGCGCGGCTTGAGCGCGAGCTCGGCGAAGATCTTCGGCGCGGCCAGCTGTTCGAGCGAGAGGATCTTGCTCGGGATGGTCCGGAACACCGCGCCGGCGCCGCGGTTCTGGTTGAAGGCGTTGACGCGGAAGCGCGCCAGGCCCTGGATCTCGAACGAGAAGTCGCATTCGAGCGACTCCTCGTAGGCCTTGCGCTGCGCATCGTTCATGATGTCGTACACCATGTCGTGCACGCTCTTGTGGTCCAGCGGGTCCACGTTGATGCGGCGCACGTCCCCGTGGACGCGGATCATCGGCGGCAGGCCGGCCGACAGGTGCAGGTCCGAGGCCTTGTTCTTGACCGAGAACGCCAGCAGTTGGGTGATGTCCATGGGCTTCGGGGAGGGGACGACGGCGCGGCCCGCGAGGGGTGCGAAAGGTTCGATCGATTATGGCGATGATCGTTGACAACATACAAGAAGTCAGTGCGCGCATCGCTCGCGCGTGCGACGCGGCGAGGCGTCCCGTGTCAAGCGTCACGCTGCTGGCGGTCAGCAAGACGCAGCGCCCCGCGGCGGTGCGCGAGGCGCTGGACGCCGGCCAGACGCGCTTCGGCGAGAACTACGTGCAGGAGGCGCTGGACAAGATCGCCGCGCTGGCCGACCGCCGCGCCGCGCTCGAATGGCACCTGATCGGGCCCTTGCAGAGCAACAAGACCCGCGCGGTGGCCGAGGCCTTCGACTGGGTCCACGGCATCGACCGGCTCAAGCTGGCCGAGCGGCTGTCGGCGCAGCGCCCGGCCTCGCTGCCGCCGCTGCAGGTGTGCGTGCAGGTCAACATCAGCGGCGAAGCGAGCAAGAGCGGGGTCTCGCCCGCCGAGCTGCCGGCGCTGGCGCATGCCGTGGCCGCCCTGCCCCGGCTGCGGCTGCGCGGCCTGATGGCCATTCCCGAGCCCGCGGGCGACCTCGACGCGCAGCGCCGGCCGCACCGGGCGCTGCGCGAGCGCTTCGAGGCGCTGCGCGCCGAGGGCCTGGCGCTCGACACGTTGTCGATGGGCATGAGCGCCGACCTGGAGGCGGCGATTCTCGAGGGCGCGACGATCGTGCGTGTCGGCACCGCGATCTTCGGCGCGCGCGGCTAGGGAGCCCCGCCGCCGCCCGGTCGGCGACGCTCGAGCAGGTGCGCGAGCTCGCCGACCAGGCCGCGGCGGAAGGCCAGCACGCAGACGATGAAGATCAGCCCGGTGACCAGCGTCACCGACTCGCCGAGGCCGTTGAACCAGCCGATGCCGGTCGTCTCGGCCAGCCAGCGGCCGGCATCGCCGATCTTGTTCTCCAGCGTCACGATCACCAGCGCGCCGACGATCGGCCCGACCATCGTCCCCATGCCGCCGACGAGCGTCATCAGGATCACCGCGCCCGAGGTCGTCCAGACCGCGTCGGTCAGCGTCGCGAAGCCCAGCACCAGCGTCTTCGTCGCGCCGGCCAGGCCGGCCAGCGCCGCCGACAGCACGAAGGCCACCAGCTTGAAGCGCTCGACGTCGTAGCCCAGCGACACCGCTCGCGCCTCGTTCTCGCGGATCGAGGTCAGCACCTGGCCGAAGGGCGAGTGCACGGTGCGGTAGATCAGCCAGAACGCCGCGATGAAGATCGCCAGCACCACGTGGTACAGCACCAGGTCCGAGCCCAGGTCCAGGCCGAGGAAGTGCCCGCGCGGCACCGACTGCAGCCCGTCCTCGCCGCCGGTGAAGGGCGCCTGCAGGAACACGAAGTACAGCATCTGCGCGAGCGCCAGCGTGATCATCGAGAAGTAGATGCCGCTGCGGCGGATCGCCAGCCAGCCGAAGGCCAGGCCCGCCACGGCCGCCGCCGCGGTGCCGAACAGCAGGCCCAGCGGCGTCGCGAAGCCCCAGACCTTCAGCGCATGGCCGCAGGCGTAGGCCGCCAGCCCGAGGAAGGCCGCGTGGCCGAAGCTCAACAGCCCGGTGAAGCCGATCAGCAGGTTGAAGGCGCAGGCGAACAGCGCGTAGCACAGCACCTTCATCACGAAGATCGGGTAGGCGCCGAGCGCCGGCAGCAGCGCGATCACCAGGAACAAGGCGGCGTAGCCGATCAGCGGCGATCTCGCGGCGGCAGGCGTCGTCATTTCTCTTTGCCGAACAGACCGGCCGGCCGCACCAGCAGCACGATGGCCATGACGACGAACACCACGGTGCTCGACGCCTCCGGGTAGAACACCTTGGTCAGGCCCTCGACCACACCCAGCCCCAGGCCGGTGAGGATGGAGCCGAGGATCGAGCCCATGCCGCCGATCACGACCACCGCGAACACGACGATGATCAGGTTGCTGCCCATCAGCGGCGACACCTGCAGGATTGGCGCGGCCAGCACGCCGGCAAAGGCCGCCAGCGCCACCCCGCCGGCATAGGTCAGGGTGATCATGCGCGGGACGTTGATGCCGAAGGCCTGCACCAGCCGAGGGTTCTCGGTGCCGGCGCGCAGCGTGGCGCCGAGCGAGGTCTTCTCGATCAGCGCCCACACCGCCAGGCACACCACCACCGAGGCGACGACCACCCAGGCGCGGTAGTTCGGCAGGATCATGAAGCCCAGGTTGGTCGCGCCCTGCAGCGCCTCGGGCACCGGGTAGGGCTGGCCCGAGACGCCGTAGAAGCTGCGGAACACCCCTTCGACGACCAGCGTGATGCCGAAGGTCAGCAGCAGACCGTAGAGGTGGTCGAGCTTGTAGAGCCACTGCAGCAGCAGCCGCTCGATCGCGATGCCGAGCACGCCGACGACCAGCGGCGCGAGCAGCAGCATGGCCCAGTAGTTGAGCCCCAGGTACTCCAGCCCCATCCAGGCGAGGAAGGCGCCCATCATGTACAGCGCGCCGTGCGCGAAATTGATGATGTTCAGCATGCCGAAGATCACCGCCAGGCCCAGCGAGAGCATCGCGTAGAACGAGCCGTTCACCAGGCCCAGCAGCAGCTGCCCGAGCAGCGCGGGCAACGGGATGCCGAAGATCTCCGTCATTGGAACCCCGCCGGCTGGCCGGGCGCCGGGCCGCCCCAAGCCCGGCCGCGCCCCCTCGGGGGGGAGCGCAGCCGCGCAGCGGCAAGCGTGGGGGCTCGGTTCACTTCTTGACCAGCGGGCACTTGCTGTCGGCCAGCTTGGTGAAGGCCTCGTCGCCCGGGATGCGCTGCACGACCTTGAAGTAGTCCCAGGGCTCGGTCGATTCCGCCGGCGACTTGACCTGCAGCAGCACCATGTCGTGCACGCCGCGGCCGTCGGCGCGGATCGTGCCCTTCTTGTAGAAGTCGTTGACCGGCGTGGCCTTCATGTGCGCCATGACCTTGTCGGCGTCGTCGGTCTTGGTCGCCTCGACGGCCTTCAGGAAGTGCATCGTCGCCGAGTAGTCGGCGGCCTGCAGCGACGAGGGCATGCGCTTCATCTTCTCGAAGAAGCGCCGGCTCCAGGCGCGCGCCTCGGGGCTCTGGTTCCAGTACCAGCTGTCGGTCATGTACATGCCCTGGGTCGCGGGCAGGCCGAGCGAGTGGATGTCGTTGATGAACATCAGCAGGCCGGCGAGCTTCATGCTCTTGGTGATGCCGAACTCGTTGGCCGCCTTGATCGCGTTGATCGTGTCGCCGCCGGCGTTGGCCAGGCCGAGGATCTGCGCCTTGCTCGACTGCGCCTGCAGCAGGAAGGAGCTGAAGTCGCTGGCCGACAGCGGGTGCTTGACGCTGCCGAGCACCTGGCCGCCGGCCTTGCTGACCACCGTGGTCGTGTCGCTCTGCAGCGACTGGCCGAAGGCGTAGTCGGCGGTCAGGAAGTACCAGGTCTTGCCGCCCGCCTTCGTGACGGCCGCGCCGGTCCCATTGGCCAGTGCCACCGTGTCGTAGGCGTAGTGGATCGAGTAGGGCGTGCAGTCCTCGTTGGTTAGGCGCGCCGAGCCGGCGCCGATCACGACGTAGGGCTTCTTCTTCTCGGCGGCGATCTTCGCCATCGCCAGCGCGGCGCCCGAGTTGGTGCCGCCGATCAGCAGGTCCAGGCCCTGGGTGTCGAACCACTCGCGGGCCTTGCTGGCGGCGACGTCGGCCTTGTTCTGGTGGTCGGCGTAGAGGACCTCGATCTTCTTGCCGGCCGCCAGGCCCTTCATGTCGGCGACCGCCATCTTGATCGCCTCGACGCCGCCGGCGCCGTCGAGATCGGCGTACAGGCCGGACATGTCGGTGATGATGCCGATCTTGACGACGTCGCCCGACACCTGGGCCTGGGCCGTGCCGGCCAGGGCGCAGGCGGCGGCAGCGGCGAGGACGACGGGCTTGAACGGGTGCAGCATGCGGTTCTCCTTGGTGGATGAGGCGTCCGGTCAGACGCTGAGCAGTTCGTCGAGCACCGCCTGTTTGGCGCCGAGCTCGGACTTCGGGAAGGACTCGACCACGTGGCCATGCTCGATGACGCAGAAGTGGTCGGCCAGCGGCGCGGCGAAGCGGAAGTTCTGCTCCACCATCACGATCGTGAAACCCTGGGCCTTCAGCGCGGTGATCGTGCGCGCGAGCGCCTGCACGATCACCGGCGCCAGGCCCTCGGAGATCTCGTCGAGCAGCAGCAGGTCGGCGCCGGTGCGCAGGATGCGCGCGACCGCCAGCATCTGCTGCTCGCCGCCCGACAGCCGCGTGCCCTGGCTGGCCTTGCGCTCGGCGAGGTTGGGGAACATCGCGTAGATCTGCTCCTCGCTCATCGCCTTGCCGCGCGCGGCCTTCAGCGGCGGCGGCAGGCGCAGGTTCTCCTCGGCCGACAGCGACGCGAAGATGCCGCGCTCCTCCGGGCAGTAGCCGACGCCGAGGTGGGCGATGCGGTGCGTCGGCAGGCCGATCGTCTCCTGGCCGTGGACCTTGATCGAGCCGCTGCGGCTGCCGGTCAGGCCCATGATCGCGCGCAGCGTGGTGCTGCGCCCGGCGCCGTTGCGCCCGAGCAGCGTGACGACCTGGCCGCGCGCCACGCTGAGGTCGATGCCGTGCAGGATGTGGCTCTCGCCGTACCAGGCCTGCAGGCCGCGGATCTCCAGCGCCGGCGGCTCCATCAATGGGCTCCCTGCAGCTCGGTGGCTTCGGTGCCCATGTAGGCCTCCAGCACCGCCGGGTGGCGCGAGACGCTCGCGTAGTCGCCCTCGGCCAGCACCGCGCCGCGCGCCAGCACGGTGATGCGGTCGGCGATGCGCGCGACCACGCGCATGTTGTGCTCGACCATCAGCACGGTGCGGCCCTCCGCCGCGCGCTTGATCAGCGCCGTGACGCGCTCCACGTCCTCGTGGCCCATGCCCTGGGTTGGTTCGTCGAGCAGCATCAGCGCCGGCTGCATCGCCATCGTCGTGGCGATCTCCAGCGCGCGCTTGCGGCCGTAGGGCAGGTCGGCGGCCTTCGCGTGTGCCATCTCGCGCAGGTCCACGAGTTCGAGCAGCTCGAGCACGCGCGCGTCGAGCGTGCGCAGGCCCGACAGCCCCTTCCAGAAGTGGAAGGAGGTGCCGGTGAAGCGCTGCAGGCCGATGCGCACGTTCTCCAGCACCGTGAGATGAGGGAACACCGCCGAGATCTGGAACGATCGGATCACGCCGCGCCGGGCGATCTGCGCCGGGCGCTCGCCGGTGATGTCGTGGCCGTCGAAGTGGATGCTGCCGCGCGTGGGCACCAGGAACTTCGTCAGCAGGTTGAAGCAGGTGGTCTTGCCGGCGCCGTTGGGCCCGATCAGCGCGTGGATATGGCCGCGCCGCACCTGCAGGTTCACGCGGTCCACGGCGGTGAAGCCCTTGAACTCCTTCGTCAGGTCGCGGGTCTCGAGGATGAAGTCGCTCATGCAGGGCATCGGGCAGCGGATCTGCACTGTAGGCAGCGCTGTTGCGCCGCAACAGCGGGAATCACCTAGGCCGCCGCGGTGCGCGATGCACGGTTGTCGCGCGCGCGACATCGAGTGCCCTTCAGAGGGGCAGGGCGCTCGTGTTCTTCACCTCCTCCATCACCGCATAGGTGCGCGTCTCGCGCACGCCGGGCAGGCCCCAGATCACGCTGGCGAGCATCTCGCGGTAGGCCGTCATGTCGGCGACGCGGGTCTTGATCAGGTAGTCGAAGCCGCCCGCCACGAGATGGCATTCGAGGATCTCCGGGCGCGCCTGCACCGCCGCCTTGAAGCTCGCCATCACGTCCGGCGCGGTGCGGTCGAGCATCACCTCGATGAACACCAGCAGCCCGGCGCCGAGGCGCGCCGGGTCGAGCCGCGCCGTGTAGCCGAGGATGACCCCCTCGCGCGTCAGGCGCTTGACGCGCTCCAGCGCGGCGGTGGGCGAGAGGTGCACGCGCTGCGCGAGCTCGAGGTTGGTGATGCGGCCCTCGGCCTGCAGCGTGCGCAGGATGCGCTGGTCGGTGCGGTCCAGCCCTTCGATGGCGCGCGGCGGTGCTTCGGCGGCGGCCCGTGGACCGGATTTCCTGCTACGTGAAGCCATGTTCTTGGCGAATCATTGGGCGAGATTGGGCATACGCTAACCGAAAACACAGGATCCTTGCCATGGCCCCGTCCCTGCCTCCTGCCCGCCTGCCCTCGCCGCTGCGCGACGAGGCGACCGTCGTCGCGCAGCGCCTGCGCGCGCTCGACGGCGCGCTCGACTGGTCTGCCGCGGCGGCCGCCGCCCGGCCCTGGGTGCAGGCGGTGCGCGACGCGCCGGCGCCGTTCTGGGCGCTCGAATCGCTGCTGCGCGAGTACCCGATCTCGAGCGCCGAGGGGCTGGCGCTGATGCGGCTGGCCGAGGCGCTGCTGCGCGTGCCCGATGCCGACACCGCGATCGCGCTGACGGCCGACCAGCTCGGCCGCGCGGCCTTCGATGCCGATGCCGACGGGCCGCACAAGATGCTCGCCAGCCTGTCGGCCAGCGCGATCGCTTTGTCCAAGCGCTTCCTGCCGGAGGGCGACGACCCGCCCGGGCTGCTGCAGCGGCTGGGCGCGCAGACCGTGGTCGCGGCGACGGTGCGCGCGATCCAGCTGCTCGGCCGGCAGTTCGTGCTCGGCCAGCGCATCGGCGAGGCGCTCGCCGAGGCCGCCGCGCAGCGCCGCGAGCACGCCGCATTGCGCTTCAGCTTCGACATGCTCGGCGAGGGCGCGCGCACCGACGCCGACGCGCGGCGCTACTTCGCCTCCTACCGGGCGGCGATCGCGGCGATCGGCGCGTCGGCCGACGGTCTCGGTCCCGAGCGGCGCGACGGGATCTCGATCAAGCTGTCGGCGCTGTTCCCGCGCTACGAGGAGGCGCAGCGCGCGCGCGTCCTCAAAGAGCTGCTGCCGCGCGTGCTGCAACTGATCGACGACGCCGCGCACGCCGACCTCAACCTGACGATCGACGCCGAGGAAAGCGAGCGCCTCGAGCTCTCGCTCGACCTGCTGGACGTGGCGGCCGCGCATGTCGCGGCCCTGCACCCGCGCTGGCGCGGCTTCGGCCTCGCGGTGCAGGCCTACCAGACGCGCGCAGTGGAGTGTGTGCACGAGGCCGCGCGCATCGCCCGCGCCCACGGCCTGCGCTTCATGGTGCGGCTGGTCAAGGGTGCCTACTGGGACGGCGAGGTCAAGCGTGCGCAGGAGCTGGGGCTCGCCGGCTACCCGGTGTTCACGCACAAGCAACACACCGACATCTCCTACCTCGCCTGTGCGCGTGCGCTGCTCGACGAGGCGGCGGTGATCTACCCGCAGTTCGCGACGCACAACGCCGGCACGATCGCCGCGATCGTGCAGATGGCGCGGGCGCGGGGCGCCGCGTTCGAGCTGCAGCGGCTGCACGGCATGGGGTCGGCGGTCTACCGCGAGCTGCTCGCGATGCCCGACGCGCCGCCGCTGCGCATCTATGCGCCGATCGGCGAGCACCGCGACCTGCTCGCCTACCTGGTGCGCCGGCTGCTGGAGAACGGCGCCAACTCGTCCTTCGTGCACCAGCTCGCCGACCCGGCGGTCGATGTCGAGGCGCTGCTCGCGTCGCCGCTGCACGCCGCCACCGGGCCGGGCCAGCCCGCGCCGCGCGCGCTGTTCGGCGCCGCGCGGCGCAACGCGGCCGGCATCGACCTCGCGATCACCGCCGAGCGCCAGCCGCTGCTCGACGCCGTGGCGCAGACCACCGTGCCCGAGGTGCCCGAGACGGCGACGCGCGAGCTCGACGCCGCGATGCAGCGCCTGTACGCCGCGCAGCCGGCGTGGAACGCGGTGCCGGTGGCCGAGCGCGCGGCCGTGCTGGAGCGCGCGGCCGACCGGCTCGAATCCGAGCTGCCGGCCTGGTGCGGCCTGCTCGTCCAGGAGGCGCACAAGACGCTCGGCGACGGCGTGGCCGAGGTCCGCGAGGCGATCGACTTCTGCCGCTACTACGCGCAGCAGGCACGCGAGCAGCTCGCACCCCGCGAGCTGCCCGGCCCGACCGGCGAGTCGAACACGCTGCACCTGCACGGCCGCGGCGTGTTCGTCTGCATCAGCCCGTGGAACTTCCCGCTCTCGATCTTCGCCGGCCAGGTGGTCGCCGCGCTGGTGGCCGGCAACACGGTGGCCGCCAAGCCGGCCGAGCAGACGCCCGCGGTGGCCGCGGCCTTCGTGCGGCTGCTGCACGAGCTCGGCGTGCCGCGCGACGCGCTGCTGCTGCTGCACGGCCCCGGCGAGACGGTCGGCGCGAGGCTGGTCGCGCACCCGCACGTCGCCGGCGTGTGCTTCACCGGATCGACCGCGGTGGCGAAGCACATCCAGCGTGCGCTGGCCGCGAAGGACGGGCCGATCGTCCCGCTGATCGCCGAGACCGGCGGCCTCAACGCGATGATCGTCGACAGCTCGGCGCTGCCCGAGCAGGTGGTGGACGCGGTCGTGCAGAGCGCCTTCCGTTCGGCCGGTCAGCGCTGCTCGGCGCTGCGGCTGCTGTGCGTGCACGAAGGCGTGGCCGAGGGCGTGCTGGCGATGCTGGCCGGCGCGATGCAGGAGCTCGCGCTCGGCGACCCGGGCGACTATGCGACCGACGTCGGCCCGGTGATCGACGCCGAGGCGCAGGCCGGCATCGCGGGCCACGTCGAGCGGCTCGAACGCGAGGCGAAGCGCGTCGCGCGGCGCAGCGCGCCCGAGGGCCTTGCGGGGCACTACATCGCGCCGGTGGCCTACGAGATCGGCCCGGTCGCCGACCTGAAGCACGAGGTCTTCGGTCCGGTGCTGCAGGTCGTGCGCTGGGGGCCGGGCACGGCGGCGCCCGATGTCGACGCGCTGGTCGCGCAGGTCAACGCGCTCGGATACGGGCTCACGCTCGGCGTGCAGACGCGCATCGACTCGCGCGCGCAGCGCATCGCCGCGGCGGCGTGCGTCGGCAACGTCTACGTCAACCGCAACATGACCGGCGCGGTGGTCGGCGTGCAGCCCTTCGGCGGCGAAGGGCTGAGCGGCACCGGCCCGAAGGCCGGCGGGCCGCTGTACCTGCTGCGCTTCGTCGCCGAGCAGACGGTGACGGTCAACACCGCGGCGGCGGGCGGCAACGCGGCGCTGCTGGCAGGGATCGACCACGACGGCGCATAGACTCGCCGCATGAGCGACGCGAACGATCTTCCGCAAGCGCCGATCGCCTTCATCGGCGGCGGCAACATGGCCGGTGCGCTGATCGGTGGCCTGCGGCGCAGCGGCTTCGCGGCCGAGCGCATCCTCGTGGTCGAGCCGTGGGCCGAGCAGCGCGCGAAGCTGTCGCGGGACTTCGGCGTCGCCGCCGCCGAGCAGGCCGGGCCGGGCCTCGCCGCGGCCGGCCTGGTGGTGTGGGCCGTCAAGCCGCAGCTCTTCAAGGAGGCTGCGGCGCCCTGCGCGGCCCATGTGCGCGGTGCGGCCCAGCTCAGCGTGATGGCGGGCATCCGCAGCGAGGCGATCGTCGCGGCCACCGGCAGCGAGCGCGTGGTGCGCGCGATGCCCAACACGCCGGCGCTGATCGGCCGCGGCATCGCCGGGCTGTACGCGCGGCCCGGCGTCGGCGCGGCCGAGCGCGCGACGGTCGAGTCGCTGCTCGCCCCCACCGGTGCCACGCTGTGGGTCGGGCGCGAGGCCGATCTCGATGCCGTCACCGCGCTGTCGGGCTCGGGCCCGGCCTATGTCTTCCTGTTCATCGAGGCATTGATGGACGCGGCGCGCGACATGGGCCTGAGCGAAGACCAGGGCCGGGCGCTCGCGCTCGCCACCTTCTCGGGCGCCACCGCGCTGGCCGAGCAGAGCCCCGAGCCGCCGGCGACGCTGCGCGAGCGCGTCACGTCGAAGGGCGGCACGACCTACGCCGCGCTCGCCTCGATGCAGGCCGATGGCGTGCGCGAGGCGATCGTGCGTGCGGTCCGCGCGGCGCAGCGCCGCGCCACGGAGCTGGGCGACGAGTTCGGGCGCTGAGGCGCAGCGCCGGCACGGCGGCATGAACCCCGGCCCGGGGTGGCATGCAAAGCTTGCATGAAGTTCGCGTGACCGGCGTGCGGGCCCGGCCTACAGTGCGTGCGGCACGGCCGCGCGACCCGCGGCGGCCCTCGTTCCCGGACCCCACAAGGAAACCGCATGACCGCCACGCACGAAGCCTCGAACTCGACGCTGTCCTACGTCAACCCGTCGCCGACCAGCCCCTGGGGCACCTATGTGTCGCAGGTCGATCGCGTGATCCCCTATCTCGGCCCGCTGGCCAAGTGGGCCGAGACGCTCAAGCACCCCAAGCGCGCGCTGATCGTCGACGTGCCGATCGAGATGGACGACGGCACCGTGCGCCACTTCGAGGGCTTCCGCGTCCAGCACAACCTGAGCCGCGGCCCCGGCAAGGGCGGCGTGCGCTACCACCCCGACGTGACGCTCGAGGAGGTGATGGCGCTGGCCGCGTGGATGACGGTCAAGTGCGCCGCCGTCAACCTGCCCTATGGCGGCGCCAAGGGCGGCATCCGCGTCGACCCGAAGCTGCTGTCGCTGAAGGAACTGGAGAAGCTCACGCGCCGCTACACCAGCGAGATCGGCATCGTCATCGGCCCGCAGCGCGACATCCCCGCGCCCGACGTCAACACCAACGCCCAGATCATGGCGTGGATGATGGACACCTACTCGCAGAACACCGGCGCCACCGCGACCGGCGTCGTGACGGGCAAGCCCATCCACCTGGGCGGCTCGCTCGGCCGCGTCAAGGCCACCGGCCGCGGCGTCTTCGTCACCGGGCGCGAGGCGGCGCGGCGGCTGCACCTGCCGCTGGACGGCGCGCGCGTCGCGGTGCAGGGCTTCGGCAACGTCGGCGGCGCGGCGGCCGAGCTGTTCGCCCAGGCCGGCGCGAAGATCGTCGCGGCGCAGGACCACACCGGGACGATCGTCAATGCCGACGGCTTCGACCTCGCCGAGCTGATGCCGCACGTGAAGGCCACCGGCGGCGTCGGCGGCTTCAAGGGCGCCGACGCGATAGACGGCGAGTCCTTCTGGGACGTGCCCTGCGACATCCTGATCCCGGCGGCGCTCGAAGGTCAGATCGGCGCCGAGCGCGCGCGCCGCGTCACCGCCCGGCTGGTGCTCGAAGGCGCCAACGGCCCGACCGTGCCCGAGGCCGACGACATCCTCGCCGAGCGCGGCATCCTCGTCGTGCCCGACGTGATCTGCAACGCCGGCGGCGTGACCGTCAGCTACTTCGAGTGGGTGCAGGACTTCAGCAGCTTCTTCTGGAGCGAGGACGAGATCAACGTACGGCTCGACAAGATCATGGTCGACGCGCTGAAGAAGATCTGGGACACCGCCGACCGCCACAAGGTGACGCTGCGCACCGCGACCTTCGCGGTGGCGTGCGAGCGCATCCTCACGGCGCGCGAGGAGCGCGGGCTCTATCCCTGAAGCGTCGGCGCGCGGTCAGCCGCGCCGCGCCAGGTCGACCGCGATGCCGGCGAACAGCGCGAAACCGATCCAGTGGTTGAGCCGGAAGGCGCGGAAGCAGCCTTCGCGGCTGCGGTCGCGGATCAGCGTCCAGTGCCACAGGGCCTGCAGCGCGGCCGCCGCGAGCCCGGCCGAGAACGCCTTGCCCAGCCCGTGGGCGAAGCCCAGCAGCCCCCAGCTGCCGAGGTAGACACCGTAGAAGCCCATCACCGCCGCCACGTCGAAGCGGCCGAGCGTGATCGCCGAGGTGCGGATGCCGATCTTGAGGTCGTCGTCGCGGTCGACCATCGCGTACTCGGTGTCGTAGGCCAGCACCCAGCACAGGTTGCCGAGCACCAGGCCCCAGGCCCAGCCCGGCACCGCGGCCGCGATCGCTGCCACGTCCCAGCCGGCACCGCCATGGACCGCGGTCCAGGCCATCGGGATGCCGAAGCTGAAGGCCACGCCGAGCACCGCCTGCGGCATCGCGACGAGGCGTTTCGCATAGGGGTAGGCGATCGCGACCGCCAGCGCCGGCACCGACAGCGCGACCGTCGTCGCGTTGGTGGTCAGCACGAGCAGGAAGGCCAGCCCGGCCAGCACCGCGCCGACCGCGAGCGCCTCGCGCGCCGGCAGGGCACCGCGCGTCACCGGCCGCTCCGCGGTGCGCTGGACATGGCGGTCGAACTCGCGGTCGGCCACGTCGTTGATGCAGCAGCCGGCGCTGCGCATCAGGATGGTGCCGAGCGTGAACACCGCCAGCAGGTGCCAGCCGGGGAACCCGCCCGCCGCCAGCCACAGCGCCGACAGCGTGGGCCACAGCAGCAGCAGCCAGCCGGCCGGGCGATCCCAGCGGATCAGCTGCAGGTAGAGCGCCAGCCGCGGGGCCGGCAGGCAGGCGGGGAGGTTCACGCGGCCGGATTATCCGCCCGCCCTCGGCACGGCTCCAGCGCGGCCCCGGCATGGGCCGCGGCGCCGGCGGTCAGGCTTCCAGCAGCGAGCGCAGCATCCACGCGGTCTTCTCGTGGACGTCGAGGCGCTGGGTCAGCAGGTCGGCGGTCGGCTCGTCGCGCGCCTTGTCGGCCAGCGGGAAGATGCCGCGCGCGGTGCGGGCCACGCCCTCGTGGCCCTCGACCAGGATGCGCACCATGTCCAGCGCCTTCGGCGGGTCCGCCGGCGCGTCCTTCAGCGAGCCCAGCTTGCCGAACTGCGCGTAGCTGCCGGCCGCCGGGAAGCCGAGGGCGCGGATGCGCTCGGCGATCGGGTCCACCGCATTCCACAGCTCGGTGTACTGGGTCATGAACATCAGGTGCAGCGTGTTGAACATCGGGCCGGTGACGTTCCAGTGAAAGTTGTGTGTCGTCAGGTACAGCGTGTAGGTGTCGGCCAGCAGGGCGTTCAGGCCCTTGGCGATCGCGGCACGCTCCTTGGGCGGAATGCCGATGTCGATGGCGGGTGCGGCGGTCTTGGCTTTGGCCATGGGGGCTCCTGGGTCGGTCGAGGGCTTTGGGTCCCACTGTAGCGAAGCCCGGCGGCCGTCACCGGCCCGGCGCGGCGAGTGTCCGACCGCTATAGGCGCGATTGCTAGGGTTTCATTGATCGACATCGGCGCGACTCCTAGACTGCGTCGGCGTTTTCCATCGAAGACAGTCCAAGGAGACCAGCATGTCGAATGACGCGAAGTGCCCTTTCTCCAGCGGGGCAAGCACCCTCACCATGGCCGCCGGCGGCCGCGGCAACCGTGACTGGTGGCCCAACCAGCTCAACCTGAGCATCCTGCACCAGCATTCCTCGAAGTCCGACCCGATGGACCCGGACTTCGACTACGCCAAGGAGTTCAAGACCCTCGACCTCGACGCCGTAGTCAAGGACCTCCATGCCCTGATGACGGACTCCCAGGACTGGTGGCCGGCCGACTGGGGCCACTACGGCGGCCTCTTCATCCGCATGACCTGGCACGCCGCGGGCACCTATCGCATCGCCGACGGCCGCGGCGGCGCCGGCACCGGCAACCAGCGCTTCGCGCCGCTGAACAGCTGGCCCGACAACGGCAACCTTGACAAGGCGCGCCGCCTGCTGTGGCCGATCAAGCAGAAGTACGGCAAGAAGCTGTCCTGGGCCGACCTGCTGGTGCTGGCCGGCAACGTCGCGCTCGAGTCGATGGGCTTCAAGACCTTCGGCTTCGCCGGCGGCCGGCCCGACATCTGGGCGCCCGAGGAAGACATCAACTGGGGCCAGGAGATGAAGTGGCTGGCCACCAGCAACGAGCCCAACAGCCGCTACTCCGGCGATCGCGTGCTGGCCAACCCCTTCGGCGCGGTCCAGATGGGCCTGATCTACGTCAACCCGCAGGGCCCGGACGGCAATCCCGACCCGGTGGCCTCGGGCCGCGACGTGCGCGAGACCTTCGGCCGCATGGCGATGAACGACGAGGAGACCGTCGCGCTGGTCGCCGGCGGCCACACCTTCGGCAAGGCCCACGGCGCCGCACCCGACTCCAACTGCGGCCCCGAGCCCGAAGGCGCGGCGATCGAGGAGCAGGGCTTCGGCTGGACCAACAAGTTCGGCAGCGGCAAGGGCGCGCACACCATCACCAGCGGCATCGAAGGCGCGTGGAAGCCCAACCCGACGAAGTGGGACATGGGCTACTTCGACATGCTCTTCGGCTACGAGTGGGAGCTGAGCAAGAGCCCCGCCGGCGCGCACCAGTGGCACCCGAAGAACTGCAAGCCCGAGCACATGATCCCCGACGCGCACGACCCGTCGAAGAAGTCGCCGCCGATGATGACCACGGCCGACCTCTCGCTGCGCTTCGATCCGGCCTACGAGAAGATCAGCCGCCGCTTCCACAAGGACCCGGCGGCCTTCGCCGACGCCTTCGCGCGGGCCTGGTTCAAGCTGACGCACCGTGACATGGGGCCGCGCGCGCGCTACCTCGGCAAGCTGGTGCCGAAGGAAGAGCTGATCTGGCAGGACCCTGTGCCCGCCGTCGACCACCCGCTGGTGGGCGACGCCGACGTCGCGGCACTGAAGGCCAAGGTGCTGGCCAGCGGGCTGTCGATCGCCGACCTGGTCGGTACCGCCTGGGCCTCGGCCTCGACCTTCCGCGGCAGCGACAAGCGTGGCGGCGCCAACGGCGCGCGCATCCGCCTCGCGCCGCAGAAGGTGTGGGCGGCCAACAACCCGGCCCAGCTGTCGAAGGTGCTGGCCAAGCTCGAGGGCATCCAGAAGGAGTTCAACGCCTCGGCGGCCGGCGGCAAGAAGATCTCGCTGGCCGACCTGATCGTGCTGGCCGGTGGCGCGGCCGTCGAAGCCGCCGCGAAGAAGGCCGGTGTCGACGTGACCGTGCCCTTCTCGCCGGGCCGCACCGATGCCTCGCAGGACCAGACCGACGTCGATTCCTTCGCGGTGCTCGAACCGCGGGCCGACGGCTTCCGCAACTATGCGGTCAAGGGCCTCGAGGGCCGCGCGGCCGAGCTGCTGGTCGACAAGGCCCAGCTGCTGACGCTGACCGCGCCCGAGATGACGGTGCTGGTCGGCGGCCTGCGCGTGCTCGGTGCCAACACCGGCGGCGCGAAGCACGGTGTCTTCACGCAGCGCGCAGAGACGCTGAGCAACGACTTCTTCGTCAACCTGCTCGACATGAGCACGAAGTGGGAGAAGTCGGCGACCGAGGGCGTGCTGGAAGGGCGCTGCCGCAAGACCGGCGCGCTGAAGTGGACCGGCACCGTGGCCGACCTCGTGTTCGGCTCCAACTCGCAGTTGCGTGCGCTCGCCGAGGTCTACGCCGAGAGCGATTCGCAGCCGAAGTTCGTGCGGGACTTCGTCGCCGCCTGGACCAAGGTGATGAACCTGGACCGCTTCGACCTCGCCTGATCGGCACGTCAGCCGAAAGCGAAGAAGCCGGCCCGCAAGGGCCGGCTTCTCTTTCTGCAGGGCGTTCCGGGCTTTACCAGGTGAGCAGCGCCGAACGGATCTCGTCGCGGAACAGCTCGGCGCGCGCGTTGCTGAAGGCGTTCGCGTAGTTCGTCTCCTGCGCTCCCCCGAAGGACGAGATCGGCACGTCGGAGATCAGGTGGCCGAAGGCGTAGGTCCGGTACGAGGTGATGCCGGCGACCTTGATCGGCAGCCGGATCAGCCCGGTGCTGGAGCGGATCATCACGCGCTGGGTGCTGTTGATGAAGGTGCCGTAGCTGCCGCCCTTGCCCCAGTTCTGGATCAGCGAGCCGAACTCGGCGGCGATCGCCGACTTGCCGAGCGCCGAGGCCTCCGCATTGATGATCGCCTGCAGCGTGCTGCCGGCGCCGCCGGCGAGCCGCGTCGACTCCAGGAACTCGGTGCGGGCCGAGTTCGCGCTGCCGAGCCAGGCCGAGTTCCACACGCCGTCGTAGATGCGTGCCAGGTCCTCGGCCGAGGTGTCGTTGCGCAGCGTTCCCGGCGAGATCGTGCCTGTCTGCGGGTTGCGATAGGCGCAGCCGATGTTGTGGCGCAGCGTCGTGCTGGTCAGCCCGACCACCGATGCGGTGGCGTTGAACGGTGCGAAGCCGCCGTAGCGCAGCACCGTGCCGCGGGTCGTGCGGTTGTCGGAGATGCGCATCATCTCGTCGAGACCGGTCTCGAAGTTGTAGTTGGTGCGCCGGTTGGTCGTCGTCTCGAGGTCGGGGTTCGGGCACTTGTTCGGCGCGGTCTGGCTGGAGCCGTCGGGGTAGTCGTAGTAGACGAAGGCCGAGCCGAGCGTGTCCTGGCCCTGCTGCACGCGGCGCATCGCGTGCAGCAGGTGGAGCGACTTCAGCGAGCTGGCCGTCTCGGCGCGGCGGCTGCTGTTGAGAGCGACGCGCACGCTGCCGGACGACGGGCTGCTGCCGACCTGCTTGAGGTAGGCCTGGAAGATGCCGCGCGTCGGGTTGCCGTTGCCGTCGAGGAAGGTCGCGCCGTAGACGTTGCGCATGCGGCGCGTGCTGGCGTTGGCGTTGTCGATGAACACGGCGTCGTAGCGCCGCACGCTGCCGACCAGGTAGGTGACGATGTCGATCGGCCGCGACGCCAGTTGGTTGGCGTGGTTGTTCACCGCGGTCAGGCTGGAGAACCCGAAGTAGTACCACCAGGCCGAGGCATTGCTGCCGGTGTTGTTGACCTGGATGAAGTTGTAGCTGCCGTCGCTGTGGCGGTCGAGCTTGACGATGCGGCCGTTGAAGCTGGACACGCGCGAGGCGATGCTGCTGGGCGACTGGTTGACCCACCATTGCCACGACTTGGCGTCGGCGCCGCTGTTCAGCACCGTGATGGCCGTGTAGCGCTTGACGCCACCGACGACGTAGCTGTCGATGTCGATCAGCCGCCGCGTGCTGCCCACGTGGGTGCTGATGCTCGCGGACGTCGTGCCGTACAGCCAGGTCCAGTTGCGCGCCTGCGTGCCGGTGTTGGAGATCATCACCACCGCGTAGCGGATCGCGCCGCCGCCGGCGTCGTAGGGCTCGATCTCGATCAGCCGCGCGGAGTTGGTGCTGAGGTAGGACGACACCTGGGAGGCCGTGAGGCCGTAGTACCACCACCAGCCGTTGACGGCGTAGGCGCCCGCGTTGCGCACCATGCGCACGGCGAAGCGCGGCGCACCCGACACCAGGCCGGTGACCTCGATGTCGACCAGCCGGGCGCTGTTGGCGCTGAGGTAGCTGCTCACCTGCGCGGCCGACACGCCGGTGTAGGTCCACCAGGCGGTGGGCACGTTGATCGAGTGGTCGTCGGTGCGCGCCGAGGTGTCGAGCGCCAGCGTGCCGACGTCGTCGCCGACGGCGCTGCCGGCACCGCCGTGGGCTGCGGCATCGAACGCGGCCGGCGCGGCGTCGAACACCGGCTCGGGCGTGCTCTGCGCCGCGGCCGCGACGTGGATCAGGACGCCGGCGAGCGCGGCGCCGAATGCCCGAAGCCCGGGAAAGGGGAAGGGGTGCATGGAAGCCTCCTCGTGGTGGACGCTTCCAGCCTAGGCCGGGGCCGACGGCACGCCCAGCGTGCCGACCCCCTAGGACCCGTCGCTCCGAGGAGGGACTGCGCGGGTTAACCCGCGTCGGTGCGGCGTTTCGGGCCCCAGAAAGGGGGCCTCACGACAGGCGTGTCACGCCGGCCAGCTCGCAGGCGTAGACGGCGTTGCGCACCGCGGCGATGGCCTCGTAGCGCGTGAAGGTCCGGCGCCACGCCAGCACGACGCGGCGCGTCGGCACCGGTTCGCTGAAGGGTACGTGCACGAGGTGCGGCGACGGGTCGCGCGGCACGCTGAGCTGCGGCACCACGGTGATGCCCATGCCCGACGCGACCATGTGCTTGATCGTCTCCAGCGAACTGCCCTCGAAGCTCTTGCGGATGCCCTCGGCATTGCTCGCGAAGCGCGCGAACTCCGGGCAGACCTCGAGCACGTGGTCGCGGAAGCAGTGCCCGGTGCCGAGCAGCAGCATGGTCTCGTCCTTCAGCTGCTCGGCCGCGATGTGCTTGCGCCTGGCCAGCGGATGGCCGGCCGGGGCGGCGACGAGGAAGGGCTCGTCGTACAGCGGGGCGAGTGCCAGCCCGGTGTCGGGGAAGGGCTCGGCCATGATCGCCGCGTCGAGCTCTCCGGTGCGCAGCATCTCGAGCAGCTTGACGGTGAAGTTCTCGTGCAGCATCAGCGGCATCTGCGGGTACATCTCGATCGCGTGCCGCACCAGCTCCGGCAGCAGGTAGGGGCCGATCGTGTAGATGATGCCCAGCCGCAGCGGCCCGGCCAGCGGGTCCTTGCCGCGCTTGGCGATCTCCTTGATCGACTGCGCCTGCTCGATGACCGCCTGCGCCTGGCGCACGATCTCCTCGCCCAGCGGCGTGACCGAGACCTCGGTGCTGCCGCGCTCGAAGATCTTGACGTCGAGTTCCTCCTCGAGCTTCTTGATCGCCACCGACAGCGTCGGCTGCGACACGAAGCAGGCCTCCGCCGCGCGGCCGAAGTGCCGCTCGCGGGCGACCGCGACGATGTAGCGCAGCTCGGTCAGGGTCATGGGGGCGCGTCGATGAAGGAAAGCAGTGCGATTGTGCCGCCCTATCGGCGGATCGACCAAGCCGGCGCGCTGGCCGCCGTGCTAGCGTCCGATGCGTCGGTCGCCTTTCAGGGGGGTTCATGACCGCGAGGCAGACGCGTTCCGGTCGCGGGTGGCTGCATGGCGTGCTCGCCGCCCTCTTGTGGTGGGCGGTGGCCGCGTCGGCGGCCGAGCTGCGCTTCGGCCTGCTGGCCGACGCGCCGCCGCATCAGGTCTGGCCGGCCGGCGGTCCGCCGGGCGGCGCCGATCTCGCGCTGCTCGAGGCCGTGGCCGCGCCGCTCGGCCTCACGGTGCGGCCGATGCGCTACGCGGATGCCGCCCGGCTCGAAGCCGACCTGCGCGCCGGCCGCATCGACATCGCCGCGTCGATGCGCCGCCGCCCCGGGCTTGATGCCGCGCTCGCCTTCACCGCGCCCTACGCGCGGCTGCGCCACGGCCTGCTGGCGCGGGCCGACCTGCCGCTGGCGGCGCTGGCGCCCGATCTGGCCGGCCGCAGCATCGCCGTGGTCGGCGGCACCGAGGCCGAGGCCGGCGCCGACCGGCTGTTCCCGCTGGCGCCGCGCGTTGTCGTCGCCGACCTCGGTGCCGCGGTCGACGCCGTGGCGGCCAGCCGCGCCGACGCGACGCTGCAGCCGCTGCCGGCGCTGATCGAGCAGGTCGAGCGCCGCCGCCTCGCCGGGCTGCAGATCGCACGCCGCGTCGAGCTGCCCGGCGCCGCGTTGCACTTCGCGCTGGCGCCGCAGCGCGCCGGGCTCGCCGCCCCACTCGGTCGTGCGATCGAGGCGCTGCCGCCCGGCCGCTTCGACGCCCTGCTGGCGCACTGGAGCGCGCGGCCCGCGCTG
>CAYLKR010000015.1:0-25013 GCA_964384225.1 uncultured Methylibium sp.
ACGCCCAGGCCGACCGGGCGGTGGCGCAGGTTGGAGTCGCGCGCCTTCTTGACCGCGTAGTAGTTGATGTCGATGACGTTGTCGAGCATCCGCATCGCGGTGGCGATGGTCTTCTTCAGCTTGGCGTGGTCGATGTCGCCGCCGCTCAGGTGCTGGGCGAGGTTGACCGAGCCGAGGTTGCAGACCGCGATCTCGCCGCCGTTGGTGTTCAGCGTGATCTCGGTGCACAGGTTGGAGCTGTGCACGACGCCGACATGCTGCTGCGGCGAGCGCACGTTGCAGGCGTCCTTGAACGTGATCCAGGGATGCCCGGTCTCGAACAGCATCGACAGCATCTTGCGCCACAGGTCCTTGGCCGGCAGACGCTTGAAGAGCTTGAGCTCGCCGCGGTCGGCCTTGGCCTCGTAGGCGGTGTAGGCCTCCTCGAAGGCCTTGCCGAACTTGTCGTGCAGGTCCGGGCAGGTCGACGGCGAGAACAGCGTCCAGTCGCCGCCCTCGATGACGCGCCGCATGAACAGGTCCGGGATCCAGTTCGCGGTGTTCATGTCGTGGGTGCGGCGGCGATCGTCACCGGTGTTCTTGCGCAGCTCGAGGAACTCCTCGATGTCGAGGTGCCAGGTCTCGAGGTAGGCGCAGACCGCGCCCTTGCGCTTGCCGCCCTGGTTGACCGCGACCGCGGTGTCGTTGACCACCTTCAGGAAAGGCACGACGCCCTGCGATTCGCCGTTGGTGCCCTTGATGTGCGAGCCGAGCGCACGCACCGGGGTCCAGTCGTTGCCCAGGCCGCCGGCGAACTTGGACAGCAGCGCGTTCTCCTTGATCGCCTCGTAGATGCCGTCGAGATCGTCGGCCACGGTGGTCAGGTAGCAGCTCGAGAGCTGCGAGCGGCGCGTGCCGGCGTTGAACAGCGTCGGCGTGCTGGACATGAAGTCGAAGGTCGACAGCACCTCGTAGAACTCGATCGCGCGCGCCTCGCGGTCCACCTCGTTGAGCGCCAGGCCCATCGCGACGCGCATGAAGAAGGCCTGCGGCAGCTCGATGCGCTGCTTCTTGATGTGCAGGAAGTAGCGGTCGTACAGGGTCTGCAGGCCGAGGTAGTCGAACTGCAGGTCGCGGTCGGCCTTCAGCGCCTCGCCGAGCTTGCGCAGGTCGTACTGCAGCAGCTTCTCGTCCAGCAGCTCGGCCTCGACGCCCTGCTTGACGAAGCCGGGGAAGTAGTCGGCATAGCGCTCGTGCATCTGGCCGTGCACCACCTCCTCGCCGAGGATCTCCTTGCGGATCGTGTGCAGCAGCAGCCGCGCGGTCGCGCGGGTGTAGGCCGGGTCCTTCTCGATCAGCGTGCGGGCGGCCAGGATCGCGGCCTTGTAGACCTCGTCGATCGGCACGCCGTCGTAGAGGTTGCGCTGGGTCTCGGCGAGGATGGGCGCGGCCTTCACGTCGGCGCCGAGGTCGGCGCAGGCGGATTCGATCAGCGTGCGCAGCCGGGCCATGTCGAGCGGCACGCGCTGGCCGCGGTCGACGACGTGCAGCGTCTCGGCCGGCGCCACCGGCGCCTCGCCCTGCCGGGCGCGCTCCTGGGCGCGCTTCTCGCGGTAGAGCACGTAGGCGCGCGCGACCTCGTGGAAGCCGCCGCGCATCAGGCCGAGCTCGACGGCGTCCTGGATGTCCTCGATGTGGAAGCTGCCGCCGCTCGGGCGCGAGCGCAGCAGCGCGCGCACCACGCTCTCGGTCAGGCCGTCGACCGTCTCGCGCACGCTGGCCGAGGCCGCGCCCTGGGTGCCGTGCACCGCGAGGAAGGCCTTCATCAGCGCGACGGCGATCTTGTTCGGCTCGAAGGCCACCACCGCACCGTTGCGCCGGATGATCTGGTAGCCGGCGTAGGCCGACGAGGCCGCGCGCGGCGCGGCCGCGCCGGTCGAGGTGCCGACCACGGGCAGGCTCGACGCCGGGGCGCTGGAGATGGTGGTTTGCATCGGTGTGGTCCCTTTCGTTTCTTGTGGAGCGACGGTGGCAATGCGGCGCGGCCTCGACGGCACGACTCGTCGAATCCTCGCGTGTTCAGCAGACATGGATGGCCGTGAGGCCTTGCCGGCAGGCGCGGCGGGCGCCCTGCCTGGTGGCAGCGCCCCGCACGGCATCGCGCCGCAGGCTGCGACGGCGGCGCGAGGCGCGCTCCGTCGGGCCGGGCGCCACCGCCGTCTCGTCGCGGACAGGCCGCGGATCGAGGCTGCGATGAAGCCGTGGCGAAGGCATGAAGGACACTATATCTAGTGCCATCGGGGTTGCCAAGCCACTAGCGATAGTGTCTCACAGCCACGGCGCGTCGCCCCGGTGCGCCGGTTTTCCGGCGCTGCGGCGCCGACATCTCGGCGGCGCGCGCCGTGCAGCGCGAAAGCGCGCGCCAGCCCGCACCAATGCTCGCTTCAAGCCCTGGCGTCGCCGCCGGCTGCGGGAAAGTACCGAGCGGCCCAGCCGGTGCACCTGCGCAGCCGCGCCCAGTCGAAGCCGGGGCCCGGATCGGCCTTGCGGCCCGGCGCGACATGCTCGTGGCCGACGACCTCGGCGATCGGCAGCCGACGCCGCAGGGCCCGCAGCAGCCGCGCGAGCGCGTCGTACTGTGGGCCCTCGAAGCGTTCGCCCTCGAGGCCCTCGAGCTCGATCCCGACCGACCAGTCGTTGCAGTCGTCGCGGCCGCGCCAGCTGGAGCGCCCGGCATGCCAGGCGCGCGCGTCGACGTCGACGAACTGAAGCAGTTCGCCGTCGCGCCGCACGAGGAAGTGCGAGGAGACTTCGAGCCCGCGGATCTGCTGGTAGCACGGGTGCGCGTCCCAGTCGAGCCGGTTGGTGAACAGGCGCTCGATCGCGTCGCCGCCGTACACGCCGGGCGGCAGGCTGATCGAGTGCACGATCGCGAGCGTGACCTCGGTGCCGGGCGGGCGCGCGCCGAAGTTCGGCGAATCGATGCGCCTCGCCCGCCGCCACCAGCCGGCCTGCCAGGCCGGCGCGCGCGTGCTCACGGTTCGTCGCCGGGGGCTGCCTCGCCGCCGTTCGCCTCGACCGAGAGGCCGTGGTCGGCGACCTGCACGCCGAGCCGGGCCATGCGGTAGCGCATCTGCCGCAGCGACAGGCCCAGGCTCGCGCCGGCCGCGGTGCGGTTGCAGCGGTGGCGCTCGAGCGCACGCACGAGGATGTCGCGCTCGACGCCGTCGAGGTAGGCCGCCAGGTCGCCGGGCAGCGCCTCCGCGGCCGTCGGCGCGGCCGTCGGCGGGGCGGGGATCTCGGTCGGCAGCGCATCGGCCTGCAGTGCGACCAGCTCGCCGCGGCCACTGTCGCCGAAGGCCGACTCCGGCAGGTCGAGGTCGCCCATGTCGATCACGTCGCCGTCGGACAGCGCCACGGCGCGGTGCAGCAGGTTCTCGAGCTCGCGGACGTTGCCGCCGAAGGGATAGCGCATCAGGTAGGCGAGCGCCTCGCGCGTGAGCCGCGGCGCCGGGCTGACGCCGGCGTCGGCGGCGATGCGCTCGAGCACACGCTCGCAGATCGCCGGCAGGTCCTCGAGCCGTTCGCGCAGCGCCGGCACGCGGATCTGGATCACGTTGAGACGGTAGTACAGGTCCTGGCGGAAGCGCCCGGCCTGCACGTCGGCGGCGAGGTTCTTGTGCGTCGCGCTGATCACGCGCACGTCCAGCGGCAGCTCCTGGGTCGCGCCGACCGGGCGCACCGAACGCTCCTGGATCGCGCGCAGCAGCTTGCTCTGCATCGACAGCGGCAGGTCGCCGATCTCGTCGAGGAAGAGCGTGCCGCCGTGCGCGGCCTGGAAGAAGCCGTCGCGGTCCTCGTTGGCGCCGGTGAAGGCGCCCTTGCGATAGCCGAAGAACTCGGCCTCGAGCAGCTGCTCGGGAATGGCGCCGCAGTTGACCGCGATGAAGGGCTGGGCGCGCCGCGCGCTGACCTCGTGGATCGCGCGCGCGACCAGCTCCTTGCCGGTGCCCGATTCGCCCTGCACCAGCACCGGCGCCATGCTGCGCGCGACCTTCTCGACGAGCGCACGCACCTGGCGCATGGCCTGCGAGTTGCCGGCCATGCGCGCGAGCGCGCCGCTCGGCGACGCAGGCGGCGGTGGGCTGACGAGCACCGTGGCCGGCCGCGGCGACGGCGCGGCCGGCCGCGCACGCGTGCCGCTCTCGGACGGGAGCTGGCCGGGCTGCACCGTCGGCCCGTTCGACGCGGTGCGGCCGAGCGCCGAGGCGACGACGCTGCGGAACAGCTTCAGGTCCACCGGCTTGGTGAGGTAATCGTAGGCGCCGGCCTTCAGGGCCTCGACCGCGCTCTCGGCCGAGCCGTAGGCGGTGATCACGATCGTCTTCTCGCGCCGACCGGCTTCCTCGAGGCGCTTGAGCAGGTCCAGCCCGCTGCCGTCGGGCAGGCGCATGTCGGTGATGACGGCGCTGAAGGTGCGGTCGGTCAGCTGGCTCCAGGCCTCCTCGACGCTGCCGGCGGTCTCGAGGTCGTAGCCTTCGCGCAGCAGCGTCAGCTCGTAGAGCGTGCGCAGGTCGGGTTCGTCGTCGACGACCAGCAGGCTGAAGTGAGACGGTGTGGTCATGTCCTCGGGGCGGGCTGCGGTTCGCCGGCGGGCGGGGCGCGGCGCATCGTCACGCTGAACTCATTCGTGTGGCGCACGCCTTCGCCGCGTGCGCGGTACTCGATCGCCGCCCCGTAGCGCTCGCACAGCTCTCTGCAAATGTACAGGCCCAGGCCGGTGCCGCGGCTGCGCGTCGAGAAGAAGGGCTCGAACAGGTAGCGCTCGGTGTCGGCCGGGATCGGCGCGCCGTCGCTGGCGACGGTGAGCGACGCGCGCGCGTCGCTCACCGTCGCCAGCTGCACTTGCAGCGCGCCCGGCGTGCGGCTGCCGTGCCGCAGGCCGTTGTCGAGCAGGTTGACGAGCACGCGGCGCAGGTGGTCGCCGTCGAACACCACGCCCAGGGGCCGCGGCGGCAGGCCGAGTTGCAGCACGCTGTCCGGCCCTTCCGGCAGGCCGGCCGTGCGGGCCCAGTCGGCGCAGATCGCGGCGATCTGCGACGTTGCGTCGAGCACCGCGGCGTGCGCCGCGCCGGGGCCGGGCGCGACCTCCATCACGTCGTCGACGATGCGCTTGAGCCGCTCGGCGTTGTCGGCCACCATCTGCGTGAGTTGGCGCTGCTGGGGTGTCGCCGCGTCCTCGGCGAGCAGCGCGTTGGCCTGCAGGATCGCCGCCAGCGGGTTGCGGATCTCGTGCGCGATGCCGGCCGACACGCGGCCCATCGCCGCCAGCTTCTCCTGACGCACGCGCGCCTGCACGCTCCGCAGGTCCTCGAGGAAGAGCACGCAGTAGTCCTCGGCACGGTCGGCGCCGCGACGCTGCGTGAAGCGGCCGCGCACGCGCAGCTCGCGGGCCCCGGCCTTCGCGCCGGCCAGGGCCACGTCACGCCCGCCCTCGGGCCAGGTGCCGTCGGCGAAGGCGCGGTCGACCGCCGCCACCAGCGGCTGCCAGGCCGCCACACCGGTGAGGTCGAAGCTTTCCGCGGCGCTGACCTGGGCCTCGCCGAGCAGGCGGCGCGCCGCCGGGTTGGCTGCGCGCACGCGGCCGCTGCGGTCGACGACCAGCACGCCGTCCTGCATCTCCTCGAGCACCAGCCGGTTGAGCTGCGCCTGGCGGCGCGCCAGCTCCATGCTGCCCCGCGCGGTGCGCTCCTCGCGCGCCAGACGGCCGGCCAGCTCGCTCGACAGCAGCGCGACGATGAACAGCCCGCTGCCGGCCAGCCCGGCCTGGGTCAGCAGCAGCGCGGCATCGCGTCCCGGGCGCAGGCCGAACCACACGCCGGCCAGCAGCACCAGCGTGCCGACCGCGGCGACCGCGAGCGCCTGCAGCCGCGGCGTCAGCGCTCCGGCCATCAGCGCCGGCAGCACCAGCAGTGCCGCGTAGCCGAGGCCGCCGCCGCCGGCGGCGATCTGCAGCGTCGCGAACATCACCAGGTCGACGCCGATCGTCACCAGCCACTGGCGCCGCCGCAGTCGCTCGGAGCCCGGGGGCGCCGCCCCGGCCGGCGACGGGATCATCCACAGCACGATCGCCGCGAAGGCGTACAGCGCACACAACGGGAGGGCAACGTCGTTGCTCGCGCGCGAGCCGGCCCAGTTGGCGAGCACCTCGGTGCCGAGCAGCGCGACGCCGAGGGCCGCGCGCGCCGCGACGAAGGCCCGGAACAGCCGCTGCAGGCCGCTCGGCCCGGCGCTGGCGATGCGCCGCGCCTGGCGCGACAGGAAGCGCGAGTCGGGCGCGTCGCTGGCCCGCCATTCGCCGCGGTCGAAGCGAGAGTGATCGGCGTCGTCGCCCGGGACGCGCTCGTCTGCGGCGTCGGCGCCGAACCACGACAGCTCGCCGGCGTCGGCCGGCGCCGCGGCGCGCGCGCTGCGCTCGGCCATCAGCCCACGTCGCCGTGCAGCCGGCGGTGCTCGGCGCTGCAGTAGCTGCCCTCGGGGCCGCTCACGGCGTCCTGCGCCGGCAGGTGCACGCCGCAATGCGCGCAGCGCACCATGGCCTGCGGTCCACGCGGCGGGGTGGGCGGCGCGGCCGGCGGCGGCTCGCGCCGGGAGCGGCCGCGAGCGAGCCACAGCACCACGAACACGATCACCGCGATCAGCAGGTACTTCATCGCCCCGGGCCGCTCAGCCTGTCAAGCCGTCACGCGGTGCAGCAGCACCTCGATCACGAAGCGCGAGCCCGCGTAGGCCAGCAGCAGCAGCGCGCCGCCGGCGTAGAGCCAGCGCGTCGCGCGACGGCCGCGCCAGCCGAACGCGCGCCGCCCGGCCAGCAGCCCGGCGAACACGAACCACGCCAGCATCGAGAACACCGTCTTGTGGTCCCAGCGCCAGGGTTCGGCGAACCACCAGCCCAGCACCAGCGTCGCCGACAGCACGGCGAAGCCGGCACCGACGAAGCGGAAGGTCAGCTTCTCCAGCCCGAGCAGCGGCAGTCCGAGCGGCGCGGCCGGCGCGTCGGCGCCGAGCTGCGGGCCGCGCATGCGCTGTTCGGCGCGCCGCAGCAGCCAGGCGTGCAGCAGCGCCGCGCCGAACAGGCCATAGGACGCGATCCCGAGCACCCAGTGCACCGGCGCCCAGGGCGAGCCGGCATGCGGTCGCAGTTCGCCGGGGAAGGCCAGCGCGAGCGCGACGACCGCCGCGCCGAGCAAGGCCAGCGTGCGCGCGACGCCGTACAGCGGCACGTAGCGGCTCTCGATCGCGTAGACCATGATCACCAGCCACAGCGTGGCCGACAGCGCCGGCGCGAAGCCGAAGCGCATGCCCGGCTCGGCTTCGCCGGCGCCGAAGGCGTGCAGCAGGATCGCCAGGCCATGCGCGCTCCAGCCCACGCCGAGTGCGACGGCCAGCCAGCGCGGCTGGCGCCGCAGCGCCGCAGCGGCGTAGGCCAGCAGCGCCACCGCGCTGGTGGACACCAGCGGCACGAGTCCGGCGGCGGCGGGCGATAAACTCATGGGCACAGTGTAGTGGCGTGCGTTCTGCGCATCGCCGCTGCCGCCTCCGCCGCCGGCAGCGACCGCCGGCCGTCGGCGCCCCCTCCCCAGCCCCTTCGAGCCCCGATGGCCTCCGCCCTATCCGACCGCCTGAGCCGCCTCGTCAAGACGATGCGCGGGCAGGCCCGCATCACCGAAGACAACGTGCAGGACATGCTGCGCGAGGTGCGCATGGCGCTGCTCGAGGCCGACGTCGCGCTGCCGGTGGTGCGCGACTTCATCGCCCGCGTCAAGCTCAAGGCGCTGGGCCAGGAGGTGGTCGGCTCGCTGAGCCCGGGCCAGGCGCTGGTCGGCGTGGTGCACAAGGAGCTGGCGGCGACGATGGGCGAAGGCGTCGCGGACCTGAACCTCGCGACCCAGCCACCGGCGGTGATCCTGATGGCCGGTCTGCAAGGCGCCGGCAAGACGACGACCACTGCCAAGCTCGCGCGCCACCTGGTCGGCCGCAAGAAGAAGGTGCTGACGGTGTCGGGCGACGTCTACCGCCCGGCTGCGATCGAGCAGCTGAAGGTCGTGACGCAGCAGGCCGGCGCCGAGTGGTTCCCGTCGCACGCCGGGGACAAGCCGGTCGACATCGCGCTGGCGGCGCTCGACTACGCGAAGAAGCACTACGTCGACGTGCTGCTGGTCGACACCGCCGGCCGGCTCGCGATCGACGAGGCCATGATGGCCGAGATCCGCGCGCTCCATGCGGCGCTGAACCCGATCGAGACGCTGTTCGTCGTCGACGCGATGCAGGGCCAGGACGCCGTCAACGTCGCCAAGGCCTTCAAGGACGCGCTGCCCTTGACCGGCGTCGTGCTGACCAAGCTCGACGGCGACTCGCGCGGCGGCGCCGCGCTGTCGGTGCGCCAGGTGACCGGCGCGCCGATCAAGTTCGCCGGCGTGTCCGAGAAGATCGACGGGCTGGAGGTGTTCGACGCCGAGCGCCACGCCGGCCGCGTGCTCGGCATGGGCGACATCGTCGCGCTGGTCGAGCAGGTGCAGCAGGGCGTCGACGTGGCCGCGGCGCAGAAGCTCGCCGCGAAGGTCAAGTCCGGCGGCTTCGACCTCGAGGACTTCGCCGAGCAGCTCGGCCAGATGCAGAAGATGGGCGGCCTGTCGGGCCTGATGGACAAGCTGCCGAGCCAGCTCGCCGGCAAGGCCGGGCAGATCGGCGCGAACGACATGGACCGCGCCGAGCGCGAGATGCGCCGCATGCGCGGCATCATCCATTCGATGACGCCGCAGGAGCGCCGCAAGCCCGAATTGCTGAAGGCCACCCGCAAGCGCCGCATCGCCGCCGGCGCCGGCGTGCAGGTGCAGGACGTCAACCGCCTGCTGAACCAGTTCGAGCAGATGCAGGCCATGATGAAGAAGATGCAGGGCGGCGGCCTGATGAAGATGATGAAGCGCATGGGCGGCATGAAGGGCCTGCCGCGCTGAGCGCGCGTCGGATGTCACGGATTCGGGGTTGACGCCCGCGCGGCGAGCCCCTACGGTCGCAGTCCTGCCGTGGAACAAGGACCGTGATGGATCCGATCGTGCTCGTGCTGCTGCTCGCGGTGGTCGCGCTCGGCCTGTGGTGGTGGAAGCGCGGCCGCGGCGGCGAGGAAGAAGGCAGCCGCCCGCCGCGCAACGAGGCGCTGGACACCGTGGCCGGCTGGCCGCCCGAGCCGACGCGGCTGCTGACGGTCGTGGAGCGGCGCGCGATGACGATGCTGCACCAGGCGCTGCCCGAGCACATGATCCTCGCCCAGGTGCCGCTGGCGCGCTTCATCCGCGTGCCGACGCGCAATTCCTACACCGAATGGATGCGCCGGGTCGGCCAGCTCTGCGCCGACCTGCTGGTGTGCGACGCGAGCTCGCAGGTGGTCGCGGTGGTCGAGCTGCGCCGCCCGCCCGGCAAGGACAGCGAGCGCACCCGCAAGCGTCACGAGCGCATGGACCGCGTGCTGCACAAGGCGGGCATCCGCGTGCTGGTGTGGAACGAGGAGGCACTGCCCCACCCCGATTCGGTGCGCGAGCAGGTGCTGCCCAAGCCCAAGGTCGAGACGCCGGCAGCCACCCCGGCGGCAGCGGCGGCTGTCGCCACGGCGGCCGCGGCGCCGCCCCGCAAGCCGGTCACCGAGCCCGAGCGCGACTTCACCGACACCGAGCCCGAGCCCGACGAGGTCTTCGAGCTGCGCGAGCCGCCGGCCTCTACCTGGTTCGACGACCTCGAATCGGAGCGCGCCCCGCTCGACCCGCCGCGCCGCTGAGCGCGGCGCCGGCGCTCAGCCCAGCAGCGCCTGCGCGAACTCGCGCGCGCTGAAGGTCTCCAGGTCCTCGAGCTTCTCGCCGACGCCGATGAAGTAGACGGCCACCGGCCGCTCGGCCCGGCGCTCGCGCGCCCACAGCGCGATCGCGGCGAGCACGCCGCCCTTGGCGGTGCCGTCGAGCTTGGTGACGATCAGCCCGGTCAGGCCGAGCGCGGCGTCGAAGGCCTGCACCTGCGCCAGCGCGTTCTGGCCGGTGTTGCCGTCGATCACCAGCAGCACCTCGTGCGGCGCGCCGGGCAGCGCCTTGCCGAGCGTGCGGTGCAGCTTCTTCAGTTCCTCCATCAGGTGCAGCTGGGTCGGCAGGCGGCCGGCGGTGTCGGCGATCACGACCTCGCAGCCGCGTGCCTGCGCGGCGCGCACCGCGTCGAAGCACACCGCGGACGGGTCGCCGCCGGCCTGGCTGACGATCTCGACCTCCTGGCGGCCATTGGCGCTGCGGCCGTCGGCGCGCTCGGCCCAGACCATCAGCTGCTCGCGCGCCGCCGCGCGGAAGGTGTCTGCCGCAGCCAGCAGCACGCGCACCCCGCCGTCGGCCAGGTGGCGCGTGAGCTTGCCGATGCTGGTGGTCTTGCCGGCGCCGTTGACGCCGGCCACCATGATCACGGTCGGCGGCGCGCCCAGCTCCAGCGGCCGCTCGAGCGGGGCCAGCAGCTCGGTGACCGCATCGGCCAGCAACGCCTTCACCGCGGCCGGCTCGGTGGCCTTGTGCTCCTTCACGCGCCGCTTCAGGTCGGCGAGCAGGTGCTCGGTCGCACGCACGCCGGCATCGGCCATCAGCAGCGCGGCTTCGAGCTCCTCGTAGAGCGCATCGTCGATGCGCGTGCCGGTGAAGACCTGGGCGATGCCGGAGCCGGTGCGCTGCAACCCGGCCTTCAGCCGCGCCATCCACGAGCGGCGTTCGGGCGGCTCGGCGGGCTCGGGGGCGACGGGCGGGGCGACAGGCAGGGTGTCGGGGGCTGCGGGCGCGGCGGGGGGAGCGGCGGCCGCTGGCGGCGCGTCGAGCGCCTTGCGTTTGAAGAAGCTGAACATCTGCGGGCGATTCTAGGTTCCGGGCCGCCGTGGCCTCCCTAGTTCCGGCGCTGGTGCGGGGGCCCGACTCGCCCTGTAATGCGGGCTTGCCGCCACCCCGCAGGAGACCGCGATGGCCACCGTCCGCTTCAGCCCCGCGCTGCGCGCCGAGTACGAGCAGCTGTTCGACAGCTGCGAGATCCGGCCCGAGCGGGCGGCGCAGGTCGAGCAGGCGATGCAGCGTGTGCTCGCCGCGGCCCCCCGCTACCGGGCCGCCGAGGCGGCGAGTGGCGTGCCCTGGTACTTCATCGCCGTCACGCACCAGATGGAATCCAGCGGTCGCTTCGACCGCCACCTGCACAACGGCGACCCGCTCACCGCCCGCACGCGCCAGGTGCCGGCAGGGCGGCCGCGCCAGGGCCACCCGCCCTTCACCTGGGAAGAGAGCGCCGCCGACGCGCTGGCGATGCACAAGCTGGACGCGTCCACCGACTGGAGCCTCGGCAGCCTGCTCTACGAGCTGGAGCGCTACAACGGTTTCGGCTACCGGCTCTACCACCCGGAGGTGAAGACGCCCTACCTGTGGAGCTGGTCCAGGCACTACAGCTCGGGCAAGTACGTCGCCGACGGGCGCTGGTCGGCCACCGCGGTGTCGGCGCAATGCGGCGCGGCCACGCTGCTGCGCCGGATGGTCGAGCGCGGCCATGTCGCCTTCGTCGACCAGCCGCCGCCGGCCGAGGATGCCGCGCCGCTGGTGGTGGCCTACGCGCGGCGCAAGCCGACGTCGGCCGCGGTGATCGAGCAGGCGACGGCGCTGCAGCGCTGGCTGAACACCTTCCCCGGCATCTTCGTGAAGGTCGATGGCTGGCCGGGCGAAAAGACCTCCGACGCCTGGCGCCAGGTGAGCGGCCACTACCTGCCGGGCGATCCACGCGGCTGACCTAGACTCGGCCGCGTGACGATGCGACCGCCCGCCCCCCCGCGCCACCGCGGCCCGCCGGGCGAGGTGCGGCTGATCGGCGGGCAGTGGAAGCGCAGCAAGCTGCCGGTGCCGGCCCATGACGGCCTGCGGCCGACGCCCGACCGGGTGCGCGAGACGCTCTACAACTGGCTCGGCCAGGACCTGGCGGGCTGGCGCTGCCTCGACGCCTTCGCCGGCAGCGGCGCGCTCGGCTTCGAGGCGGCATCGCGCGGCGCGGCCGAGGTCGTGCTGCTCGAGCGCGACGCGGCGCTCGCCGCCGCGCTGCGCGCCACGCAGGCGCGGCTCGGCGCCGCAGCCGTGCGCGTCGAATGCGCCGACGCGCTGGCGTGGATGGCGCGCCACCCCGGCGACGGCTTCGAGCTGGTGCTTCTCGACCCGCCCTTCTCGGCCGGCCTGCACGAGGCCGCGATCGAAGCGGCCGCGCGGCTGGTCGTGCCGGGCGGCTGGGTCTACGTCGAGGCCGACCGGCTGCTCGACCCTCAGGTCCTCGCGCCGCAGACGCTGCTGCCGCACCGCCACCTGCGCGCCGGGGTGGTCCATGCCCACCTGTGGCGCGCCGCCAGCCCGTAAACTGCCGACGACCGCCCGCTGCCGCTCCGTGCCGTGACCGCCGACCCCCGCCTGATCGCCGTCTACCCCGGCACCTTCGACCCGATGACCCTCGGTCATCAGGACCTGATGAAGCGCGCCGCGACGCTGTTCCCGAAGCTGGTGCTGGCGGTCGCAGCCGGCCACCACAAGCGCACGATGTTCAGCATCGCCGAGCGGCTGGAGATCGCCGGCGAGCTCGCCGCGCCCTACCCCAACGTCGAGGTGGTCGCCTTCCGCGGCCTGCTGCGCGACTTCGTGGTCGGCTGCGGCGGCCGCGTGGTGGTACGCGGCCTGCGTGCGGTCAGCGACTTCGAGTACGAGTTCCAGATGGCCGGCATGAACCGGCAGCTGATGCCCGATGTCGAGACGGTGTTCCTGACGCCGTCCGACCAGTACCAGTTCATCAGCGGCACCTTCGTGCGCGAGATTGCCAGCCTCGGCGGTGATGTCTCCAAGTTCGTGGCACCCTCGGTGCTCCGCCGGCTCCAGGAACGGGTGAGCCAAGCCACCTGAGACCGCGATGGCGCTGAAGATCACCGACGACTGCATCAACTGCGACGTCTGCGAACCCGAATGCCCGAACCAGGCGATCTCGCTCGGGCCGGAGATCTACGTCATCGACCCGACGCGCTGCACGGAATGCGTGGGCCACTTCGACGAGCCGCAGTGCGTGCAGGTCTGCCCGGTCGCCTGCATCCCGAAGGACCCGGCGCACCCCGAGACGCAGCCGATGCTCTGGGCCAAGTTCCGGCAGCTGATGGCGGCCGCCGGCCGGCCGGTCGCAGCCGACGACGCCGCGACGCCCTGACGCCGCCCCGCGGCGTCTTTCCCCGGTCCCTCAGACCGCGCCGTCGCGCAGCGGCGCCGGCGCGGCCTCCGCCGCAGCAGCGGCGGGGCGCGGAGGCTTCGGCCGCGGCGGCTTGCTGGTGTGGATCGCCGCGGTCGCGCGCGCCATCTCGCCCGCACGCAGCGCGTCGAGTGCGCCGAGCGCGCGCTGGAGCGCTGCGTCGATCGCCTCGCGGTGCTCGGCCATCGGCTTGCCTAGCACGTAGTTGACGACCTCCGCCTTCACCCCGGGGTGGCCGATGCCGATGCGCAGCCGCCAGTAGTCGGCCGAGCCGAGCTGGGCGTGGATGTCGCGCAGGCCGTTGTGGCCGGCATGGCCGCCGCCCTGCTTGAGCTTGATCTCGCCGGGCGGCAGGTCGAGCTCGTCGTGCGCGACCAGGATCTCCTCGGGCGCGATCTTGTAGAAGCGCGCCAGCGCGCCGACGGCCTTGCCGGACAGGTTCATGTAGGTCTGCGGCTCGAGCAGCCAGAGCGGCCCGCCCGGCCCGTTCACGCGCGCGACAAGGCCGTGGTAGCTGCGCTCGGCGACGAGGCCGGCCTTGAGCTGGCGCGCGACCGCGTCGATCCACCAGAAGCCCGCGTTGTGGCGCGTCGCCTCGTACTCCGCGCCCGGGTTGCCCAGGCCGACCATCAGTCGAATCATGCGTCGATTATCGCGAGCGCCCCAAACGACGAAGCCCCGCCGGGGCGGGGCTTCGCAGGCAGGGCGACAGCGCCTTACTTCTTGTTCTGCTTCTCGTCCTTCTTGCCCTTGGCGGGCGCGGCCTTGGCGACCGGCGCCACGACCTCGGGCGCCGCTTCCTCGGCAGCCGGGTTCACCACGGTGGCGATCACCGGGTTCTTCTTGCCGCGCAGCACCACCTTGATGCCGGCGTCGAGCTTCAGGTCGTTGACGTGCAGCGACTGGCCCTTGGACAGGCCCGACAGGTCGATCGAGAGGAACTCCGGCAGCTTGGACGCCAGGCACTCGATCTCGAGCTCGGTGACGACGTGCGAGACCAGGCACTTGTCGAGCTTGACGGCCGGCGAGTTCTCTTCGCCGCTGAAGTGCAGCGGCACCTTCTTCTGGATGCGGGTGGTGGCGTCGACGCGCTGGAAGTCGACGTGCAGCACCTGCGGCTTGTACGCGTGCATCTGCACGTCGCGCAGCAGCACCTGCTGGCTCTTGCCGGACAGCTCCATGTCGAGCAGCGAGGAGTGGAAGGCCTCCTTCTTCAGCGCATGGAACAGCGCGTTGTGGTCGAGCTCGACCATCACCGGCTCGCCGGCGCCGTAGACGATGCCCGGAACCTTGCCCGAGATGCGCAGGCGGCGGCTCGCTCCGGTCCCCTGCTTTTCGCGCGGATAGGCGACGAATTTCATTGAGGTTTCTCCATGAAGGAAGGCGCCCGCGACCAGGCGCCCGGTGAACGCCCGCGCGCCCCATGCGCGCGGGGTGGAACGCGGATCAGAAGTTGTTGTTCTGCTCCGAGAACAGGGAGGTGACCGACTCGCCGTCCGAGATGCGGCGGATGGTCTCGGCGAACAGGAAGGCCACCGACAGCTGGCGGATCTTGTCCGTGCCCTTGGCGCCGGCGGCCAGCGGGATGGTGTTGGTGATCACCACCTCGTCGATCTGGGACTTCTTGATGCGCTCGATCGCCGGGCCCGAGAACACCGGGTGCGTGCAGTAGGCGTAGACGCTCTTGGCGCCGCGCTCCTTCAGCACCTCGGCGGCCTTCACCAGCGTGCCGGCGGTGTCGATCATGTCGTCCATGATCACGCAGTTGCGACCCTCGATCTCGCCGATCACGTGCATGATCTCGGAGACGTTGGCCGCAGGGCGACGCTTGTCGATGATCGCCAGGTCGCAGTTCAGCTGCTTGGCCAGCGCGCGCGCGCGCACCACGCCACCAACGTCGGGCGAGACGACGATCAGATCCTCGTAGCGCTTGCTCTTCAGGTCCGACAGGAGCACCGGGGAGGCGTAGATGTTGTCGACCGGGATGTCGAAGAAGCCCTGGATCTGGTCGGCGTGCAGGTCCATCGTCAGCACGCGGTTGACGCCGACCGCCTCGAGCATGTTGGCGACCACCTTGGCCGAGATCGGCACCCGCGTCGAGCGCGGCCGGCGGTCCTGGCGGGCGTAGCCGAAATACGGAATCACCGCGGTGATGCGCCCGGCGGAGGCCCGCTTCAGCGCATCGACCATGATGAAGAGCTCCATCAGGCTCTCGTTGGTCGGCGCGCAGGTCGGCTGCACGACGAAGACGTCGCGCGCGCGCACGTTCTGCTGGATCTCGACGGTGACCTCGCCGTCTGAGAAGCGGCCGACCGAAGCGCGGCCGAGCTCGATGCCGAGCTGGGCGGCGATCTCCTGGGCCAGCGCCGGATTGGCGTTGCCGGTGAAGAGCACGGTGTTGGCGAGCATCACGCGTCCGGGCAGAAACAGGGCCGATCAAAAAGCATGGCGCCCGGTGTGGGCGCCATGCGGGGCAACACTTTGGCAGGGGAGGAAGGACTCGAACCCTCGCATGTCGGAATCAAAATCCGATGCCTTAACCAACTTGGCGACTCCCCTACACCGGACCCGCGCGGCTCGCACCGCGCACGCCCTCGAAACCTCCGGCCTGCGCCCCACCCGCGTCCGATCAGTCTTGCGCCCAATCGGCCAGCGGATGGCGGCCCAAACCCCGGCAGGTCCGACCCTGCCACGCGAGGGGAAGCGACATCGCCTCGACCCGCTCGCGCGGCGCGTGATCGGCCGCGCCGGCTTCCGCAAACACCGCACTGCCCGAGCCCGTCATCCGGCTGGCGCCGAAACGGGCTTGCAGCAGCGCCAGGGCCTCGCTCACCTCGCTGCTGTGGGCCACGGCGGGCGCCTGCAGGTCGTTGCGGCCAAACCCCAGCGGGTCTGCAAGAAAGTCCGAGATTGTAGCAGTAGGCGTATCCCGGACCAAGGTCGGGCTGCCGAAGATCGCCGCGGTGGGCAGTGCCACCGCCGGCTTCAGCACGGCCCACCACCGCGCCGGGACCTCGACCGGCACAAGGCGCTCGCCGATGCCCTCGACCCAGGCATTTGTGCCGCCGAGGAAGAAGGGCACGTCGGCACCGATCTCGAGGCCGAGCTGCAGCAGCCGCGCCCGCGGCCAGTGCAGCCCCCACAGCCGGTTCAGCGCCAGCAGCGTGCTCGCGGCGTCCGAGCTGCCGCCACCGAGTCCCGCGCCCCAGGGCACGCGCTTGTCGATCGAGATGTCGGCCCCGAAGCCGGTGCCGCTCTCGGCCTGCAGCCGGCGCGCGGCGCGCAGGCACAGGTCGTCGGCCGGCAGCGTGGCGCCGAGGTCGTGGCGTGCGAGGCGGCCGTCGGCACGGCGCTCGAAGTGCAGCGTGTCGGCCCAGTCGATCAGCGCGAACACCGACTGCAGCAGGTGGTAGCCGTCGGCGCGGCGCCCGACGACATGCAGGAAGAGGTTGAGCTTGGCCGGGGCCGGCACGTCCAGCAGCTCGTTCGCACTCATCGCGCCGGCTCTTCGAGCTTGATGCGCACCGACACCGGCAGCGGCGCGTCGCGCTGGGCGATGACCCAACCTTCGGCCCGGCGCGACAGGTCGACGCGCCAGCCGAGCTGCTCGAAGCCGGCCGGCGTGGCGCGGCTCTCGGCCCCTGGCCAGGCGCTGCCCCGGAGCCAGTCGTACAGCGCGGCGAGCGGGACGGCCTCGCCGAGCGCCTCCTGCGCGAGGCTGTCGAGGTCCGGGTAGATCCGCTCCTCGCCGCCCGAGCGCAGCCGGGCCCGGCCGGCCGACCAGTCGGCCACGGCCGCCTGGCTGCCCAGCGGCGTGGTGAGCACGAGCCGGCCGCTGTCGGACGAGCCGGCCAGTTCGAAGCCGGCGCTGAAGGAGCGCTGCGCGTCGCCTTCGACGCGCACCGCGATGCGGCCTTCGAAGCGCTCGCCCGGCGGTGGCGGCAACGACGCGCAGGCGGCGAGCAGCGCGGCCAGGGCGAGCGCCGCGCCGCGGCACGCGCGGCTCACAGGTCGACCTTGAGGCGCGCCAGCGTGCTCTTCAGCAGGTCGTTGCCGGCGTCGCGCGCACGCGCCTCGGCCCAGACCTTGCGGGCCTCGTCGCGCTGGCCATCGACCCAGAGGACTTCGCCGAGGTGGGCGGCAATCTCGGTATCGGGCCGCGCACGGTAGGCCTGGCGCAGCCACTTGATCGCCGCCGCACGGTCGCCGAGGCGGTACTCGACCCAGCCGAGGCTGTCGATCAGATAGGGGTCGCCCGGGGACAGCTCGAGCGCCCGCTCGATCAGCTGCTTGGCCTCGGCGAGCCGCTCGTTGCGGTCGGCGAGCGTGTAGCCGAGGGCGTTGTAGGCCGCCGAATGGTCGGGCCGGAGCGCGATGATCCGGCGCAGCATCTGCTCCATCTGGTCGAAGCGGTCGAGCTTCTCGGCCATCATGGCGTGCTCGTAGAGCAGATCGGTGTCGTCGGGGAAGCGCTTCGTCGCGTCCGCCAGCACCTCGTGGGCCGACTGCCACTGCTTCTGGTCGCGCAGCAACTGCGCCTCGGCCAGCAGCTTGGAGCGCGTCTCCTCCGGGCTGCGCTCGGGCAGCCGGCGGATCATCTCGCGCGCCTGCTGCAGCTGGCCCTGCTGCGCGAGCAGCGAGGCACGCCGCATCTGCACCGTCAGCGCCTGCGAGCCGTCGACCTTGGCGAGCCAGGCCTCGGCGGCCTTGAAGTCGCGCTGCTGCTCGGCCGCCTGCGACAGCAGCAGATAGGCCTGGGCCTGCCGCTGGGCGGGGGTCGCGGCATCGCCGTCGCCGTCCCCTGCCTCGGCCGCACCGCCCGACGCTTCGGGCTCGGCACGGGCAAGGTATTGCCGCAGCGCCGCCTCGGCGTCGGCCGGGCGCTTGAGTTCGAGGTAGAGCGCGCCGAGCGTGAGCCAGGCGTCGCTGAACTGCGGCGCATCGCGCGTCACCGGCTCGATCTGCTGCACCGCATCGCCGTAGCGCTGCGCCATCGCCAGCGTGCGGGCGTAGACCAGCCGCACGGCGCTGCGGGCGGCCGGCTGCGACGACGGATCGGCCGCGAGGTAGCCCTGCACCAGTGCCTCGGCCTCGGGCGAGGTGCGCATCAGCTCGATCGCCAGCAGCGCCACCGACTCGGCCTGCGGTGCCCGCGACGAGGCGCTGCGTGCCGCGTTCAGCGCACCCGCCGCATCACCGGCCGACTGGCGCACGCGCGCCAGCGCGACCCAGGCGGCCACCGCCGTGTCGGGCGGCTCGCCGGCAGACTTGCCCTCGGCATAGGGGCGCAGCACCTGCTCGAGCACCCCGGCCACCGCCTTGCGATCCTGGACCCGGGAGAAATAGCCGGGCAGCGACGCGATCGCGCCGGCGCGCTCGGCGGCCGGCACCAGCGCCAGCGTGGCGCGCAGCGGCGCCGGCACGTCGGCCAGTCGATTCAGCGCCAGCAGGATCTGCACTTCGTAGCGGTGCGCCTCGCTCGACCCAGGCACGGCCGTGCGCCAGGCGCGCGCCGCGGCGAGGGCCTCGTCGCCGGCCTTGGCCTGCAGCGCGACTTCGGTGGCACGGCGGAACAAACGCTCGTCGCGCGTCTTGCGCGCCCCGTCGAGGATCGCCTGGTAGGCGCTGCCCGGGTCGCCGTCGCGCAGCTCGATCTCGCCGATCAGCAGTTGGTAGAACAGCGGCGCGTCGAGGCTGGAGTTCTGCACCGCCGGTGGCTGCGCAGCGGCTTCGGGCACCTGCGCCGCGAAGGACAGAGCGCTGCAGGCCGCGAGGGCCAGCACAGCGGGACGGGAGACGGGCATCGGCAACTCCAGAAAGCCGGATTGATTCTATGCAGCGCCGATAATTCCCCGATGCCCGAACTGCCCGAGGTGGAAGTCACGCGGCTCGGCCTCGTCGAGCGCCTGCGCGGGGCCCGGATCACCGCGGTGCGGCTCGGCAAGCCGCTGCGCTGGCCGCTGGGCTGCGCGCCGCAACGGCTGGTCGGGCGGCAGGTGCGCAACATCACGCGGCGCGGCAAGTACCTGTGGCTCGCTCTCGACGACGGCGGCCTGCTGCTGCACCTGGGCATGTCCGGTTCGCTCAATCTGTCCGACGCCGGCGGCACGCCCGGCCCCTGGGATCATTTCGATCTGCACACCAGCCGCGGCCTGCTGCGCCTGACCGACCCGCGGCGTTTCGGCGCCGTGGTGTGGTCGCCTTCGCCGGACGCCGGCGCGGCCGGCCGGCTGCTCGCCGGGCTCGGTGTCGAGCCCCTCGATGCCGGGTTCACCGGCGCCTGGCTGCGCGAGCGCTGGCAGGGCCGGCGCGTCGCGGTCAAGGTCGCGCTGCTGGCCGGCGACGCGGTGGTCGGCGTCGGCAACATCTATGCATCCGAGGCCCTGTTCCTCGCCGGCATCGACCCGCGGACACCGGCCGGCCGCGTCGGCCCCGTGCGCTGCGAGCGCCTCGCCGCCGCGGTCCGGCAGGTGCTCGCGCGCGCCGTCGCGCTCGGCGGCTCGACCTTGCGCGACTTCCGCGACGCCCATGGCGCCGCCGGTGCCTTCCAATCCGAGGCGCGCGTCTACGGCCGCGAGGGCCAGCCCTGCGCCGCCTGCGGGACGCCGGTACGGCGCATCGTGCAGGGTCAGCGCTCGACCTACTTCTGCCCGCGCTGCCAGCGCCGCTGAGCCGCGAAACATCTGCTCACCACGCGGGCGGGCAGCACGTCACGCCACATGCCCCGACGCGGGGCGTCGCCGCGGCCCGCTGCGCTACCATGACCCCACTGCAGCCGGGAGTGCAGCCGCCCGCATGTCCGCTTCGTTCGCCCACCACATCGACGCCCACGGCGGTTGGCGCAGCGCGCTCGAAGGGCGCGTGCGCGAACTGATCCGCTTCCTGCGCGAGCATGAGCTGCTCGACGCGCCGGCGGCCGACCTGCTCGAGTCGCTGCGCCAGCGCCTCGCCGGCGAGAAGATGGTGGTCGCCTTCGTCGCCGAGTTCTCGCGCGGCAAGTCCGAGCTGATCAACGCGATCTTCTTCGCCGACACCGGCCGGCGCATCCTGCCGGCGACGCCCGGACGCACGACGATGTGCCCGGTCGAGCTCGGCTACGACGCCGACGAGCCGATCGGACTCGCCCTGCTGCCGATCGACACGCGGCTGCAGACCGGCTCGCTGGCCGACTGGCGGCGCCAGACCAAGGCCTGGACCCACGTGCCGCTGAGCATGGACGACCCCGACGGGCTGGCCCTTGCGCTGACCCAGGTCACCCAGACCCAGCCGGTCGGCGTGGCGATGGCACGCGAGCTCGGCTTCTGGCACGACGATGCCGACGCCGACAACCCGCCGCTGCTGCCCGACGGCCAGGTCGAGGTGCCGCGCTGGCGCCATGCGGTGATCAACCTGCCGCACCCGCTGCTGATGCGCGGCCTGGTGGTCCTCGACACGCCGGGACTGAACGCCATCGGCACCGAGCCCGAGCTGACCGTCGGCCTGCTGCCGGCGGCGCATGCCACCGTCTTCATCCTCGGCGCCGACACCGGCGTGACCAAGTCCGACCTGGCGATCTGGCGCGACCACCTCGACGCCCAGGGCGTCGGCCGCTACGTCGTGCTCAACAAGATCGACGCGCTGGCCGACCCGCTGAGCCCGCCCGACGTGGTGGAGGCGCAGATCGAGCACCAGCGCGCCGACGTTGCGCACACGCTGTCGCTGCCGCCCGAGCGGGTGTTCCCGCTGTCGGCCAAGCAGGCGCTGGCCGCGCGCGTGGCCGGCGACGACGCGGCGCTGGCCGCCAGCCGCCTGCCCGCGCTCGAAGCCGCGCTCAGCGAGCGGCTGCTGCCGCAGCGCCGGCAGATGCTCGCGCAGGTCGGGCTGGACGGCATCGCACAGATCGAGGCCCAGGTCACGCGCCGCCTGACCGACCGCCGCCGCCAGGTCACCGAGCAGCTGCTCGAGCTGCGCAGCCTGCGCGGCAAGAACACGGCCAAGGTCCGCATGCTGCTGCAGCGCGTGGACGCGGAGTCCGCCGAGTTCGAGCACTGCACCGCGAGGCTGCAGGCGATGCGCGTGGTCCACAGCCGCATGCTGAAGGACGCGCTGCTCGACCTGTCGAGCGACCGGCTGCGCGAACATGTCGACGAGATGCAGGAGGCCATCCGCAGCTCGCTGCTGCAGCTCGGCGCGAAGAAGGCCTTCCTGACGCTGTGCACCCACCTGCGCGAGCGCATGGCGCAGTCGCAGGTGCGTGCGCAGGAGATCCGGCAGATGCTCGCCGCGTCCTTCGAGATGCTCAACACCGAGTTCGGCTTCAGCCTCGTGCTGCCGGCCGGCCCGGACCTCGCGCGCTTCGGCGCCGACCTCGAACTGATCGAGCGCAACTACGTCCAGTACCTGGGCCTGACGCAGGCGCTCAAGCTCTCCCAGGGGCGCTTCCTCGACCAGTTCCGGCGCATGCTGGTGTCGCGGCTGCGCGTCGTCTTCGAGAGCGCCAGCGGCGAGCTCGAGCTGTGGAACAAGACCGCCTCGGCGCAGATCGACACCCAGCTGCGCGACCGTCGGCGCGGTTTCAAGCGCCGCCGCGAGTCGCTCGAACGCATCCAGTCGGCCGCCGGCGACCTGGAGGCGCGGGTCACGGAACTGGAGTCGCAGGACGCCGGCCTGCAGCGCCTGCTGCAGCAGCTCGGGCAGCTCGTGCTGGCCGCGCGCAACGAGGCCGATCCGTCGATCCGCCCGACGATCGACCTGACCGCCGAGGCCGCCGGCCCGCCGCCGCTGCGCCTCGACCTGGGCGGCGAAGTCGACCTGCTGCTCGACCTCCCGGCCCGGGCTGGCGCTTGAGCGGCCCGCCCCGCGGGCGCGCCGCCGACGGCGGCTTCGCCGAGCGCGTCGTCGCCTGGCAGCGCCGCCACGGCCGCCACGGCCTGCCCTGGCAGCGGCAACGTGATCCCTACCGCGTTTGGCTGTCCGAGATCATGCTGCAGCAGACCCAGGTCACCACGGTGCTGGACTACTACCCGCGCTTCCTGGCGCGCTTCCCCGACGTGGTCGCGCTCGCCTCGGCCCCCCTGGACGAAGTGCTCGCGCTGTGGAGCGGCCTCGGCTACTACAGCCGCGCGCGCCACCTGCACCGCTGCGCGCAGACGGTGGTGGCCGAGCATGGCGGGCGCTTCCCGGCCGCCGCCGAGGCGCTCTCGCGGCTGCCGGGCATCGGCCGTTCGACCGCTGCGGCGATCGCCGCCTTCTGCTTCGACGAGCGCGCCGCCATCCTCGACGGCAACGTCAAGCGCGTGCTCAGCCGCGTGCTCGGCTTCGGCGACGACCTCGCGGTGGCGGCGCACGAGCGCCGCCTGTGGCAGCGCGCCTGCGAGCTGCTGCCGCCCGACGGCCGCGACATGCCGGCTTACACGCAAGGCCTGATGGACCTCGGCGCGACGGTCTGCCTCGCGAAGCGACCCGACTGCCTGCTGTGCCCGCTGGCCGAGGACTGCGTCGCGCGGCGCGACGGCAACCCGACGGCCTATCCGGTCAAGACCCGCAAGCTCAGGCGCACGCAGCGCGACAACGCCTGGCTGTGGCTGGAACGCGGCGCAGCGGTCTGGCTCCAGCAGCGCCCGGCGAGCGGGGTGTGGGCAGGGCTGTGGAGCCTGCCCATGTTCGACGACGACGACGCGCTGCAGGCCGTGGCCGCGGCGCTCGGCGTGCGCGTCGAGCCGCTGCCGGCGATCGAGCACGCGCTGACGCATTTCGACTGGCGCTTGCGGCCCTTCCACGGGCGGCTGCCGGACGGGGCCGACGTCGCCGCCCTGCTCGGCGATGGCCGCTGGGTCGACACCTCGGCACTGGCCGAGGTCGGGCTGCCCGCGCCGCTGCGCAAGCTGCTCAGCCGGCCAGCGACTTCAGCGCCAGCTTGATGCCCTCGCTGACGCCGCAGCCGGCCGGCAGCTTCTTCGCGGCCGCCAGCGCCTCGCGGTCGCTGTAGCCGAGCGCGACGAGCGCCTGCACGATATCGCCCTGCGCATCGCCGGCCGGCGCCGCGCCCGCTGCACCCAGGTCGGCGCCGAGCTTACCCCTGAGCTCCAGCAGCAGCCGCTCGGCGGTCTTCTTGCCGATGCCCGGCACCTTGACGAGGCGGCTCGCGTCCTGCGCCGTGACCGCCTGCGCCAGATCGGCCGCCGACAGCCCCGACAGCAGCGCCAGCGCGGTGCGCGGCCCGACGCCGGAGATGCGGATCAGCTGGCGGAACGCATCGCGCTCGGCGGCGGTGAGGAAGCCGAACAGCAGCTGTGCGTCCTCGCGCACGACGAAGTGCGTCAGCAGCACGACGCGCTCGCCGACCGCCGGCAGGTTGTAGAAGCTGCTCATCGGCACGTCGACCTCGTAGCCGATGCCGGCCACGTCGACCAGCAGCTGAGGCGGCGAGGACTTGTCGGCGAGCGTGCCGGCGAGCCGGCCGATCATCGGCGGAACAGACCCAGCCGCTGCGCTTCCAGCGCGGCCTCGGCCCGCGAGCTCACGTTGAGCTTGCGGTAGATCTGCTTGACGTAGTCGGCGATGGTGTGGCGCGACAGGTTCAGCTGCACGCCGATCTCGGGCAGCGTGAAGCCCTTGGCCACCCACAGCAGCACCTCGTTCTCGCGGTCGGTCAGCGTGACGCCGGGCATCAGCGGCTGCTGCTCGCGCACCTGGGCCTTGGCCTGGGCGGTGAAGTACTGGATCACGCGCCGCGCGATCGACGGCGACAGCGGCGGCTCGCCCTGACTGATGCGGCGCAGCTGCTCGCCGAGCTGCTCGCGCGACTGCTCCTTCAGCAGGTAGCCGAAGGCACCGGCCTGCAGCGCGGGGAAGAGGTGGTCGTCGTCGTCGTGGATGGTCACGACGACCGACTGGGCCTCGGGCTGCTGCTCGCGCAGCGCCTCGACGACCTCGACGCCCGAACCGTCGGGCAGGCCGAGGTCGATCAGCGCCAGGTCGAACTTCTGGGCACCGATCTGCTGGCGCGCGTCGTGCACGCGCGCGGCCTCGGTGATCAGTGCCCCGGGGAACACCTGCTCGGCCAGCGCCTTCAGCCAGGTGCGGATCTCGGGCAGGTCCTCGAGCAGCAGGATGCGCGTCACGGAACTCATGGGCTCATGGTAGAGGATTTCCCCGACGCCGTAGAGCCCTGCGCGCCCTCGGCGTCACAGCGGCAGCGTGAGGCGGATCACGGTTCCGTAGCCGGGGCCCGACTCGACCAGGCACTGGCCCTGCATCTGCTTGGCGCGCGCCTTCATGCTGGCCATGCCGTGGCCGCGGTCGAGCTTGCCGTCGAGCTCCATCGGGATGCCACGGCCGTTGTCGCGGATCACGAGCTGGAAGTCCTCGCCGATGCGGCAGCTCACGCCGGCGCGCGACGCCCCGCTGTGCTTGATCAGATTGCTCGTCGCCTCGCGCAGGATGCGCGTGGTCTGCACGTAGGTGCGCGCCGGCAGCGCACGCGGCTCCTCGGGCTCGTTGCCGGACCACTCGACCTCGATGCCCGCCTCGCCGAGGCGCGACACCGTCTCGGCACGCCAGTCGGCCAGCGCGTCGGCCAGCTGCACCGGCTTGCCGGCGATGCCACGCACCGACAGGCGCATCTCCTCGAGCGCCTCGCGCGCCAGCGTCGAGATGCGCTCGTCCGAGCTGGTGTGCACGATGGTCAGCAGCTTGGCGCCGAGGTCGTCGTGCAGGTCGGCGGCGATGCGCTT
>CAYLKR010000016.1:0-24985 GCA_964384225.1 uncultured Methylibium sp.
TCGGCGTTGTCCTCGCGCAGCTGCAGCCGGTACTCGGCGCGGCTGGTGAACATGCGGTAGGGCTCGGTCACGCCCTTGGTGATCAGGTCGTCGACCAGCACGCCGAGGTAGGCCTGGTCGCGCGCCGGCAGCCAGGCCTCGCGCCCCTGCACCTGCAGCGCGGCGTTCAGTCCGGCGTGCAGCCCCTGAGCGGCCGCCTCCTCGTAGCCGGTCGTGCCGTTGATCTGGCCGGCGAAGAACAGGCCCTGGATCGCACGCGTCTCGAAACTGGACTTGAGCCCCCGCGGGTCGAAGTAGTCGTACTCGATCGCGTAGCCGGGACGCACGATGTCGGCGTTCTCCAGCCCGACCATCGAGCGCACCGCCGCGAGCTGCACGTCGAAGGGCAGCGAGGTCGAGATGCCGTTCGGGTAGACCTCGTGCGTCGTCAGCCCTTCCGGCTCGAGGAAGATCTGGTGCGAGCCCTTATCGGCGAATCGGTTGACCTTGTCCTCGATGCTCGGGCAGTAGCGCGGCCCCACCCCTTCGATCACGCCGGTGAACATCGGGCTCCGGTCGAAGCCGCTGCGGATGATCTCGTGGGTGCGCTCGTTCGTGTGGGTGATCCAGCAGGGCAGCTGGCGCGGGTGCATCGCGGCATCGCCGAGGAAGCTGAACACCGGCACCGGGTCGGCATCGCCGGGCTGCACGGCCAGCTTCGCGAAGTCGATCGAACGCCCGTCCAACCGCGGCGGCGTGCCGGTCTTCAGCCGCCCTTGCGGCAGCTTCAGCTCCTTGAGCCGTGCCGACAGCCGCACCGCCGGCGGGTCGCCGGCGCGACCGGCGCTGTGGTTCTGCAGCCCGACGTGGATGCGGCCGTCGAGGAAGGTGCCCGCGGTGAGCACCACCGACTTGGCAGCAAAGCGAATGCCCACTTGCGTGACGGCCCCGGTCACGCGGTCACCTTCCACCGTCAGGTCGTCCACCGCCTGCTGGAACAGCCAAAGATTCGGCTGGTTCTCCAGCCGGCGGCGGATTGCCGCACGGTACAGGACCCGGTCAGCCTGGGCGCGCGTCGCGCGCACCGCAGGGCCCTTGGAGCCGTTGAGAATGCGGAACTGGATGCCGGCCTCGTCGGTGGCCAGCGCCATCGCGCCGCCGAGCGCGTCGACCTCCTTGACGAGGTGGCCCTTGCCGATGCCGCCGATCGACGGGTTGCAGCTCATCTGCCCCAGCGTCTCGAGGTTGTGCGTCAGCAGCAGCGTGGTGCAGCCCATGCGCGCGGCCGCCAGCGCCGCCTCGGTGCCGGCATGGCCGCCGCCGACGACGATGACGTCGAACATCTTCGGATAGAGCATGGGGAAGGCCGCTGGTGCGCGCGCCGGCCCGGCGGGCCGCGGATCGCCTCAATTTTAAGCAACGGCATGCGCCGCGGCGAGAATCGGGGCATGGACTGCCGCCCCGCCTGCGCCGCCTGCTGCACCGCGCCGTCGATCTCGACGCCGCTGCCGGGCCATCCCCAGGGCAAGCCGGCCGGCGTGCCCTGTGCGCAGCTCGACGAGCAGCTGCGCTGCAAGCTGTTCGGCCGCCCCGAGCGCCCGGCGGTCTGCGCCTCGCTGCGGCCCAGCCCGGAGATGTGCGGCGACACGCGCGAGCAGGCGCTGCGCTGGCTCGGCCACCTCGAAAGCTGCACCGCGCCATGAGCCCGGTCTTCCACCCCGAGGCGCTGGCCGGCCGCACGGCGCTGGTGACCGGCGCGACGCGCGGCCTCGGCTACGAGATCGCGTGCGGGCTGGCGGCTGCGGGCGCGCAGGTCTGGCTCAACGGCCGCAACGCCGTCGCCCTGGAGCTGCGGGCCGCGGCCCTGCGCGCCGAGGGCCTGGCGGCGCACGCCCTGCCCTTCGACATCACCGATGCCGACGCGCGCGCGGCGGCCTTCGCCGGCCTCGCGACGCTCGACGTCCTCGTCAACAACGTCGGCCAGCGCGACCGGCGGCCGCTCGACGCATTCTCGGCCGGCGACGTGCGGGACCTCGTCGAGGTCGACCTGCTCGCGCCCTTCGAGCTCGCGCGGCTCGCCGCCGCCCGCATGGGCGCGGGCGCCTCGATCGTCAACATCACCTCGATCGCCGGGCCGATCGCCAACCGCGGCGACGCGGTCTACACGATGGCCAAGGGCGGGCTGGACGCGCTGACCCGCGCGCTCGCCGCCGAACTGGGGCCGCGCGGCATCCGCGTCAATGCGGTGGCGCCGGGCGTGTTCGCGACCGAGACCAACGCCGCGCTCGTCGCGGACCCGGCCACCACCGAATGGCTGCAGCGTCGCAGTTCGCTGGGCCGGATCGGCCAGCCGGCGGAGATCGCCGGGGCGGTGGTCTTCCTCGCCTCAGCCGCCGCGAGCTACGTCAGCGGCCACACGCTGGTGGTCGACGGCGGCTACACGAGCCACTTCTGACGCGACCCTGCGGCGCCAGGCCGTGAAGCGCGGCGACTCCCAGCCCTTGTCGAAGAAGTAGTGCGCGATGGTGTTCGCGATCGGCTCGACCAGCGTGATCGCGCCGGCGATCGCGACGCTTCCGGTCAGCGCGTAGCCGACCGTGAACGCGATGCCGAGGTGAACGACACCGAAGGCGACGGACTTGGCCATGGGGACTCCTTCGTCATCTGCATGGCCAAATACTATCGACAACCGTTGTCAATAGAATACTTCTACCCAATCGCCCGCATAGCCTCAGCCGCGCGCACGCACCAGCTTCATCGGCAGCACCGGGGCATCGCCCTGCTTCGGCTGGCCGGCGTAGACGGTGAGGTGCGGGAAGGGGATCTCGATGCCGCGCGCGTCGAAGGCCGCCTTCAGGCGCTTCAGGTATTCACGCCGCACGGTCCATTGCTCCAGCGGCATCGTCCGGAACCGGCAGCGGATCGTCACCGCCGAGTCGTCCCAGCGCTCGACGCCGGCGACCTCCAGTGCGTCGAGGATGCGCGACGCGAAGGCCGCGTCGGCGCGCAGCGCCTCGCCGACCTCGCGCATCACCGCGATCACCTCGTCGACGTCCTCGCGATAGGCCACGCCGACGTCGATCACCGCCTGCGCGTAGCCGCGGCTCATGTTGACGACGGTCGTGATCGAGCCGTTCGGCACGTAGTGCACGTTGCCGTCGTAGTCGCGCAGCTGCACATGGCGCAGCGTGACGCTCTCGACCAGCCCGCCGTGGTCGCCGAGCTTGACCACATCGCCCTGGCGGATCTGGTTCTCCAGCAGGATGAAGAAGCCGGTGAAGTAGTCCTTCACCAGGCTCTGGGCACCGAAGCCGACCGCGAGGCCGACGACGCCGGCCGCGCCGAGGATGGGCGCGACCGACACACCGAGCTCGCCGAGCACCAGCATGCCGGCCACCAGCGACACGACGACCGCGACCAGGTAGCGGAACACACGCCCCAGTGTCTCGGCGCGCTTGACCGCCTCGCGGTCGTCGAGCCGCGCGGCGATGCGCTCGCGGAAGGCACGGATCGTCCGCTGCAGCACCGCCACCAGCGCCCACGCCGCCACCAGGATCAGCATCACGCGCAGCGCCGTCGTCGCCACCGCGCCCAAGCCCTGCCACCAGCGGCCGAGTTCGTCCATCCAGCCCAGATCCATCCTCACCTCCTGGCCTCGTGCAGCGCGGCGAGGACCGTGCGGCGCCACCAGTGCAGGTCCTGCTCGCGCAGCGTCTTCATCAGCGCGGCGTGACGCTCGCGCCGCTCGTCGATCGGCATGCCCAGCGCGCGGTGCAGCGCCGCCGCGGTGCCGGCGGCGTCGTAGGGGTTCACGATCAGCGCCTCGCGCAGCTGCTCGGCCGCGCCGGCGAATCGCGACAGCACCAGCACGCCGGGGTCGGCCGGGTCCTGCGCGGCGACGTACTCCTTGGCGACCAGGTTCATGCCGTCGCGCAGCGGCGTCACCAGCGCCACGCGGCCGGCCTGGTAGAGCCCCGGCAGGCGGCGGCGCGCCATCGTCCGGTGGATGTAGCGCACCGGCATCCAGTCGAGCTCGCCATAGCGTCCGTTGATCTCGCCCGACAGGCTCTCCAGCTCGTGGCGGATGTCGGCGTAGGCGTCGAGCCCCTCCCGCGTCGGCGTCGCGACCTGGATCAGCGTCGCGCTGCGCCGCGCGTGCGGGTGCTCGTCGAGCAGGCGGCGGAACGCCCGCAGCCGCTGCGGCAGGCCCTTGGAGTAGTCGAGCCGGTCCACGCCCACCAGCAGGCGGCGCTGCGCGTACTCGGTGCGCAGCGTCTCGCGCGTCTCGATCGACTCCGGCGTCGCCGCCAGCGCCTGGAACTCGTCGACGTCGATGCCGATCGGGAAGGCCTGCGCACGCACGACACGGTCGAAGGCGCGCCAGTGGTGGTCGGGCAGCCGCTCGGCACCGGCCTCGGACTCCACGTAGCGCTCGAAGTGCTGCAGGTCGCTGCGGCTCTGCAGGCCGACGAGGTCGTAGGCGAACAGCGCGCGGATCAGCGCCTCGTGCTCGGGGATCGCCGCCAGCACCTGCGGCGGCGGCAGCGGGATGTGCAGGAAGAAGCCGATGCGCTGCGTGCAGCCGAGCGCGCGCAGCTCCTCGGCCAGCGGGATCAGGTGGTAGTCGTGGACCCAGATCGTGTCGTTCGGCCGCAGCAGGGCCATCAAGCGGCGCGCGAACAGCTGGTTGACGCGCCGGTAGCCGGCCAGGTGCCCGGCGTCGAAGTCGGCCAGGTCGAGCCGGTAATGGAACACGGGCCAGAGCACGCGGTTCGAGTAACCGTCGTAGTAGGCCGCGTGGTCCTCGGGACTCAGGTCCACCGTGGCCAGCGTCACCTTGCCGGCGTACTGCAGCTGCAGCTCGCCGCTGCCGCGCTCGGCGAGCTTGCCGCTCCAGCCGAACCACAGCCCGCCCGAGGCCGCGAGCGCCTCGCCCACCGCCACCGCCAGCCCGCCGGCCGCCGGCTTGCGCGGATCGGCCAGGCGGTTGGACACCACCACCAGCCGACCGTCGGGGCGGTTGTCGCTGTTCATTGGCACCTTCAGATCACGCTGTCCCAGGGGCGCGACAGCCGCACCGCGCCGTTGATGACCCCCACCATCGAATAGGTCTGCGGGAAGTTGCCCCAGAGCTCGCCGCCGTCGAGCGCCAGGTCCTCGGACAGCAGGCCCAGCGGGTTGCGGGCCGCGAGCATGGCCTCGAAGATCGTGCGCGCCTCGTCGCGTCGGCCGATGCGCGCGAGCGCGTCGATGCGCCAGAAGGCGCAGAGGTTGAAGGCCGTCTCCGGCTTGCCGAAGTCGTCGGCGGCCTCGTAGCGGCGCATGTAGGGGCCGTCGCAGAGGTGGCGCTCGAGCGCGTCGACGGTCGCGACGAAGCGCGGGTCCTGCGCGTCGAGGAAGCCGACCTCGGCCATCAGCAGCACGCTGGCGTCGAGGTGCTCGCCGCCGAAGCTCTCGACGAAGGCACGGCGGCACTCGCTCCACGCCTCCTGCAGGATGCGGGCACGGATCGCGTCGGCGCGCTCGCGCCAGTGCCGCGCGCGATCGCCGCGGCCGACCACCGGCGCGATCTTCGCGAGCCGGTCGCAGGCCGCCCAGCTCATCAGCGCCGACGAGGTGTGCACGCGCGCGCGGGTGCGCAGCTCCCAGATGCCGGCATCGGGCTGGTCGTGCAGGGCCCAGGCGCGCTCGCCGACGGCCTCGAGGCGGGCGTAGTCGTCGGCGTCGGCGCGGCGGAACAGCCGCCGGTCGTGGAAGGACTGCGCCGCGCCGAGCACCACGTGGCCGTAGACGTCGTGCTGCAGGTGCTCGTGCGCCTGGTTGCCGAAGCGCACCGGGCCCATGCCGCGGTAGCCGCGCAGGTGCGCGAGTTCGCGCTCCGGCAGCGCCTTCTCGAGGCCGATGCCGTACAGCGGCTGGATGTGGCCGCCGTCGGCGTCGCGCACGACGTCGTGCAGCCAGCGCAGGTACTCCTCCATCGTGCCGACTTCGGACAGGCTGTTGAGCGCGCGCACCACGAAGAAGGCGTCGCGCAGCCAGCAGTAGCGGTAGTCCCAGTTGCGGCCGCTGCCCGGCGCCTCGGGGATGCTGGTGGTCATCGCCGCGACGATCGCGCCGGTCTCCTCGTAGAGGCAGAGCTTGAGGGTGATCGCCGCGCGGATCACCGCGTCCTGCCACTCCAGCGGCACCGACAGCGCGCGCGTCCACGCGCGCCAGTACAGCGCGGTGTGCTCCTCGAACTCGCGCGCGACCTCGGGCACGGCCTGCTCCAGGGTCTCGTCGGGGCCGAGGATCAGCGACACCGGCTCGGCCAGCGAGAACCACCCACCCTGCTGCACGTAGGTGATCGGCGCATCGGTGGTCACGCGCAGCGTCGTCTGCGGGCCGTGGAAGCGCAGGTGGTGGCTGCCGCGCGACAGCGTCGGCGCGAGGCCGGCGTCGAAGCGCGGTTGCAGCACGATGCGGATGCGCGGATGCCCGCGCAGCGGCCGCACGCGCCGCACCAGCATCGCCGGCCGGAAGGCGCGGCCGCGGCTGAAGAAGCGCGGCGCGAAATCGCAGACCTCGACCGCGTCGCCGTTGGCCGCGAAGAGGCGCGTGCGCAGGATCGCGGTGCCTTCGTCGTAGGCCTGCTCGCTGCGCACATGGTGCTCGATCTCGACGGCGTAACTGCCTTCGTCGCCGCAGCCCTGGGGCGAATCGAGCAGCGCATGGAACACCGGATCGCCGTCGAAGCGCGGCAGGCAGCACCAGACGATGCGCGCGTCGGCATCGACCAGCGCGCCGATCGCGCAGTTGCCGATCAAGCCGAGGTTCAGCGAGGCGGCCCGCTTCACGCCAAGCCCCCGAGCGCGGCCGCCGACAGCGCGCGCAGCGGCGCGCTCGCCTCGTCGGGCGCCAGTGGCTGCAACGCGGCACGCAGCCAGTCGCGCACCGCCGCCGGGTCGTCGAGCCGGCAGCGGGCGCCGCTCGGCCCCGGCCCGACCTTGATGCCGCAGCCGCCGGCGGCCTGCACCGCGGCGAAACCGTCCTCGTCGGTCGCGTCGTCGCCGACGAACACCGGCACGCGGCCGGCGAACGGCGGCTGGGCGAGGAAGTCGCGCACCGCCTCGCCCTTGCTGGCGCGCAGCGGCTTGACCTCGACGACGCACTTGCCGAGCAGCACCGTCCAGGCCTCGCGGTGCGCGCGGGCCGCGCCCAGCAGGGTCTGCGCGCACAGGGTCTCCAGCTCGGGCCGCGCGCGGTAGTGCAGCGCCAGCGCGGACGGCTTGCGCTCGACGAGCAGGCCCTCGTGGCGCGCCGCCAGGGCCTCGGCGGCATGCACCAGGTCGTGCGGCGGCACGCCGGCCTGCACGCGCACGCTGCCGGCGGCATCGCGGCGCTCGACGCCGTGCACGCCCGCGGCGGGCAGCACCAGCGGCGCCAGCGGCCGGCCGCTGACCACCGCCACGGCGCCGCCGAGCCGCTGCCGGGCCGCGGCCAGCAGCGGCTGCACCCAGGCCTCGACCACGACCGCGTCGGGGCGACGCGCGATCGCCGCGAGGGTGCCGTCGAAATCGAGGAAGAGCGCCGCGTTCCCGTCGAGCCGCGGCAGCGCGAAGAGGTCGTCCGTCACCGGCCCGACCGTAACAGTCACGCCAAGTCGCACCCGCCGGGTGCGACTTTCTGGATCATGAAACCGCGGGGCCGCCTCAGCCCAGCGAGTCGGCCTGCCCGGCCGCGGCGACGCTGCGCAGGTCCTGGGCCACCCGCCCGCCCTGCAGCACCACCACGCGGCCAGCCGAGGCGATGGTCTCGGGCCGGTGCGCGACGATCACCCGGGTGATGTTCAGTCCGCGGATCGCGGCGTTGACCTGGCGCTCGCGGTCGACGTCGAGCGCGCTGGTCGCCTCGTCGAGCAGCAGGATCTGCGGCCGCTTGTAGAGCGCGCGCGCGAGCAGGATGCGCTGCTTCTGGCCACCCGACAGGCTCGCGCCCAGGTCGCCGATCAGCGTGTGGTAGCCCATCGGCATCGCGGCGATCTCGTCGTGCACGCAGGCGAGCCGCGCGCATTCCTCGACCCACGCGCTGTCGGCCCGGGTGTCGAAGAAGGCGATGTTGTCGGCGATCGAGCCGGCGAAGACCTGGTCGTCCTGCATCACCGTGCCGATCATGCGGCGCCAGCGCGCCAGCCCGAGCTGCGCCAGCGGCACGCCACCGACGCGGATCTCGCCGCCCTGCGGCGCGTGGATGCCGAGGATCAGCTTCAGCAGCGTGGTCTTGCCGCAACCGGAGGGGCCGACGATCGCGACCGACTCGCCCGGCTCCACCGCCAGCGTGCAGCCGGCCAGCACCTCGGGCTCGGCGTCGGCGTAGCGGAAGCGCAGTTCGCTGAGCTCCAGCCGCGGCTCGACTTCGCGTGCGCCGAGCGTGCCCTCGGTCTCGCGCTCGGGCGCGGCGAGCACGATGTCGGCCAGGCGCTCGGCCTGGAGCTTCAGCATCTTCAGCTCGACCGCCTTGTCGATCAGCCCGGCGACGCGCTGCGCGAAGGTCTCCTTGAAGGCGAGGAACGCGAACAGCATGCCGACCGTGAAGCCGCCGCCCATCACCAGCAGCGCGCCGACGCCGATCACCGCGACGCGCTCCAGCCCGAACAGCAGCTTGTGCGCGCTGGCGAACACCAGGTCGAGCTTGCGGGTGGCGATGTCGGCGTTCATCGCATCGACCACCAGGTTCATGAAGCGCGCGCGGCGCTCGTCCTGGCGGCCGAACAGCTTGATCGCCTGCACGCCGCGCAGCGACTCGAGGAAATGCGTCGCGCTCTTCGCGTCGTGGACGATGTGCTCCTCGGTCGCCTCGCGCAGCGGCCGGAAGAAGGCCCAGCGCAGCCCGGCGTACAGCGCCACCGCGGCCAGCGCGATCGCGCTCAAGGTGGCGCTGTAGACGAACATCATCGCCAGCGTCGCGACGACCAGCACGCCGTCGAGCACCGCCTCGATGAAGCTGGTGGTCAGCGTCTGCTGGATGGTGCGGATCGCGCCGAAGCGCGACATCACGTCGCCGGCGTGGCGCTTCTCGAACCACTCGACCGGCAGCCGCATCAGGTGCGCGAACACATTGCCGAGCCACTGCAGGTTCAGCGTGCTCGACAGGTAGAGCACCGCCCACGAGCGCAGCGCGCCGGTCATCACCTGCAGGCCGACCAGCAGCGCGAAGCCGATCGCCAGCGTGACGAGCAGGTCGCGGTCGTTGCTGGTCAGCACGCCGTCGACCACCCACTGCAGCAGGAAGGGCGACAGCAGCACGAAGACTTCCAGCGCCAGCGCCAGCACGAAGATCTGCGCGAGCGAACGCTTCAGCCCGCTGACCGGGCCGAGCAGCTGGCGCCAGCCGACCCGCTGGCGCTCGACCTTGGGCTGGAAACCCGCGCCGGGCGACAGCTCCAGCACCACGCCGGTGAAGTGACGCGACAGCTCGGCCAGCGGCAGGCGGCGCTCGCCGCGCGCCGGATCGTGGATCGTCGCGATGCCGCGCTTCACGCCGGCCAGCACGACGAAGTGGTTCAGGTCCCAGTGCAGGATGCAGGGCGTCTGCAGCTGCTCCAGGTGCTCGAGCTCGGCGCGCAGCGGCCGCGCGGCCAGGTTCATCGCGCCGGCCATGCGCACCAGGTCGGCGAGCGTCGCGCCTTTCAGCGAGAGCGAGAAGCGCTGGCGCAGCGTCGCCAGGTCGGTCTTCAGGCCATGGTGGGCGGCGACCATCGCCAGGCAGGCCAGCCCGCACTCGGCAGCCTCGGTCTGCAGCAGCATCGGCAGCCGGCGCGCGCCGAAGCCGAGGTGAAGCGTTCCACTCATGTGCGGCTCCCGGCCACGCGGTCGCCCAGGCCGAGCAGCGGCTCGAACAGCCACTCGATCAGCCGGCGGCGGTCGAGCTGCACGTCGGCCTCCAGCTGCATGCCGGCGGCCAGGGGCTGCGCCTCGCCGTAGGCCGGCACATCCTGGCGCTGCAGCGCGACGGTGATGCGGTACAGCGGCTCGCCGGCCACGGTGGCGGCCGTGCCCGACACACCGGCGAGCGGCACGCCGGCCAGCTCGGCGGCCTGCAAGGGCGTGCGCGCGACCTGCAGCACGCGGCCCGACTGCTGGCCGAACTTCTGGTACGGGTAGGCCTGGTAGCGCAGCAGCACCGGCTGCTCCGGGCGCACGAAGCCGAGCGCACTCGACGGCGCGTAGAGATGCGCCTGCAGCTCGGCGCCGGCCGGCACCAGCGTCGCCAGCGCCGCGGCCGGCGTCACCGCCTGGCCCGGCTCGGCCAGCACCGCGCCCAGCACGCCGTCGGCCGGCGCGCGCACGACGATCCGGCGCTTCGCCTCGCTCTCGGCGGCCTCCTGGGCCACGGTCGCGAGGTCGCGCTGCAGCTCGCCACGCGCGGCGTCGGCGCGCAGCGGCAGTTCGCGCTCCTCAGACTCCAGCGCACCGATCTCGCGCTGCTGCGCCGCGCGCTGGCGCGTCAGGCCGGCCAGCTGGGCCTGCACCGCGAGCACCTCCTCGGACTTGGCCTGCACCTGGGCCGAGGAGATGAAGTTGTCGGCCCGCAGCGACTCGAGCCGCGCCAGCGCCTCCTTCGCGAGCGCGAGGCGCTGCTGCTGCAGGCGCAGCTCGGCATCGATCTGGGCGAGCTCGCTGCGGCGGTCGGCCAGCTGGCGGGCCACCGCGGCGCGCTGCGTGTCGAGCAGCGCCTGCCGCTGGCGCAACGCGTCCTCGAGGCTGCGCTGCTTGTCGTCGAGGCTACGGCGCACCTCGGCCTGGGCGTCACCGCCCGCCGTGGCGCGGTCGACCGACAGCACGAACAGCACCTCGCCCTGCGTGACGCGCTGTCCTTCGCGGGCACTGCGTTCGACCACCGTCGCCGCCTCCTGCGGCAGCAGGCGGATCAGCCCGCGGTCCGGCACGAGCACGCCGGGCACCCGCGCCTTGCGGGTGTACTCGCCGAGGAAGAGGTAGGCCACGACGGCTGCCGCGGCGAGCGCCGCACAGACCGTCAGCACCGTCAGCGACGGCGGCCGCAAAAGCTGAATGCCCCCGAGCCACGCCTGCTGGCGGGCTTCGAGGGCTTCGGGGCGGAACAGCGAGGTCATGGTCTCGACCCCCTGCTGCCGCAGGGATTCAGGCGGGCCGGGCCCGCGTTGTCACCAACCCGTGCGGGGCGCCTGCGTGCCGTTGCCCCCGCCGATCTGGTCGAGCACCGACGGATCCAGCGGCAAGGGCCGCTTCGGCTGCGGGTTGACCTGGCGCTCATCGACCTTCTTGTCGTCACGGCGGGTGTTGCTGGGCTGCTGCGGATTCTTGGGAGAGGTGAACACGGCGAGGGCTCCTGTAGAGGTCTGCGCCCGACGGCGGGCTTGCAGCAATTCCACCAGCCCCCTTGCCTTAGGGGTACTGGCAACTCTTACAGGGGGGGCGGATTGCGCCCCCTCAACGCAACAGGCCGAGGCGCAGCGCCTTCAGCACCGCCTGGTGCTTGTTCGCACAGCCGAGCTTGTGCATGCCGTTGTTCAGGTGCAGCACCGCGGTCCTCTCGGAGATGCCCAGGATCGTCCCGACCTCCCAGGCGGTCTTGCCCTCCATCGTCCAGCGCAGGCAGTCGAGTTCCCGCGGCGTCAGCTTGGGGCGCTCGGGCTGAAGCTGCTCGGGCACCAGCACGCGCATCGCGGTGTCCTGCGCGTACACGGCGAAGAGCTGGAGGTCGGCAACCATGCGCGTGACCTCCTCGCGGCTCTTGGGCAGCGGCTGATCACGATCGACGCCGAGCATGAAGTGGCGCCCTTCGGGCATGTGCAGCGCCAGGCAGATGCCGGTGCGAAAGCCGAACGCCGCCTGGGACTCCCAGAGGTCCGACACCCCCGCGGAGACGTAGGTGCTCTGGTCCCAGACGATCGGCACGCTATGCCGCTTGCAGTGCTGCATCACCGGGTCGAGCCGGTAGCCCTGCGGGTCTTGCATGGCTTCGCGCCAGGCCTCCGGCGCGTTGTCGACCTCGATGAACTCCGGGTCGCCGATCGGCCGGTCGACGACCGTCATCGCCGCCACGGTGTCGAAGCCGAGCTGCTTCGTGAAGCGCACGACCTCGCTGCGGAATTCGTCACGATTCCGCGCTTCCAGTACCGACTGAAAGCTGCCTTGCAGCATCTCGCCCTTCGTTCGACAACGGTGCCGCGCGTCTGTGCGTGCGGTTTGTCACCGGCCCCCTGACAAGGTTTACAGCTCTGACAGGCCTTACAGATGCCCGCCCTGCAGCGTGCCGCCACACTGCCTGCACCGCATCATCACACGGCGCAAGCCGCTATGCATCATGACTGCAGCATGGACCCTTGGCGCATGGCCGCCGGTATTGTGGCAGCCGGGTCGTGACACCCGCTCCCCTCACTTCGTGCACCTCGGCACGCATGTCTCGCCGCGCCTCGACAGCGCCTGGCCCCGCATGGGGCAATCGGTCTGGGGCGGCCGCGCCGCCGACAGCGCGGCCGGCCTGTCGTGGGACTGGATCGAGGTCGCCGACGGCGTCTACGCCATCGCCGACCCGATGACGATGACGACCAACCTGCGCGTCCTCGGGCCCGAGGGCGAGGTGCTCACCGCGCACTCGGCCGCACCGCACCTGAACCGCCTCGTGCACGCCCTGCCGTGGCAGGCCGAGGTGCGCCGCGCGATCGCCGAGGCGCAGGCCGAGGCCGAGCGCTCGGCCCACCCGCGGCCGGCGCGCCGCCGCGTCGCCCCCGCCGCACGCGAACTGGCCGGCGCCTGCGCCGCCTGAACGGCCCGCCACCGGGCTGCGCCGTGCTTCAGCGGCGCAGCATCTCGATGTGCGGAAGGTCGTCCTCCAGGTAGGGCTCGCCGACGCTGACGAAGCCGGCCTGCGCGTAGAAGCGCTCCAGCCGGTGCTGCGCCGAGATGCGCAGGCCCTGGCCGGGAAAGCGGGCGTCGGCCTCGGCGATCGCGCGCTGCACGAGGACGCGGCCGAGGCCGAGGCCACGCGCCGCCGCGGTGGTCAGCACCCGGCCGATCGACGGCTCGGCGTACTTCACGCCCGGGTCGACCAGGCGGGCGTAGGCCCACAGCACCCCCCCCGGCGCCCAGCCGCACAGATGGGCCGAGTGCTCGTCGGCGGCGTCGGCGTCCTGGAAGGCGCAGGCCTGCTCCACCACGAAGACCTGCTGGCGCGCGATGTGGATGCGCTGCAGCTCGGGTGCGCTCAGCTCGTGCAGGCGGGCACAGCGCCAGGTGAGCGCGTCGGGTCCGGGAGTCGTCATCGCGCGATGATGCCGCGGCCGCTCACCGCACCGCCACGGCGCGCAGACGGCGCGCCAGGTAGGCCAGGCAGAGCGCGGCCAGCAGTGCACTGAGCAGCAGCGGCTGGGCGATGTCGGCGGCCGCCAGCGGCTCGCCGCGCAGCACGCGGTTCATCAGCGTCGCCTGCGCGAGCGCCGGCACCCAGAGGTACCAGGGCTGCTCGCCGCCCTGCTCGAACAGCGTGACCAGCGGCAGCAGCGAGGCCCCGAGGATCACCACCGTCGTGCTCGCCTGCGCCTCCTTGAAGGACTTGCAGCGGATCGCCACCGCCATCATCAGCGCCGACAGCGCCGCGGCCAGCGGCGCGAGCAGCGCCAGGAAGGCCAGCGCCTCGGCCGGACCGAAGACGAACAGTGATCGCAGCGTCTCGCTGCGGATCAGCCATTGCGCCGGCAGGAAGCTGGCGACCGACAGCAGCGCGACGCCCATGCCGAGCGCCGCCACCGCGCTCCATTTGCCGAGCACCAGCGCGAGCGGGCTCGCGGGGTTGGTCAGCAGCGGCTCGAGCGAGCCGCGCTCGCGCTCGCCGGCCGTCGTGTCGAGCGCGGCGTTCAGCGCGCCGTAGAGCACCGCCATCAGCACGAAGAAGGGCAGCATGCCGGTGAACTGCGCGGCGCGGCTGCGCGTGCTGGCGAGGTCGTGCTGCTCGACATCGACCGGCCGCAGCAGCGCCGGCGGCACGCCGCGCAGCGCCAGTGCAAGGCTCGTGCGCTCGCTGGCGAAGCCGGCCAGCCACTGCGCGAGCCGGCCGCTGCCCGCCTCGGCGCGGCGGTTGCTGCTGTCGCTGACGATCGCCACCACCGGCCGCTCGCCACGCGCCAGCGCCGCCTCGAATCCGGGCTCGACCACCAGCACCGGGTCGCCGAGCCGGCCGTTCCTCAGCTGCACCTCGTGGTCCGCCGGCGCCTCGCGGATCTCGACGCTCTGGCGCTCGAGGTAGTTGCGCAGCGTCGGCGCATGCTCGAGACCGGCCGCGACGACCACGCGCTGGCCGGCGCGCTCCTCGAGCTGCGCGACCAGCCCCGACAGCAGCACCAGCACCAGCGGCCCCACCGCCACCGAGCTCAGCAGCACGACGAGCAGCGTGCGCCGGTCACGCAGCGCGTCGACCAGCTCCTTGCGCAGCACGACCCCGGCGGCGGCCAGCAGCGCCCTCATGCGGCGTGCCCCGCGCCGTCATAGGCGAGCCGCACGAAGGCGTCCTCGAAATCGCGCTCGCCGGTGCGTGCGCACAGCGCGGCGACGCTGCCGCTGGCGACGGTGCGGCCGCGCGCGACGACGACGACCTCGTCGCACAGCCGCTCGACCTCCTGCATCACATGGCTCGACAGCACGATGCACTTGCCGCCGCCGGCCGGGCTGGCGAGGTGGCGCAGCACCTCGCGCAGGCTGCGCGTGGCCGGCACGTCGAGGCCGTTGGTCGGCTCGTCGAGCACGATGTTCGGCGGGTCGTGGACCAGCGCGCGCGCCAGCGCGGTCTTCATCCGCTCGCCCTGGCTGAAGCCCTCGGTGCGGCGGTCCAGCAGCGCGCGCAGGTCGAGCGCGTCGGCGAGCGCCTCGATGCGGGCCGCAGCCGCAGCACGCGACAGGCCGTGCAGCGCCGCGTAGTAGGCGATGTTCTCCCGCGCGGTGAGCCTCGGGTAGAGGCCGCGGCCATCGCCGAGCACGCCCAGCCGGGCCAGCGCCGCGGCCGGCTCGCGCAGCGCGTCGAGGCCGTCGACCGTCACCCGCCCGGCGTCCGGCACGATCAGCCCGGCGACGATGCGCAGCGTCGTCGTCTTGCCCGCGCCATTGGGCCCGAGCAGGCCGGTGATGCGGCCGTCGGCCGCGTCGAGGTCAACCGCGTCGACCGCGACCACCGGCGCGGCGCGCGCGCGCCGCCATGCCGCGGCCGGCGCCGCGAACACCTTGCGCAGTCCCTCGACGCGGATCACTGCGCCGCCCCCGGCCGCGGCGGCTCGAAGGCCGGCGGGCGTGGCAGGCGCTCGAGGCAGGTCGCGTCGATCGCCTGCGCGGCGGTGTCGGAGGCGGCGTCGATGAAGCGGTGCAGCAGGTCGGCGCCGCAGCCGAGCGACAGCAGGCCGTGGCCGGCGTTCGGCGCAACCACGTGGCGCGCCCGGGGACCGAGGGCCGCGACGACGCGCGCACCGTGGCGCGGCGGCGTCACCGGGTCGAGCCCGCCGCTGAGCGCGAGCACTGGCGCCGGGCTGGCCACCAGCGTGCCGTAGCCGGCCGGCAACGGCGCGCGCGGCCAGTCGGCGCACAGGCGGCGGTAGGGCGCGGCCATCGCCTCGCCGAAGTCGCCGGGCAGCGGCGCCGCCCCGAGACGCGGCAGGTCCTCGGCGCAGACCACCGAGAAGTGCATGCCCAGCGCCACATCGCCGGCGCGCGAGCCGCCGCCGAGCGCACCGGCCAGCCCGACCAGCGGCGTCCAGTGCCCGGCCAGGGCCTCGCCGACCGCGAACGGCAGCGCGGCCGCCAGCGGCGGTGCGTACAGCGGGCCGCGCAGCGCGGCCGCAACCGCGTCGCGCGTCAGCGTCAGCTCGGCAGGCCGGCCGTCGGCCGGGTCGATCACCGTCACGCGCTGCGGCAACGCGTCGCGCAGCGCCGCCCAGCGCTCGGCAGGGCGCGGGTGGCGTGCGGCGCAGGCCGGCTCGGCGGCGCAGTCGCGCCACAGCGCGTCGAGCGCCGCCTGCGCGTCCATCGCCATGCTGGCCGGCAGCACCATGTCGGCCGGCGCGACGCCGTCGAGCAGGACACGGCGCACGCGCTGCGGATGGCGGCGCAGGTACTCGAGCGCGACGCGCGTGCCGTAGGAGCCGCCGACCAGGTTCAGCTGCGGCGCGCCGAGCGCCGCGCGCACCGCATCGGCGTCCTCGACGGCGATCGGCGTCGTGTAGTGGCGCAGGTCGCCGTGCGGCAGCGCCTGCAGCCGCGCGCGGCAGGCGGCGAGGCGTGCGATCGCGTCCTGCGTGTCGAGCCGGCGCGCCAGCGGCAGCGCGTCGTCGGGGCCGCAGTCCAGCGGCGCCGAGCGGCCGGTGCCGCGCTGGTCGATGTAGACGATGTCGCGCCGGTTCGCCAGCCGCGCGAACAGCGGCCAGGTGCTGCCGGCCAGCGCGATCGCGCTCTGCCCCGGCCCGCCGGCGAAAAAGAACACCGGGTCGGGTCGCTTGTGGCGCGCGGTCGCCGGCACGACGACATAGTGCACCGCGATGCGCGTGCCGTCCGGCCGCGCCGGATCCAGCGGCCGCTCGACCTGGCCGCACAGCACCTCGTGGCGCAGCCCGGCGACCCGGCAGGGCTGGAGCGGCTCCGCGGCCGGCGCCGCGGTCGCAGCGACGAGCAGGCCGGCGAGCAGGGCACGCTTCATGGCCGCGGATTCTGCCGGCTGCGCTCAGCGCAGGTAGGCGTCCCAGGCGGTCTTGGCGATCAGCGCGCCAACCACGACGATGAACACCCCGCGCACGAAGCCGGCGCCATGCTTAAGCGCCAGCCGCGTGCCGAACAGGCTGCCAGCGACGTTGGCCACCGCCATCACCAGCGCGATGTGCCACCACACATGGCCGGCCCAGGCGAACAGGCCGAGCGCCGAGACATTGGTGGCCGTGTTCAGCAGCTTCGCGCAGGCGCTCGCGTGCAGGAAGTCGTAGCCGAGCAGGCGCACCAGCAGGAAGACGAAGAAGCTGCCGGTGCCCGGCCCGAAGAAGCCGTCGTAGAAGCCGACCACGGCGCCGACCGCCATGGCGATCCCGGCCTCGTGGCGCCCGGCGTGGCGCGGCGCATGGGTGCGGCCGAGGTCCTTGCGCGCCAGCGTGTAGACCAGCACCGCCAGCAGCACGAAGGGCAGCGCGCGCTTCAGGCCGTCGGCCGGCACCTGCGTCACCGCCCAGGCGCCAGCCAGCGCGCCGAGCAGCGCGGCGGCCACCGCCGGGCCGAGCGCCGCCCAGGGCAGCGTGACCCGTCGCGCGTACTGCCAGCTCGCCCAGGCCGTGCCCCAGACGGCCGCGCCCTTGTTGGTGCCGAACAGCGTCGCCGGCGCGGCCGACGGGAAGACGCCGAACAGCGCCGGCACCAGCACCAGCCCGCCCCCGCCGACGATGGCGTCGACGAAGCCGGCCAGCAGCGAGGCGGCGGTGACGGTGGCGAGTTCGAGCATGCGCGGGGGGACCGAGGACCGGGGGCCGAAAACGAAAGAGCGCCGGGGGTACCGGCGCTCTCGCTGGGCGGCGCCGACGGGTGGGCCGGCGCACGTCTTCTTCTGGTTGTGTGGGGCGCGCATCGGAGCGCGCCATCTCGGGTGTGTCTCCTCGAACCCCCGCTGGGCGGGCGCTGCCCGCCGCGAGTCAGCGCAATGTAGTCACGCAGGAGACACCCGGCATCGGGGTTTACCTGAGCGAACTTGGTGCGGATACAACAGCCGCGCGCCGCCGGCCGAGACCCGGCCGCGTCAGCCGTCGCGTGCCTCGATCACCCAGCGGGCAGCCCGTTCGGCAATCATCAGGACCGGACTGTTGGTGTTGCCGCTGGTGATGGTGGGCATCACGCTGGCGTCGACGACGCGAAGACCGGCGACGCCGCGCACGCGCAGCCGGGCATCGACGACCGCCTGCGGATCGTCGTCGCGCCCCATGCGGCAGGTGCCCACCGGGTGGAAGATGGTCGTGCCGATGTCGCCGGCCAGCCGTGCGAGCGCCTCGTCGGACTGGAACTGCACGCCGGGCTTGAGCTCCGCGGGCCGGTACTTCGCCAGCGCCGGCTGCGCGGCGATGCGGCGCGTGACGCGCAGGCTGTCGGCAGCGACCTGGCGGTCCTCGGGCGTGGCCAGGTAGTTCGGCGCGATCGCCGGCGCGTCCTCGGGCCGCGGGCTGGCGATGCGCACCGTGCCGCGGCTGGTCGGGTTGAGGTTGCAGACGCTGGCCGTGAAGGCATCGAAGCGGTGCAGCGGCTCGCCGAAGGCCTCGAGGCTGAGTGGCTGGACGTGGTACTCGAGGTTGGGCCAATCCCGCTCGGGCGAGGACTTAGTGAACGCGCCGAGCTGGGACGGCGCCATGCTCATCGGCCCGCTGCGCGTCAGCGCGTACTGCAGGCCGATGCGGGCCTTGCCCCACCAGCTGGCCGCGAGCGTGTTGAGCGTCTGCACGCCCTGCACGGTGAACACGGCGCGGATCTGCAGGTGGTCCTGCAGGTTCTCGCCGACGCCGGGCAGCGCGCGCCGGACCTCGATGCCGTGGCGCAGCAGCAGCTCGGGCGGGCCGAGCCCGGAGAGCTGGAGCAGTTGCGGCGTGCCGATCGCGCCGGCCGCGAGCAGCACCTCGCCGCGTGCGCGGACGGTCGTCACGCCCTGCGGCGTCGCCAGCTCGCAGCCGGTGCATCGCAGCGCGCCGTCGGCGCCGCGCTCGAGCAGCAGCCGGCGCACCTGCGCGCCGGTCATCACCTCGAGGTTGGGGCGACGCCGCACCGGGCGCAGGAAGGCCTTGGCGGTGTTCCAGCGCCAGCCGCGCTTCTGGTTGACCTCGAAGTAGCCGACACCCTCGTTGTTGCCGCGGTTGAAGTCCTCGCAGGCCGGGATGCCGGCCTCGCGGGCCGCCGCCGCGAAGGCCTCGAGCACGTCCCAGCGCAAACGCTGCCTGTCGACCCGCCATTCGCCGCCGGCGCCGTGCCAGTCGTCGGCGCCCCGGTGGTGATCCTCGTGCTGCCGGAAGAACGGCAAGCACTGCGCCCAGCGCCAGGTGTCGTCGCCGACCGCGGCGGCCCAGCCGTCGTAGTCGCGCGACTGGCCACGCATGTAGATCATGCCGTTGATGCTGGAGCAGCCACCCAGCACCTTGCCGCGCGGATAGCGCAGGCTGCGGCCGTTGAGCCCGGGGTCGGGCTCGGTGCGGTAGAGCCAGTCGGTTCGGGGGTTGCCGATGCAGTGCAGGTAGCCGACCGGGATGTGGATCCAGGGGTAGTCGTCGCGGCCGCCGGCCTCGACCAGCAGCACGCGCCGGCGCGCATCGGCGCTCAGGCGGTTGGCGAGCAGGCAGCCGGCCGTGCCGGCGCCGATGACGATCTCGTCGAACTGGGGCCCGTCCATCAGCCGATTGTGGTGCGGTCGGCCGCGAGTCCGCGCAGGTAGCGCAGCCCGGCCGCGGCCCGCGGCCCGTACCAGCTGACGAGCTCGCCGTCGACGAGCTGCACCCTCGCCCGCGGGCACAGCGCCTGCGCCTCGGCGCGGTGGGCGTCGGTGAAGCGGTAGGGCTCGCTGGACAGCAGCACGCGCTCGACCTCGGCCAGCCAGGGCGCACCGGGCTCGACGACCGGGTAGCGCGCCGCGCCGCTCGGGCCCCCGTCGACCGCCGGCAGCGTGCGCCAGCCGACGTGCGCCAGCATGCGCGCGATGTAGGTGTCACGGGCCACCGTCATCCACGGCTCGCGCCAGATCAGGTAGAGCACGCGCTCGCCCGGGCCGGCCGGCGCAGCAGACGCAGCCAGCGCGTCGCGCAGCTCGGCCGCCAACCGCGCGGCACGGTCGGCGACGCCCGGCTCGGCGCCGAAGACCGCCGTCATCCGGTCGAGCAGCGCCAGGTTGTCCTCGGGCCCGCAGGGATGGGTGACGATCACCTGTGGCACGAAGCCGCGGAGCGCCTCGACGGTGTCGAGGCGGTTCTCGTCGACGTTCACCAGCACATGAGTCGGCGCCAGCCGGCGCAGCTTGGCCAGGTTCACGTCCTTGGTGCCGCCGACCTTGGGCACCGCGGCCACCCCGGCGGCCGGGTGGATGCAGTAGCCGGTGCGCGCCACCAGCCGCGGGCCCAGGCCGAGCGCGCAGACGAGCTCGGTCAGGCTCGGCACGAGGCTCGCGATCCGCGGTGCGGCGGGCCCTGCGTAGCCCGAACTCACGCGGCCACCGGCGCCGATACAACACCGGGATGGCGCCGTCTAGCCAAATTCCATGCTTCACACATAATGGATTCGCTGTGTCTGGGTGCGGCGCCTTTTCTGGATCGGTTCCGGCGGGTTGAGCTTCCACATGGTATTCGGGGTACCGCGGTACCGCTTTCTAGGGAAGAGAGGCGCTCTCCATGGGCAATAAGTTGTATGTGGGCAATCTGGCCTACAGCGTGCGTGACGACGACCTGCATCAGGCTTTCGGCCAGTTCGGCACGGTCACTTCGGCCAAGGTCATGATGGATCGGGACACCGGCCGCTCGAAGGGCTTCGGCTTCGTCGAGATGGGCTCGGATGCCGAGGCCCAGTCCGCGATCGAAGGCATGAACGGGCAGTCGCTGTCCGGCCGGGCGGTGGTCGTCAACGAGGCGCGCCCGCGCGAGGAGCGTCCCGGCGGCTTCCGCGGCCCCTACGGTGGCGGCGGTGGTGGCGGTGGCTATGGCGGCGGCGGTGGCCGCGGCGGTGGTGGCGGCTACGGCGGCGGTGGCAGCGGTGGGGGTGGCGGCTACGGCGGTGGGGGTGGCTATGGTGGCGGCGGCGGTCGCAGCGGTGGCGGCGGCTATGGTGGCGGCGGTCGCAGCGGTGGGGGTGGCGGCGGTTACGGTGGCGGCGGCGGCGGTCGCGGCGGCTACTGAGTCCGTTTCACGCCCGAGGCCCGGCGCGGCAACACGCCCTGGGCCCGACGATCAGGCGGTGGCGCTTCGGCCCACCGCCTTTTTGCTGCCCGCGCAGGTGGCCTACTCGCCGCGGCGCTTCTTGCGGCCACGCCCGGCAAACAGGCGGTCGAACAACGCGTTCGGCAGCAGCCGCAGCAGCTTGGCCACGACGCCCATCTGCCAGGGGATGACGCGGTAGCTGGTGCCCGCCGAGATCGCCGCCAGCGCGCGCTCGGCGAAGGCCTGCGGTGTCATCAGGAAAGGCATCGGGTAGCTGTTGGCCGCGGTCAGCGGCGTGGCGACATAGCCCGGCAGCAGCGTCACCACCTGGAGGCCGTAGGGCCGGCACTCCCCGCGCAGGCTCTCGCAATAGGCCACCACGCCGGCCTTGCTCGCGCAGTAGGCGCCGTGGCCGGGCAGTCCGCGGATCGCCGCGACGCTGGCGATGCCGACCAGGGTGCCACGGCGGCGCTCGCGCATCGGTGCGAGGAAGGGCTGGAAGGTCGCCGCCATGCCGAGGTTGTTGGTGTCGAAGGTTGCGCGGATCACGTCCAGGTCCTCGGCCTCGGCGGTGTCGACGCCGACGCTGATGCCGGCGCTGGCGATCACCACTTCGGGCAGCCCCTGGCGCGCGAGGCAGTCGCGGCCGGCGGCGGTGATCGCCGCGATGTCGCAGACATCGGCGGCATAGACCGCCCAGCGCGACGCGTCCCAGCCCTGGGCGCGGCACCAGGCGTCCAGCTCGCTCGCACGCCGCGCCACCAGCGCCAGCCGCCAGCCCGCCTGCGCATAGCGCTCGGCGAGCGCCTGGCCGATGCCGCTGGAGGCGCCGGTGATGTAGACCAGCGGGGCGCTCACGGCAGCGCCACGCCCGGCCGCAGCTGGCCCGTCACGCGCCCGCCGAGCTCGGCCGTGCGCTCGCCGTGGCGGTAGTCCAGCGTGCCGGCGCGCAGCTCGCCGCGGCCGGTGAGCAGCGTGACCGGCAGGTGGGAGCGCACGCGCTCGGCGGTGCCGAGCACCTCGAGGAACTCGCCGCGGATCTCGACGCGGGCGTCGGCCGCCTCGCCCGGCGCCGGCTCGCGCACGACGCGCGCGTCGCCGATCAGCCGCACCTCGGTCGCGTCGCCGTTGCTCTGGGCACGCACCGCGCTGCCGGTGAGCACACGGCCGGCGGCGTCGGTGGAGTGCAGCCGCACGCCGTCGACCTCGACCGTGTCGGTGGCCGGGTAGTGCGACATCGCGTCGCCCTCGATGCGTGCGCGCAACGCGCCGTCGGCACCGTAGCGGCTCAGCACGAAGCCGCGCATCGTGTAGTCGGGCGATTGCGGCGGCACCGTGGGCGCGGCCGCGTCGTCGCGCACCGGCGTGTTGTTGACCAGCCACCAGGTGGCCGCCGCGAGCAGGCCCATCAGCAGCACCGGCAGCAGGCCGAGGAGCCGCTCGGCCATGCGCTGCGGCCAGGGCCCCTGCGGCGGCGGCCGCACCGCAGCCGGCCGGGCCAGTGCGGCCAGTTCGCTGAACGGCGCATCGTCGGCGTCGCCGCGCTCGGTCACCGCCGGCCCCTCATGCGCCGGCCGGCGCGCCGTCGAGCGTGGCGAGGTGGCCGCGCAGCAGGGCCTCGTAGCGGCCGTTCGCGCACAGCAGCAGGTCGCAGAACTCGCGCGCCGCGCCCTCGCCGCCGCGCGCCGCGGTGACGTGATCGACCAGCGCCAGCACCTCGGCATGGGCGTTCGGCGGCGCGGCGGCGAAGGCGGCACGCGCGAGCAGCGGCAGGTCGGGCCAGTCGTCACCGATCACCGCCACCTCGTCCCAGCCCAGGCCGAGCGCGGCCAGCTGCGCTTCGGCGGCGGCCAGCTTGTCGCCCGCGCCGTAGACGGCGTGCACGAGGCCGAGGTCGGCGACGCGCCGCCGCACGGCGGCCGAGTCGCGCCCGGTCACGATCACCGGCACGATGCCGCCCTGCGCGAGCAGCTTCAGGCCGTGGCCGTCGAGCACGTGGAAGGCCTTGACCTGCTCGCCGTCCTGCGAGATCAGCAGCCGTCCGTCGGTCAGCACGCCGTCGACGTCGAAGATCGCCGCCTTCAGCCCGAGCGCACGCCCCTGCGCCTTCAGCAGCAGGTCCGGCGGGAAGGCGCGCGTCGGGCGGATCTCGCGCATCGGCTCAGATGACCTTGGCGCGCATCAGGTCGTTGGAGGTCAGCGCACCGACCAGACGGCCGTCGTCGTCGACCACCAGCACGTTGTTGACCTTGGCGACTTCCATCAGGTCGGCCGCCTCGACGGCCAGCGCATCGGCGCGCACCCGCTTGGGCTCGGGCCGCATCACCTCGGCGGCGCGAAGCCCGCGCACGTCGCCGCCGCGCTCGATCAGGCGGCGCAGGTCGCCGTCGGTGAAGACGCCGATCGGCCGCCGCTCGGCGTCGACGACGGCCGCGCTGCCGATGCCCTTGGCGCTCATCTCGGTCATCAGCGCCATGAAGCCGGTGTCGGGCGTCACGCTCGGCACCGCGTCGCCCTTGCGCATCACGTCGCGCACATGGGTCAGCAGCTTGCGCCCGAGCGAGCCGCCGGGGTGCGATCGCGCGAAGTCCTCGGCCTCGAAGCCGCGCGCGTCGAGCAGCGCGACGGCCAGCGCGTCGCCGAGCGCCATCTGCGCGGTGGTGCTCGCCGTCGGCGCGAGGTTCAGCGGGCAGGCCTCCTCGGCGACCGAGCTGTCGAGCACCAGGTCGGCGTGGCGCGCGAGCGCCGAGTCGGTGCGGCCGGTGATCGCGACCAGCCCCACACCCAGGCGCTTGAGCACCGGCAGGATCGCGGTGAGCTCGTCGCTCTCGCCGGAGTTGGAGATCGCCACCACCACGTCGGCCGGCGTGACCATGCCGAGGTCGCCGTGGCTCGCCTCGGCCGGGTGCACGAACATCGCCGGCGTGCCGGTCGAGGCCAGCGTCGCGGCGATCTTGCGGCCGACATGGCCGCTCTTGCCCATGCCCATCACGACCACGCGGCCGCGACAGGCCAGCATCAGCCGCACGGCCGCCGCGAAGGCCTCGGCCATCGGCCCGGCGACGCGCTGCTGCAAGGCGTCCAGTGCACGCGCCTCGATGGCCAGCGCACGCGCGCCGAGCGTCACGCTGCGGTCGTCGGAGGATGGGGGGTCGGCGCTCACGGCAATCGGCCCGGCGCTCGTGGCGCGAGGCTTCGGTAGAGTCGGCGCATTCTAGGCGGCGCACGCCGCTTGCAAGCCGCCCCGCCGATGGCCACCGCGCTCGAACTCGTGTTGCTCTACCTCGTCGCCGCGGTGCTCGGCGTCGTCGCCTGCCGCACGCTGCGGCTGCCGCCGATGCTGGGCTATCTCTCGGTTGGCGTGCTGATCGGCCCGAACGCGCTCGCGCTGGCACAGGACTCGGCGGCCGTCGAGCACCTCGCCGAGTTCGGCGTGGTGTTCCTGATGTTCGTGATCGGGCTGGAGTTCAATCTGCCCAAGCTGCGCAGCATGCGCACGCTGGTGTTCGGGCTCGGGCTGTCGCAGGTGACCCTGACGATCGTCGCCGCGGTCGCCGGCAACGCGCTGCTGGCGATGGCGCTGGCCGGCGCCGGCCGCGCCTGGGGCCTGGGATGGCAGAGCGCGGTCGCGCTCGGTGCCGCGCTGGCGATGAGCAGCACGGCGATCGTCGTCAAGATGATGTCGGAGCGCCTCGAGCTCGAGACGCCGCACGGCCGCCGCGTGATGGGCGTGCTGCTGTTCCAGGACCTCGCCGTGGTGCCGCTGCTGGTGCTGATCCCGGCGCTCGGCGAGTCGGCCGAGGACCTGACGAGCGCGCTGGCGCTGGCGGCGCTGAAGGCCGGCGTGCTGCTCGCGCTGCTGCTGGTCGGCGGCCAGCGCCTGATGCGCTGGTGGCTCACGCTGGTGGCGCGGCGGCGCAGCGAGGAGCTCTTCGTCCTGAACCTGCTGCTCGTCACGCTCGGGCTGGCCTGGCTCACCGAGCTGGCCGGGCTGTCGCTGGCGCTCGGCGCCTTCGTCGCCGGCATGCTGATCGCCGAGACCGAGTACAAGCACCAGGTCGAGACCGACATCCGGCCCTTCCACGACGTGCTGCT
>CAYLKR010000017.1:0-23421 GCA_964384225.1 uncultured Methylibium sp.
ACCTCGACACCCGGCTGCGCAAGCTCGACGAAGGCCAGTACGACGCCATCGTGCTCGCCGCCGCCGGGCTCAAGCGCCTCGGCCTGGCCGAGCGCATCCGCGGCGTGTTCGAGCCGGAGCAGATGCTGCCGGCCGCCGGCCAGGGCGCGCTCGGCATCGAGGTCCGGGCCGACTGCGCCGAGCGCCATCCGGCGCTGTGGGCCGTGCTGCAGGCCCTGACCGACCGGGCGGCCTGGCTCGCGGTGCATGCCGAGCGGGCGGTGTCGCGCGCGCTCGGCGGCAGCTGCAGCATGCCGCTGGCCGCGCACGCGCACTGGCAGACCGACGGTCGGCTCGTGCTGCACGCCGCGCTCGGCAGCGCCGAGGACGCGCCGGCGGCGCTGGTGCGCACCGACGCCAGCGCGCCGGTGGCCGATGTCGCCGCGGCGGAGGCCCTCGGACGCCTCGTCTCCGAGCGGCTGCGCGAGGGCGGCGGCGCCGCGCTGCTGGCCGCGCTGGCGCCTGCCGCCTGAGCGCGGTGGGCGCGCGCCGCCTGCTCGTCACCCGCCCCGCCGACCAGGCCGGGCCCTGGGTGCAGCGCCTGCGCGAGGCCGGCATCGACGCGGTGGCGCTGCCGCTGATGGGCGTGGCGCCGGTCGAGGACGGCGCACCGGTCGTGCAGGCGTGGGAGCAGCTCGCGGCACGCGACCTGGTGATGTTCGTCAGCCCGAATGCGGTGGCGCAGTTCGTCGCGCGCCGGCCGCCCGGTGCGCCCTGGCCGGCCGCGCTGCTGGCGGCCGCCCCGGGCCCGGGCACGGCGGCCGCGCTGCGCGCCGCGGGCATCGGGCGCGTCGTCGAGCCGGCCGCCGATGCGGCGAGCTTCGATTCCGAATCGCTGTGGCAGCAGCTCGCGCCGCTCGGCCCCTGGGCCGGCCGCTCGGTGCTCGTGCTGCGCGGCGCCGGCGCGGCGGGTGGCCCGGAAGGCGAAGGCCGCGACTGGCTGATCCGCACGCTGCGCGAGGCCGGCGCGCGGGTCGACGCGCTCGCGGTCTACCGGCGCGGTGCGCCGCAGTGGGGGGCCGACGAGCAGGCGCTGTGGGCGCGCGCGGTCGCGGCGCCGGCCGAGCACGTGTGGTGGTTCAGCAGTTCGGAGGCGATCGGCCACCTGCCGCCGACGCCGCCTGCGGCCTGGCGCGGCGCCGTGGCGCTGGCGTCCCACCCGCGCATCGCCGCGGCGGCGCGCCGGGCCGGCTTCGAGGACGTGCGCGAGGTGGCGCCGGTGTTCGATTCGTTACGTGCCGCTCTCGCGTCGCTGCCGCCGTAGTGCCGTAGGCCCGTCGATACAATCGCGGCCATCGTGAGCGAGCCCCACCTGCCACCCGTGGCGGCCTCTGCGCCGCCCACGCCTGCCGGCCCCGCGGTGCCCGGGGTCCCAGCCGGCCCCGATCGCGCCGAACCCGCGCGCAGCCCCGTGACCGACCCCGTTGCCGTGCCTGCGGCCGCGCCGCGCTGGCTGCCCTGGGCCGCCGTCGCGCTGGCCGCTGCGGCGGTGGCGGTGGCCTGGCGTGCGCAGGACCGCGTGCAGTCGCTCGAGCAGGAGCTGGTGCGCCGCCAGCAGGACAGCCAGACCCAGGCCACCGAGGCCGCGCTGCTGGCCCGCCAGGCGCAGGAGCTGTCGCGCGATGCGGTCGCCAAGGCGGCGCTGCTCGACCAGCGCGTGGCCGAGGTCGCCCAGCAGCGCGGACAGTTCGACGAGCTGATCCTGTCGCTGTCGCGCTCGCGCGACGAGAACCTGCTCGCCGACCTCGAGGCTGCGGTGCGCGTCGCGATGCAGCAGGCCGCGATCACCGGCGGCGCCGAGCCGGTGGTCGCCGCGCTGCGTGCCGCCGACGAGCGCCTCGCGCGCGTCGGCCAGCCGCGGCTCGACGGGGTGCGCCGCGCGATCGGCCGCGACATCGACCGCATCAAGGCCGTCGGCGTGGCCGACCTCGCCACGCTGGCCGGCAAGCTCGACGAGGGCGTGCGGCTGGTCGACGATGCACCGCTGCTCGCCTTCGAGCCGCCGGCGTCGGCGCCGGCCCGTGGGGCGTCGGTGCCGCGCGCCGCCGGCAAGCCGGCCGCTTCGGCGCCCGAGCCGGTGGGCGGCCTCGCCGCCGCCGCCCGCGATTGGTGGGGCACGCTGTGGGCCGAGATCGCCGGCCTGGTGCGCGTCACGCGCATCGAGGCGCCCGACGCCATGCTGCTCGCCCCCGAGCAGAGCTGGTTCCTGCGCGAGAACCTCAAGCTGCGGCTGCTCAACGCGCGGCTCGCGCTGCTGAGCCGCCAGTTCGACGTCGCCCAGGCCGACCTGCAGACCGCGCTGGCCGTGGCCGAGCGCCACTTCGACCGCCGCGCGCGCAAGACCTCGCAACTCGTCGAGCTGCTGCGCGGCGTGCTCGCGCAGAGCCGCCAGGGCGGCGTGCCGCGGCCCGACGACACGCTGGCGGCCATCGCCACGGCCGCGGCGGCGCGCTGACGACGGCTTCGCGATGCGCGCGGTGATCTGGCTGCTGCTGCTGGCGATCGTCGCGGTCGTCGGCGCGACGCTGTTCGGCGACAACGACAACCTCGTCACCTTCTACTGGGCGCCGTGGCGGCTGGACGTCTCGTTCAACCTCTTCATCGTCGCGCTGCTGCTGTTCTGCCTGCTGCTGAACGCGTTGCTCAACGCCGCGCACACGCTGATCGGCCTGCCGCGGCGCGCGCGCGAGTGGCGCGTCGCACGGCGCGACCGCATCGCCCAGGCGGCGCTGCGCGAGGCGCTGGCGCAGTTCTTCGGCGGCCGCTACAGCCGCGCCCACAAGGCCGCGCAGCGCGCCGTGGCGATCCAGGCCGACACGCCCGAGCTCGAGCGCGATGCCGAATTCGCGGTGCTCGGCCACCTGCTGTCGGCCGGCAGCCTGCACCGCCTGCAGGACCGCGTGCGACGCGACGAGCAGCTCGGCCGTGCCCTCGAACTGGCGCGCCGCCACGCCGCCGCGAAACCGGCCGAGGAGGGCGCGCGGCTGCTCGCCGCCGAGTGGGCCCTCGACGACCGCGACGCGGCGCGCACGCTCGAGCTGCTCGGCGAGCTGCCGGCCGGCGTCGCGCGGCGCACCCAGGCGCTGCGGCTCAAGCTGCAGGCCGCGCGGCTCGCCGACGAGCCGATGGAGGCGCTGCGCACCGCCCGGTTGCTGGCCAAGCACCAGGGCTTCTCGCCGGCGGCCGCGGCCGGGCTGATCCGCTCGCTCGCCATCGAGTCGCTCGACCGGGCGCGCGACGCCGACCAGCTGCGCCGCGCCTGGCGCGAACTCGATGCCGCCGACCGCCGCGACGTGCATGTCGCCGCGCACGCGGCGCGCGCACTGGCGGCCTACGGCGCCCCCGACGACGCACGCGGCTGGCTGCGGCCGTTCTGGGACCGCCTCGCCCAGCTCGGCCGCGAGGAACGCGACGCCGTGGCCCTGGCGCTCGCCGACGCGGCCGACGGCATCGGCGCCGACTGGCTCGCGCGCATCGAGGGCGCGCTCCAGGCCTGCCCGGGCGAGGGCGCGCTGGCCTACGCGGCCGGCCGTGCCTTCGTCGCGAGCCAGCTCTGGGGCAAGGCCCGCGCCTGCCTGGAACAGGCGGCGGCCGACACGACGCTGGCCGCCGCATCGCGCCGCGAGGCCTGGCTGGACCTCGCCGTGCTCGCGCAGCGCGATGGCGACGAGCCCCGCGCGACCGCGGCGTTCCGGGCTGCCGCGAAGCTCTGAAGCAGCCTGCTATACTGCGCGGCTCGCGCGGCTGTAGCTCAGTTGGATAGAGTACTTGGCTACGAACCAAGGGGTCGTGGGTTCGAATCCTGCCAGCCGCGCCACCTACCGGAAGGGCTCACTGCGAAGTGAGCCCTTCGTCTTTCCGGCGGCGCTGCGGGGACCCGGGGCTTGCCGCCCGGCTGCTCAGCGCGCCGCGCCGACCACCGGTTCCGCCGCGAGCAGCCGCTCGGCCGCGAGTCGCCCGATCTGCCGCCCCATCGCGACGCCGGTCTCGGTCGAGAAGCGGAAGTGCACGCCCTCCCAGACGCGCGCGTCGGCGACTTCGCGGATGAAGTCCTCGACGTGTGTCCAGCGCCGCGTCGCGCCCTGGGCGGTCGGGCTCGTGGTGCTCAGCACGGGCAGGGGGCCGCGGCCGGTCTCGGCGTCGAGCACCGTGCCCACCGCGGCCGCGAGGATGCTGTGCGCGCTCGGGTACTCGGGGTGCATGGGGTTGTCGATCAGCGGCACCCAGGCGGCATCGCGCACCGTGGCGTCGTGGCCGTCGGCATCGCCGTTGCGGATCGCGGTGACCGGGCGCCAGAAGTGATAGCGGTACTTGGCGTCGAAGACGCCGATCATCGCGTCGTCCATCGCCTGCGCCGCGGCGGCGTAGAGCCTGGCGTTGCGGCGCGCGTCGCGCCCCGGCGCGAGCGCCACCGAGCGCAGCACGCCGTGGTAGATGGCCGGCAGCGAGTACTCCCAGAAGCGCGCGATCTCGGTCTGCTCGGCGCTGCGCTGCGTGCTGTGCCGCGCGCCCAGCGCCTGCACCTCGGCGTAGTCGCGCGCCCAGGTGGCGCTGTCCAGCGCCGGCGGCGGCCCAGGGCGGAACTGCGCCGCGTGCGTCATCAGCCAGGGCTTGCGCTGCGGCCATTGCGAGACGGCCGGCGTCGCCGTCGGCACGTAGGTCCCGGCCGTGGTGTGGGGCCGGTAGCCGTCGGCGGCGGTGGCGCCGTCGTCGGCTCGGGCCGCCAGAACGGCCTGCGCGGCGCGCTCGCCGGCGGCGATGCCGGCGTCCTTGGCCGGGCCGTCGGCAATGGCGGCGAGCGCCGCACGCCAGGTCGCGTCGATCGCGGACTGCTGGGACGGCAGCAGCTTCACCAGCACCGTACGGTTGGCGGCCGCCACCGCGGCGTCGACGGAGGCGGGCGCGCTGCCGCGCAGCGCCTCGTGCACCGCGGTCTGCACGATCGCCATCGTGCGGATCGCTGGTGGCGTGCCGAGCTTCGCGTCGGCGATGAACTTGCCGGCCTCGAGGTTCCAGTCGGTCACGGCATCGGCGTGGGCGGCGTTCGCGGCGGCCGCGCACAGCAGGGCGGCGAGGAGGGATCGGGTCTTCATGGGAGGCTTTCGAGGGGAGGGTCACAGGCGCGGCGTGCCGAACAGCACGTAGTCCGCGGTGTAGGGCACGCGCACCGTGGTGCCGGCCGTGTCGTGGCGGCAGCCTTCGGCCGGCGCCACGCCGCCGACGGTGCGCACGCGCTGGATGGCGCTCACGCCGCTGAATGCGCCGGTCGGGCCGCTGGCCTCGGCGTCGAGCAGCAGCCAGGGCAGGCCGCCGCCGGCGGTGTCGACGCGGGCGCGGGCGCGGATGCGGCCGTGCAGCCGACTGCCATCGTGGGCCTGCCAGTGCGGGCCGGCGCCGTGGGTGCCGACCGAGCGGCCGGCCGCGTCGAACAGCTCGGCCTCCGGCGCGACGAAGGCCCACGCGGCGGCGCCGTCGCCGGCGCGCGGGCGGCATTCGTAGACCTGCACGCCGGCCGCGGCCAGGGTCATCAGCGGCGCCACGTCCGGCGGCGGGGCGATCGCCGTGACGGCGACCGGCGCATGGACGGCACTGCTGCAGGCGGCGAGCAGGCAGGCGCCGAGCATCGTGTTGAGGTGCAAGGGGTTCATGGCAGTGTCCTCAGCGCAGGGTGACGACGACTTCGAGGTACTCGCTCGGCACGACCAGCGAGTCGGGCCCGGCGACGTTCGACGCGTCCAGCAGCGCGCCGATCTCCTGCGCGAGCGCTCGCTGGCCGTCGGCGTCGAGCGCGGCGAAGGCCTTGTGCGTCGGGCCGTAGTAGTCGCGGAAGATCTGCAGGAAGTGCGCGGCCGAGCGGTAGCGGAAGGCGAAGTGCTTGCGCTCGCAGCGGATGGCCGCGGCGCGCTCGCCGAACAGCTCCTGCAGGTGCGCCTCGGTGCCCCACAGCGCCGGCGATCTCAGCCCGGCCGGCGGCGGGACATGCCGGCCGACGCGCTTGAACACCTGGCCGATGAAGCCCTCGGGCGTCCAGTTGGCCAGGCCGATGCGGCCGCCGTCGCGCACGACGCGCAGCAGCTCGCCGGCCGCGCGGCGGTGGTCGGGCGTGAACATCACGCCGAAGGTCGACAGCGCGGCATCGAAGCTGCGATCGGCGTAGGGCAGGGCCTCGGCGTCGGCGACGCGGAAGGCGACCTCCAGCCCTTCGGCGCGGGCGCGCATCGCGCCCTTGTCGAGCAGGGCCGGCACGTAGTCGGTCGAGGTCACCACGGCAAAGCGGCGCGCGGCGGCGAGCGTCGCGTTGCCGTTGCCGGCGGCGACGTCGATCACGCGCTCGCCGGCGCGGATGTCGGCGGCTTCGGCGAGCGACTCGCCGACGATCTGCAGGGTGGTGCCGACGACGGCGAAGTCGCCGCTGGCCCAGGTGGCCTGCTGCTTCTGCTTGATCGCGGCGAAGTCGGGGGTCGGATCGAGAACTGTGTTCATGGGGGTCTTCCGTTTGTGGGTTCAGGGGGTGACGAGGCGCTCGCGGTCGGGCGAGCGGAGGGGGCGCAGCGCGTCGGCCTGCGCATTCAGGAAAGCGAGGACGCGCCGGTCGAACGCGGCGGCGTCGGTGATCGGGCCGAGGTGGCCGAGGCGGGGCAGCACCTCGTGGCCGCTGCGCGGCAGCGCTGCGAGCAGCGTGGCGACGATGGCGCGTGCCACCGGCAGGGTGCGGCCGCCGCTGGCCAGCCGCACCGGCATCGGCAGCCGGGCCAGATCGGCGGCGGACAGCGGCTCGGCGTAGAGCGCGTCGAACTGGCGCGCGATCGTGGCCATGCGCGCAGCCGCGGCCGCTTGGCGGGCCGGCGGCATCGCGTCCCAGCTGCCGTCGCCGGACCAGTGGTCGATGAAGCGCCGGCCCGCGGCCGCCGCGTCCCCGGCCGCGAGCCGCTCGCGCATCGCCGCGGCGACGGCGGCCGTGTCGCGCAGCGCCTGCGGCTCGTGGCGCAGCAGGCCGAACAGCACCGGCTCGTAGGCGAACACGCTGCGGACGCGGTCGGGCCGTTCGTGGGCGAGCTTCAGCGCGATCGCGCCGCCGTAGGAATGCCCGACGAGGTGGGCGCCGCGGCCGAGCAGCGGCGCGACGAGCGCGGCGTCGGCGTCCAGCGAGGGCGCGTCGCCGCCGTCGTGCGCCGGCCGCGCGCCGTGACCGTGGAAGTCGATCGCCTCGACGCGCCAGTGCGGCGCCAGGGCTGCGGCGAGGGTGCTCCACTGGCGCGACGAGCTGGCGCTGGCGTGCAGCAGCACGACGGCGGGGCGGGGGTCGGTGAGGGTGTGCATGGCCGTCCTTTCGATGGACGGCACTGTGCGCAAGGGGGCGTTGCACGAGCGTTCCTCGTGCGTGCCGCGTGGAACGCGGCGCCGGCGGGGTCCTAGCGCGGGTCGATCGCGGCGACCAGCGCGGCATGCGCGGTCGGCGTCTCGACGACGACGCGCTGCACCAGCTCGTCGTAGTCCGGCCCCTGCCAGGGGTAGGACGGCCCGGGCCAGCGGGCGCGCTGGGTTTCGGCGTCGCTGCGCCCCGGCGCGTCGGTCCAGGGATGCACCGCGACGTAGTCGAGCACGCGCCGCGCGGCCTCGACCTCGCCCTGCGCCGCCAGCAGCTCGGCGAAGGCGATCAGGCCGCCGGTGACCAGCGTGCGCTGGCCGATCGCGACCGCCGATTCGAGCGACTCGCGCAGCGCCGTGCGCGCCTCGGCGAGCGCCCCGCGCCGCAGCGCGATGCGCGCATCGACATTGCGGGCCCAGGCCTGGATGCCGCGCGCGCCGGTCTGCGCCGCGGTCTCGTAGGCGCGGCGGCTGTGCCCGGCCGCGGCATCGAGCTCGCCGCGGATCAGCGCCAGCTCGGCGAGGTTGCCGAGCGCGTAGGTGCGCGTCGCCGGCAGCCCGTGGCGATCGCTGAGCGTGACGCTGTCGCGGAAGTGCGCGGCGGCGGCGTCGTGGTCGCCGAGGATCAGCAGCACTGCGCCGAGGTTGTTCAGGCACAGCGCCTCGCCCGGCGCGTCGCCGAGGCGGCGGTGCTGGACCAGCGATTCGGTGGACATGCGGCGCGCCTCGTCGTAGCGGCCCAGGCGCTTCGCGACGATCGCCAGGTTGTCGAGCATCGCCGCACCGTTGTGCGGGTCGACCTCGGGCGGCGACTGCGCCAGCACCCGCCGCAGCCAGCGCCCGGCCTTCTCGTAGTGGCCGAGCTGCAGGTGGGCGCAGCCGAGCACCTTCAGCGCCTGCAGCCGTGTGTCGTGGTGGCGCTGGCTGCGCGAGGCGGCCAGCGCGCGGCCGGCCTCGGCGATCGCCTCGGCGTATCGGTCGAGCCGGTAGGCCATGTGCGCGAGCGCGGCCGCGAGCAGCGGCGCGAAGTGCGGCGGGGCACCGGGCGGCGCGGCGGCGAGGGCGGCGCCCAGCAGGTCCAGGCCTTCGTCGAAGCGTCCGCGCGCGTCGCAGTAGTACAGCAGGGTCAGGGCCGAGCCGGCCAGCGCGTCGGCGTCCGCGTCGGCGATCGACGCGGCCCAGGCCGCCTTCGCGTTCTCGAACTCGGCATCGAGCCGGCGCAGCGGCTCGGGCGCGCCATGCGCGATCGCGGTGCGCACCTGCGAGAGCATGCGATGCATGTACTGCGCATGCGCGGCGACGGCGTCGCGCCGCTCGTCCGGCGCGAGCCGCTCGGCCGCGAACTGCTGCACCAGCGGGTGCAGCGCGTTGCGCTCGCCCTGGCGCTGCAGCAGCGACTTGTCGGCCAGCGCCGCCAGCACCGGGGGCGAGGCGCCGGCGACGGCGCGCGCCGCCTCCGCCGTGAAGCCGCCGCGGAACACCGCGAGCCGCGCCAGCGCCCGGCGTTCGATCGGGCCGAGGTGTCGCCACGACTGCTCAAACACGGTCTCGAGGCTGGCCTGGCGCGGAGGTCGGGCCGGGTCGGTGGTGCGCAGCAGCTCGGTGCCGCGTGCCAGCTCGTCGGCGATCGCCGCGCAGGGCAGCACGCGGGTCCAGGCCGCACTGAGCTCCAGCGCGAGCGGCAGGCCCTCGACGAGGCGGCAGATCTCGATCACCGCAGCGGCCTGGGCCGCCGCGTCGAAGTCCGGATCGACGCGCCGCGCCGCGGCGGCGAACAGCCGCACCGCGTCGAAGCGGTCGGCGCAGTCGGCGTCCTCGGGCTCGGGGCAGGGCAGGCCGTCGACCGGCAGCGACCACTCGCCGGCCACCGCCAGCCGCACGCGCGAGGTGACCAGCAGCTTGAGCTGCGGGCAGGCGTCGAGCAGCGTGCCGAGCAGCGCCGCGCTGCCGGCGAGCTGCTCGAAGTTGTCCAGCACCAGCAGCGACTCGCGGGCGCGCAGGAAGGCGAGGACGCGGTCGAAGGGCGCGCCGGTGCCGCGCGGCACGCCGAGTTCGCGCGCCAGCCGCGCACCGAGCTCGGCGCCGCTCTCCACGTCGTCCAGCGGCACGAACACCGTGCCGTCGGGCCAGGCGCCGGCGAGCTCGCGGGCGGCGCGGCGCGCCAGCCGCGTCTTGCCGACGCCGCCGGGGCCCTGCAGGCACAGCAGACGGCAGTCCGGCCGCGCCAGCAGCTCGGCGATGCGCCGCAGCTCGACGCTGCGGCCGATGAAGCCGGCGTCGGCCGGCCCCGCGGGCCGGGCCGCGGCGGGCGCCGCGTCGCCGAGCGCGTCGTGCATCGCCTTGAGCTCGGCGCTCGGCGCCAGGCCCAGCTCGGACGCCAGGCGCTCGGCGTGCTCGCGGTAGGCCTGGCGCGCGCGCGCCGCGTGGCCGCTGCGGGCATAGGCCTGCATCTGCGCACGCAGCGCCGCGTCGTCCAGCGGGTCGGCATCGAGCAGCCGGGCGGCGAGCTCGATCGCCTCGGCCGGCTCGAGGGGGCCGGCCAGTCGCGCGAGCGCCGCGTCGCGCCACGCCGCGCGCAGCCGCTCGCGCTCGAAGCCCAGCCAGGCGGTCCAGGCCTCGTTGGCATCGTCGTCGAAGCCGGCCAGCAGTTCGCCACGGCGCAGCGCCAGCGCCTCGGCGCCGCGGCCGGCGGCGAGCGCCGCCTCGAAGTCGGCGACGTCGGTGTCGGCCGCCAGGCGCAGCGCGGTCTCCTGCACCTCCACGGCGGCGCCCCAGGGGACCGAGGGCAGCCGGAACAGGGTCTTGCGCAGGTTGGCATGCGCCAGCCGCGACGGCTGCTCGGGCCACAGCATCGCGGCCAGCTCGTGGCGACCGACCCAGCTGCGCTTCAGCGCCAGCAGCGCGACGAGCTGGCTGCGCCGTTCGAAGGGCAGAGCGGCCGCATCGCCGCCGTGGCCGACGACGGCCGGCGGGCCGAGCAGTTGCAGGCGGAACGGGGCCATGGCGCGGACGAGGGCAGGCGCCGCCATTGTTGCGCGGCGGCGTGGCGAGAGTCGACGCCAACGCGCGGCCCTGTTGGGCCGCGGCCGACACGCGGTGCGTCGTATGGCCGACATCACGCTGACCGCCGCAGACGGCGCCAACCTCGTCGGTCCCGATGACGTGGCGGACAGCTGCTTCCGGGATGTCGCGCGCGCTCGGCCTCGCCAACAGCACCACGCTGGTCGTCAGCACGGGGCAGGACGTGGCGCTCGGCTGGGGCGCGATCCGCTTCAGCGCCACCGAGACGATCGCCGCCGACAACTTCGGTTCGCTGACGGCCGTGCGCGACGCGGTCGGCGCGCGCATCACCAACAACGACATCGGCGTCGACGAGCGGGTCATCCTCGTGATCGGCGGATCGAGCGGCACGCAGTTCGGCGTCTACCTCTTCGAGGACCGCGACGACAACGCGACCGTGGACTCGGCCGACGGGCTCTACCTGCTGGCGATCGGCGACACCGGCGTGCCCATCGGGCTCGGCCCGGGCCGGGGCTTCACGATGACGAGCCTGGACCTGTTCTAGGCCTCACTCGTCGCGCGGGTGGCCGCTGCGCCAGATCGCGCGCACCAGCCACAGCCCGCCGGCCACCGCGCCGGCGAAGCCGAGGAAGCCGAAGGCCGGCAGGCCGAACAGCGTCGGCCCGCCCTGGACCGTCATCACGATCGACGAGCCGATGATCAGCGCGGCGATCACCAGCGCCAGCGCGAGCCGGTTGGCGGCGCGGTCGAGCTGGTCGCCGACGCGCCGCAGGTGGGCCAGCTCGATCGCCACCTGCACGCGGCCGCGCCGCGCGTTGCGCAGCAGCTTGGAGAGGTCGCCGGGCAGCTGCTCCAGCGTGCCGAGCGCCTCGCGCAGCGCCTTCCAGCCGCGCTTGGCCAGCACGCGTGGCTGCCAGCGCGCGCGCAGCACGCGCTTGAGCAGCGGCAGCGCCTCGGCGGCCATGTGGAAGCCCGGGTCGAGGCCGCGGCCCATGCCTTCGAGCGAGACGAAGGCCTTGACCAGCAGCGCCAGGTCCGAGGGCAGCCCGAGCCGGTGCTCGCGCAGGATGGCGGTCACGTCGGCAAGCATCTGGCCGAGGTGCAGCTCGGCCAGCGGCACGCCGTGGTACTGGTCGACGAAGGCCTCGATCGCCGATTCGAGCCGGGCGACGTCGACGATGTCGTGGTGGTCGGTCCAGTCGAGCAGCACGTCGGCCACCGCCGCCGGCTCGCGCTCGACCAGCCCGAGCAGCAGCGCCAGCAGCTCCTCGCGGCGGCGCTGCGACAGCCGCCCGACCATGCCGAAATCGATGAAGGCGATGCGGTTGCCCGGCAGGTAGAAGACGTTGCCGGGGTGCGGGTCGGCGTGGAACAGGCCGTCCTCGACGATCATCTTCAGCACCGCGCGCGCACCGCGCTGCGCGAGCAGGCGCCGGTCGAAGCCGGCCTCGGGCGCCAGGCGCTGCAGTTCGTTGCCCGGGATGCCGTCCACCCAGTCCTGCACGTTCACCCGCGTGCCGGTGTGGGCCCAGTGGACCTGCGGGATCACGATCTCGGGCAGCCCGGCCAGGTTGGCCGCGATGCGCTCGGCGTGGCGGCACTCGGCGGCAAGATCGAGCTCGCGCTTGAGCGAGCGTGCGAACTCGCGCACCAGCAGCTGCGGCCGGTAGGGCTGCAGCGCTGGCAGTTCGGCCTCGGCCAGCGCGGCGAGGCGTTCGAGCAGGCGCAGGTCGGCCTCGATCACCTCGACGATGCCGGGCCGGCGGATCTTGACGACGACCTCGCGGCCGTCGGCCAGCGCGGCGCGGTGCACCTGGGCGATCGACGCGGCCGCCAGCGGCTGGGGATCGAAGCGCGCGAACACCTGTTCGGGCTCGCCGCCGAGGTCTTCGAGCAATTGCGGCCGCAGGTCGTCGAGCGGCACCGCCGGCACGCGGGCGTGCAGCTTCTCGAGTTCGGCGATCCAGTCGGGCCCGAACAGGTCGGCGCGGCCGGCGAGGATCTGGCCGAACTTGACGAAAGTGGGGCCGAGCTCCTCCATCGCCAGGCGCACCTGCACCGGCGGTTCGACGCGCGCCAGGTCGGCCGCGTGCTCGCGGTTCAGCGCGTGGCCGGCGCGCTCCAGCGCGTCGGCCAGGCCGAGCCGGCGCACCGTGTCGCCGAAGCCGTGGCGCACCAGCACGCCGAGGATCTCCTGGAGGCGGCCGAGGTCGCGGGCCGTGCCGAGGGCTTCGAGCAGCATGGCGGCGATGATAGGGAGCGCCCGGCCGCCGCGGCTTGAGAATGCGCAGATGGACGCGATCCGCTGCACCCGCCGCGCTTGCCTCGTGCTGCTGGCGGGGCTGCCCGGCGCCGCCGTGGCCACGCCCGCCGACGAGGCCGCGCCCTGGTTCGAGGGGCTGCAGCCGCGCCCGGTGGCCCACGAGGCCGTCGCCCTGCTGGCCGACGCGGCGCGCGAGGGGCTGGATCCGCGCGACTACGGCGCTGCGGCGCTGCGGGCGGCGCTGGCCGCGCCGCCGGCCGATGCCGCCGCGGTGCGCGCGCTCGGCCGCGCGCTCACGGCGGCGATGCAGCGCTACCTCGGCGATCTGCACGAAGGCCGCATCGACCCGCGGCGCATCCACCACGACTTCGCGGTCACCCGCGGGCGCGGCTTCGATCCGGCGGCGCGGCTGCAGGCGGCGCTCGGCGCCGGCCGGCTGACCGATGCGGCGCGCGAAGCCGCGCCGTCGCTGCCGCTCTACGGCCGGCTGCGCGAGGCGCTGGCGGGCTACCGTGGGCTCGCCGGCCACGCGGCCTGGGGCGCGCCGCTGCCGGTGCCGCCGCGCGGCCGGCTCGACCCCGGCCAGCCCTATGGCGGCTTGCAGCGCCTCGCCGACCGGCTGGCGGTACTCGGCGACCTGCCGCCGGGCACGCCCGTGCCGCCGGCTTACGAGGGCTCGCTGGTCGAGGGCCTGCGCGCCTTCCAGCGCCGCCACGGCCTGGCCGACGACGGCGTGCTCGGCCGCGCGACACGGGCCGCGCTCGAGGTCACGCCGGCCGCGCGCGCGCGCCAGATCGAGCTGACGATGGAGCGGCTGCGCTGGACGCCGCTGATGCAGGCGCCGCGCATGATCGTCGTCAACATCCCGGAGTTCGTGCTGCGCGCCTACGAGGTGCAGGCCGGCCGCATCGCCGTGCAGCAGGAGATGCGCGTGATCGTCGGCAAGGCGCTGGACACGCGCACGCCGCTGTTCGACGAGACGATGCGCGCGATCGAGTTCAGCCCCTACTGGAACGTGCCGCGGTCGATCGCGGTGAAGGAACTGCTGCCGCGGCTGCGGCGCGATCCGGGCCACTTCGAGCGCCAGGGCTTCGAGTTCGTCGCCGGCGACGGCCGCGTCGAGACCGTGCTGACGTCGGCCCGGCTCGACGCGCTGCGCGACGGCCGGCTGCGCTTGCGCCAGCGCCCGGGCCCGGCCAATGCGCTCGGCGACATCAAGTTCGTGTTCCCGAACCGCGACGCGATCTACCTGCACCACACGCCGTCGACCGGCCTCTTCGCGCGCGACCGGCGCGACTTCAGCCATGGCTGCATCCGCGTCGAGCGGCCGGTCGAGCTGGCGCGCTTCGTCCTCGCCGGCCAGCCCGACTGGACCGAGGAACGCATCCGCACCGCGATGGCGGCACGGGAATCCTCCACGTTGCGGCTGGCCGAGCCGCTGCCGGTGCTGATCGCCTATGGAACCACGCTGGTCCGCGACGGTCGCATCCACTTCTTCGACGACATCTACGGTCACGACCGCGCACTCGACGCCGCCTTGCGTGCGCGCACAACGCCCCCACCTGTACCGCTCGCGCCATGAACGACCGCCGCCGCTTCCTCCGCCATTCCGCCGCCTGGGCCGCCGCCGGCGGCCTGCCGGGGGTGGCCGCGGCCGCCATCGCCGACACCCGGGCCTTGTCCTTCGCCCATACCCACACCGGCGAGCGGCTCGAACTCGTCTACGCCCGCGGCGGCAGCTATCTGCCGGAGGCGTTGGGCGCGCTCGATCGCCTGCTGCGCGACCACTACAGCGGCGAGGTCGGTCGCATGGATCCGGCGCTCTACGACCTGCTGCACCGCGTGCGCCAGGCGACCGGCAGCCGCGCGCACTTCGAGGTGATCTCGGGCTACCGCTGCGCGGCGACCAACGAGCGCCTGCGCACCACGCGCGGGGGCGGCGTCGCCAAGACCAGCCTGCACACCCAGGGCCGCGCGATCGACGTGCGCCTGCCCGACGTGGCGCTGGCCGACCTGCGCGACGCGGCCTGGTCGCTCGGCCTCGGCGGCGTCGGCTACTACCCGCGCGAGCGCTTCGTGCACCTCGACACCGGCCGCGTGCGGCGCTGGTGAGGCGGCGGCGCGCTCAGCCGCGCCACTTGACCGAGCAGCCGATGCTGGCCGTCTGCTCGGTCGGGCCGCGGCCGCTGCGCGCCACCTCGGCCATCGCCTCGTAGAGCTCGCGCCGCACGTCCGGCGGCGCCGGCTGGCGGCCCGAGGCGTCGAGGCGGCCGCGGTACTGCAGCGCGAGCGCGGCGTTGTAGCCGAAGAAGTCCGGCGTGCACACCGCCCCGTAGGCGCGCGCGACGTCCTGCGTCGCATCGTGCAGGTAGGGGAAGCCGAAGCCGTGGCGCCGCGCGAATGCGGGCATGCGCTCGGGCGCGTCGTCCGGGTAGGTCGTCGCGTCGTTGGCGTTGATCGCCACGCAGCCCACGCCGAGGGCCTGCAGCGCATGGGCGTCGCGCACCAGCCGGTCGATCACCGCCAGCACATAGGGGCAGTGGTTGCAGATGAACATCACCAGCAGCCCCTTCGGGCCGGCACATTGCTCGCGCGTCCAGACGCGGCCGTCGGTGCCGGGCAGGGAGAAATCGGGCGCGGCGGCGCCACGTTCGAGCGGCTGGGCGGTGGCGGCCATGCGGATCCTCCGGGTGTTGGCGGGGCGCTGCCGATTCTCGCCGAGGGCTTGCGTTACCCTTCGCGCCTTTGTCGCCACTGCCGCACCCGCCATGAGCACTGCCATCGCCCCGCTGAAGAAGATCCAGTTCATGCAGACCAACAACGCCTCGGTCTGCGGCTTGGAGCTGACCGATTTCAACGACGCCACCTTCATCGCCGGCGTCGATGCGGCCGGCCTGGCCTTCGTGATCGCCGCGCTGCTCGAGCAGGCCAGCCACCCGGCCTTCGCGGCCGCCTCGGCCGACGTCAACGAGCGCCCGGCGCTCGCCAGCGTGGCCGGGAGTGCGATGAAGGTCGTTCCCGGCCGCGCCGAAGGCCTGCTCGCGGTGATGCTGACCGTCGGCAGCGTCGAGCTGGCGATCCACCTGCCGCGCGCGGTGGTCGAGGGCGCGCTGGCCGCACCGGCGGCCTGAGGCCGCGGCGCGACAATCGCGCCATGAGCAAGGCCTTCACGAAGGAAAGCGACGCGGCGGCCGACGAAGACGACGAGCCCGGCCTGCCGCCGCTGCCCGCCGGCGCGAAGAACTACATCACCCCGGCCGGCTACGCGCGGCTGCGCGCCGAGCTGATGGCGCTGATCGACGACGAGCGCCCGAAGGTCGTCGAGACCGTGTCCTGGGCCGCGAAGAACGGCGACCGCTCCGAGAACGGCGACTACCTCTACGGCAAGAAGCGGCTGCGCGAGATCGATCGCCGCATCCGCTTCCTGACCAAGCGGCTGGAGATCGCCGAGGTCGCCGACCCGAGCGCGCACTTCGGGCACGACCAGATCTTCTTCGGCGCCACCGTCACCTATGCGACGCCCGACGGCAGCGAGCGCACGGTCACGATCAAGGGCATCGACGAGGCCGACAACCTCGCCGGCGAGGTGAGCTGGATCTCGCCGGTGGCGCGCGCGCTGCTGAAGGCGCGCGCCGGCGACGAGGTCACGCTCGTCACGCCGGCCGGGCCGCAGTTGCTCGAAGTGCTCGAGGTCAGCTACCCGCGGCCTGACGCAGCAGCGTGACCGCCAGCCCGGCGGCGGCGCAGGCACCGAGCAGCGGCATCACGCCGACCTTCCAGCGGAACAGTGCCACCGCGGCGGCGGCGGCGATCGCCGCCGAGACGGCGTCGAAGGGCCCGCTCCAGCCCTTCGGCCACAGCACGTGCCAGGCGAAGAACAGCGCCAGGTTCACGATCACGCCGACCACCGCCGCGGTGATGGCGGTCAGCGGCGCGGTGAAGCCGAGCTTGCCGTGCGTCGCCTCGACCAGCGGACCGCCGGCCAGGATGAAGACGAATGAAGGCAGGAAGGTGAAGAAGGTCGCCACCGTCGCGGCCAGCGCCGCGCCGACGAAGAGTGTGTCTGACCCCAGCACCGCCTGGCCCCAGCCGCCGACGAAGCCGACGAAGGCCACCACCATGATCAGCGGCCCGGGCGTCGTCTCGCCGAGCGCGAGGCCGTCGATCATCTGCGGCGCCGTCAGCCACTGGTAGTGGTCGACCGCGCCCTGGTAGACATAGGGCAGCACCGCGTAGGCGCCGCCGAAGGTGAGCAGCGCGGCCTTGGTGAAGAACCAGCCCATCTGCGCAAGCGTCGCCTGCCAGCCCTGGGCGGCGACCAGCGCCATCATCGCCGCAGCCCACAACGCGAGGCCGATCACCAGCACCTTGGCGAGCCGCGCGCGCGAGAAGCGCGCGTGCGCCGGCGTCGGCGTGTGGTCGTCGATCAGCGCCGGACCGTAGCTCGCCTTCGCGGCGCCCTGGCCGCCGCCAACGGCGAACACGTTCGGCGCCTGCCGCCCGCCGAACCAGCCGATCAGCGCCGCCGCCGCGACGATGGCCGGGAAGGGCACGTCGAAGGCGAAGATCGCGACGAAGGCCGCGACGGAGACCGCCCACAGCGCCGGATGCTTCAGCGCCCGCGTGCCGATGCGGTGCGCGGCGTGCAGCACCAGCGCGGTGACCGCCGGCTTGATGCCGTAGAAGAGCCCCGCGACCACCGGCACGTCGCCGTAGCGCAGGTAGATCCACGACAGCGCGATCAGGATGAAGAGCGACGGCAGCACGAACAGCGCGCCGGCGACGATGCCGCCCCAGCTGCGGTGCATCAGCCAGCCGATGTAGGTGGCGAGCTGCTGGGCCTCGGGGCCGGGCAGCAGCATGCAGTAGTTCAGCGCGTGCAGGAAGCGCTGCTCGCTGATCCAGCGCCGGCGCTCGACCAGCTCGGCATGCATGATCGCGATCTGCCCGGCCGGGCCGCCGAAGCTGATGAAGCCGAGCTCGAGCCAGAAGCGGAAGGCCTCGGCGAAGGAGACGGCGTGGGGCGCCTCGGTGGGCAGGGGGGAGGAGGGGGGCGTGGTCATGGCGCGCGCAGCGGTGCGCGCGCATTGTCGGCCCGCCGCGCCGCAGGCCGATGACGGCGCGCCGTCGTCAGAGCAGCGCGCGCCAGAACGGCAGTCCCTCGGGCACGATCGTGTCGCGCTCGGGGTGGTCTGCCAGCAGGCAGTGGTCCTCGAACACGAAGCCGGGCGCGACCGAGCAGCCGACCAGCGTGTAGTCGCCGGTGGTCAGCGCGCCCTGCCACAGGCCGGCCTCGACGACGTGGATCGGCGTCTGGTGGTCGGCGCCGGGCCCGAGCGTCACCGAGCGCCCCGGCCCGCCCTGGGCCGGGAACTCGTGCATGCGCAGCGGCGCACCCTCGAGGTGGTGCCAGGCCTCGCAGGAGGCCACGCGGTGCCAGCGGCTCACCGCGCCCTTGGGCAGCAGGTAGTGGATGCTGGTCAGCGCGGTTCGCGTGGCGCCGTCGCTCGCCCGCTGCACGGTCTGCGCCGAGCGGTACACCTCGCGGTACCAGCCGCCTTCGGGGTGGGGCTCGAGGCCCAGGGTCTTGATCAGTTCGGTGGCACGAGGATGCATCGGAGCTCTCCTTTCGGCCTGGGCGGCCGATCTTCAGCCGATCACGCCCTTGGCGCGCAGCGCCGCCAGCGCAGCCGCATCGTGACCGAGCTCGCCGAGCACCGCGTCGGTATGTTCACCGAGCCGCGGCGCGCGCTTCTGGACGGCGCCGGGCGTGCCGGACAGCTTCGGCACGATGCCCGGCACCGCGATCGTGCCGCCGGCCAGCGCGGGGATGCGCTCCAGGTTGCCGCGTGCCGCGTAGTGCGGCTCGGCGGCGAGGTCGGCGATCGTGTAGATCCGGCTGGCCGGCACCTCGGCCGCGGCCATCGCGGCGAGCACCTCGTCGAGCCCGCGCTGCGCGGTCCAGGCGCCGATCGCGGCATCGAGCTCGCCGGCGCGCGCGGCGCGGCCGTCGTTGCGTGCCAGGCCAGGGTCGTCGGCCAGGTCGGCGCGGCCGATGGCGGCCATCAGCCGCCGGAAGATGCTGTCGCCATTGCCCGCGATGAGCACGAAGCGACCGTCGCCGCAGGGGTAGGCGTTGGACGGCGCGATGCCCGGCAGCGCGCCGCCGGCCGGCTGGCGCACGTCGCCGAAGGCGTCGTATTCGGGCAGCAGGCTCTCGGTCAGGTTGAACATCGCCTCGTAGAGCGCCAGGTCGATCATCTGCCCCTGGCCGCCGCGTGCGTCGCGCTGGTACAGCGCCATCAGCACGCCGAAGGCACCGGTCAGTCCGGCCACCGTGTCGCCCAGCGAAACGCCGGCGCGCACCGGAGGGCGGCCCGGCTCGCCGTTCAGGTGGCGCAGCCCGGCATAGGCCTCGGCCACCGCGGCGAAGCCCGGCTCGCCGGCGCGCGGCCCGGTCTGGCCGAAGCCCGACAGCCGCAGCATGACGAGCCGCGGGTTCAGCGCATGCAGCGCGTCCCAGCCCAGGCCCCAGCCCTCCAGCGTGCCGGGGCGGAAGTTCTCGATCAGCACGTCGGCCTCGCGCGCCAGCTCGCGCACGAGGGCCTGGGCCTCGGGCTGCCGCAGGTCGAGCGCGACGGACTCCTTGTTGCGCGACTGCGCGTCCCACCACACCGAGGTGCCGTCCTTCAGGCGGCGCCAGGTGCGCAGCGGGTCGCCGCCCCTGGGCGGCTCGATCTTGATCACGCGCGCGCCGAAGTCGGCCAGCGTCTTGGCCGCGAAGGGCCCGGCGATCAGCTGGCCGAGCTCGATGACCTTGATGCCCTGCAGGACCTGCATCGCCGTCACGGCTTCACGCGGGCCACGCGCAGGACCGCCGGCGAGCGCTTCAGCGCGCGCAGCGTGTCGGCCAGGTGCAGGCGGTCGCGCACGGCCACCAGCAGCCGCAGCTCGGTGGTCTCGGTGGCGTGCTCGTCGCCCATGTCGATGTGGACGATGTCGGCCTCGGCGCCGCTGACGGCCGCGGCCACCTGCGCCAGCACGCCCTTGCCGTTGCCGACCATCACGTTGACGGCGGTCTCGAAGGGGCGCACCGGCGTGTCGGCCCATTCGACGGTGATCCAGGCCTCGCTGTCGCGGCCGTACTGGCGCTTGCCGACGCCGCAGTCGGCGGTGTGGACCATCAGGCCCTCGCCGCGGCCGAGGTAGCCGATGATCGCGTCGCCCGGCACCGGGCGGCAGCAGGTCGCGAGCTGCACGGTGGCGCCCTCGCTGCCGTCGATCGTCACCGAGGCCTGCGAGGGCAGGGCCTCATCGGCGGCGTAGCGGCCCATCGTCAGCGTCAGCGCGTCCGGGCGCGCGCCGCGCTCGGCCATCAGGCCGGCCAGGCGCTTGGCGACGATGGCCGGGATCTTCTTGCCCAGGCCGATCTCGATCAGCAGGTCGTCGCGGCGCTTCAGGCCGCTCCAGCGCAGCACGGCCTGCCACAGCGCGGCCTGCTCGCTGCCCTCGGTCTCGTCGCCGGCCGGCAGCTGCAGGCCCTCGGCGCGCATCGCCTGCGCGAGCAGCTTCTCGCCGAGCGCCAGCGACTCCTCGGCCTCCATGTTCTTGAGGTAATGGCGGATGCGCGAGCGCGCGCGCCCGGTGCGCACGAAGTTCAGCCAGGCCGGGTTGGGCCGCGCGCTCGGCGCGGTGACGATCTCGACCACGTCGCCGCTCCTCAGCGGCGTGCGCAGCGGCGCGGCTTCGCCGTTGATCTTGGTGCCGACGCAGTGGTCGCCGACGTCGGAGTGGATGGCATAGGCGAAGTCCACCGCCGTGGCCCCGCGCGGCAGCGCGAGGATCTTGCTCATCGGCGTGAACACGTAGACCGAGTCCGGGAACAGGTCGATCTTGACGTGCTCGAGGAACTCGGCCGCGTCGCGCGTCTCGTCCTGGATGTCGAGCAGCGACTGCAGCCACATCGCGCCGAGGTGCTGGGCGTCGGCGCTGCCGTGGGCCTTGTAGAGCCAGTGCGCGGCGATGCCCTTCTCGGCCACCAGGTTCATCGGCTCGGTGCGGATCTGGAACTCGACCGCGGTGCCGAGCGGGCTGACCAGCGTGGTGTGCAGCGACTGGTAGCCGTTGGCCTTGGGGATCGCGATGTAGTCCTTGAACCGCCCCGGCAGCGGCTTGTAGAGCTGGTGCAACACGCCGAGCGCCAGATAGCACTCGGGCAGCGTCGCCACGACGACGCGGAAGCCGAAGATGTCGTTCACCTGCGCGAAGCTCAGGTGCTTCTCGTCCATCTTCTTGTAGATCGAGTAGATGGTCTTCTCGCGGCCGCTGACCTGCACCGCGAGCTTGGCGTCCTTGAAGGCGCGCTCGACGTCGCGCTGCACGCGCTCGACGATGTCGCGACGGTGGCCGCGAGCACGCGTCACGGCCTTGTTCAGCGCTGCGTGCCGCCACGGGTGGATGTACTCGAAGGACAGCTCCTGCAGCTCGCGGTAGGTCTGGTTCAGGCCGAGCCGGTGCGCGATCGGCGCGTAGATGTCCAGCGTCTCGCGCGCGATGCGGCTGCGCTTGGCCGGCTGCACCGCGTCCATCGTGCGCATGTTGTGCAGCCGATCCGCGAGCTTGACGAGGATCACGCGCACGTCGCGCGCCATCGCCAGCAGCATCTTGCGGAAGCTCTCGGCCTGCGACTCCTCGCGGGTGCTGAACTGCAGCTTGTCGAGCTTGGTGAGGCCGTCGACCAGCTCGGCGGTCGGTGCGCCGAAGCGCTGGATCAGCTCGGCCTTGCCGATGCCGCAGTCCTCCATCGCGTCGTGCATCAGCGCCGCCATGATGGCCTGCGCGTCGAGCTTCCAGTCGGCGCACAGGCCGGCCACCGCCAGCGGGTGCGTGATGTAGGGCAGGCCGCTGGCGCGGAACTGGCCGAGGTGGGCCTCGTCGGCGAACTTGTAGGCCTCGCGCACGCGCTTGATGTCGGCGGCGTCGAGGTAGTCGAGCTTCTTGGTCAGCGATGCGAACGAAGCCGCGTCGGCGTCGGCGACCGCCTGCGTCTCGGGCGTGGCCGAGCCGAGCATGAAGGCCGGCAGGGCACGGCTCAGCTGCTTGCGGACGGCTTGGACAGCACGGGAAGGCATCCGTTCATGGTAGCGCGGCGCCCGCAAAAGCAGACGGCCCGCCGAAGCGGGCCGTCGGGCGATGGGGTCAGGGCCTCAGACCGGCACCTTCTTGAGCATCTCCAGGCCGACGTGGCCGTCGGCGATCTCGCGCAGCGCGGTGACGCCCGGCTTGTTCTTGCTCTCGACCTTGGGCGCGTGGCCCTGGCTGAGCATGCGGGCGCGGTAGGTCGCGGCCAGCACGAGCTGGAAGCGGTTGGGGATCTTCTCGAGGCAGTCTTCGACGGTGATGCGGGCCATGGGCGGGAATCCTTGAGGGTTCGGTTCAATCCAGGTGGAGGGCCTGGAAGACGGCCGCCTTGTTGCGGCGCTGCGTCGCGTATTTTAGCCGCTGGGCGTGGACGACCGCCCGCAGGTCGGCCAAGGCCTCGTCGAAGACGGCGTTGATCACCAGATAGTCGAAGCGCGGCGCCTGGGCCACTTCCTCGCGGGCGTTGGCCAGGCGGGTGGCGATCACCGCCTCGGCGTCCTCGCCGCGGCCGCGCAGGCGCTTTTGCAGCTCGTCCCAGCTCGGCGGCAGGATGAACACCAGCACCGCGCCCGGGAACAGCCGCTTGATCTGCAGCGCGCCCTGCCAGTCGATCTCGAGCACCACGTCCTCGCCGGCGCCCAGGCGCTGCTCGATCGCCGGGCGCGAGGTGCCGTAGAGGTTGCCGTGCACCTCGGCCCACTCGAAGAAGGCGCCGTGCATCACCATGTCGCGGAAGGTCGCCTCGCTGACGAAGTGGTACTCGCGGCCATCGAGTTCGGCGCCGCGCGGCGCGCGCGTGGTGTGGGACACCGACACCGCCAGCCCCGGCTCGCGCGCCAGCAGGGCCCTGACGAGGCTCGACTTGCCGGCACCGCTGGGCGCGGCGACCACGAACAGGTTGCCGGGAAGGTCCAGCGGCGGTGGGGTGGCGGCAACGGAGGTCATTCGATGTTCTGCACCTGCTCAGGGAGATCGGCCGGGAAGGCGCATGGATGCTGGGTTTCCGCGATCGGGGCCTTGGGCGGGTACACGTGTGGGTACACAGGAATTGGGGGCTGGGGCTGGTGTCTGCTCCGTACAACAGACTGTGCCATGAGATCGGCCCCGGCGGCTGGCTGACAGGAGCCGCGCATCACGTTCTGGGCCTGGCCGCAGGCGCGATCAACGGTGGCAGGCAGTCGACAAAGCGCGGCTGAATCTTGCTCATGCGCTTGGCCAGGGCCTCGTCACCCGAGAGGATGGCCAGCAGCATGCCGGCCATCGTGTAGAGCCCATTGGAGCTGCGCACCACGTTGGCAAGAAGTTCTACCGGATAACCCGTCAGGCCGCGCTGGATGGCGTGGATGCCACCGTGCACGAAAGAGTGCAGGGCCGGCGCATTCACGTCCTTGAAGTGCGTGAGCATCTCGACCGCCCCGTGCGGTGCTTTGCCGACGATCTCGTCGAGCATCGCCTTGGCCATTGGCAGCTTCGCTGCGGCCTTCTCGGCGGCGGAATCGAGTGTGGCGATGAGGCGGTCGATCTGCTCGTCAGACGCTGTTGACGATCACTGAAAACTGACCCACCTGAGGGCATCGCGATCGTCGAAA
>CAYLKR010000018.1:0-23391 GCA_964384225.1 uncultured Methylibium sp.
CGACCTCGGTCGGCGCCTTGAAGGCCGCCACCCGCACGCCCAGCGGGCTGCAGCGGGCGAACACCGAGCGCGCGGTGCCGTCCTTGCCCGAGGTGTCCATGCCCTGCAGCACCAGCAGCAGCTTGGGCGGCGCTCCGGCGCTGCCGTTGGCGAACAGCAGGTCCTGCAGCCGGTCGATCTCGACGGCCAGTTCGTCGAGCCGCGCGTCGTCGCGCTCGCGGCTGCTGCTCGCGTAGGGCCGTGCAGCGGGGTCGAGGTCGGCGAGCTTGAGCTTGCGGCCGACCTTCCAGCGGTCGAGCGATTCGCGGGCCATGCGGCCTCCTTTCAGTCGGGCCGGCTCCAGGCCACGCCGTCCTCGGTGAGGATGGTGTCGAGCGCGATGTCGTGCGACTCCGCCTCCAGCCAGGGGATGAAACCATGGGTGTAGCCCAGGCCCACGGTGTAGGGCCGCGGCTCCAGCGTGCCGAGCGTGCGGTCGTAGAAGCCACCGCCGTAGCCCAGCCGCACGCCCTTCGGGCCGTGGCCCACGCAGGGGATCAGCAGCAGCGTCGGCATCACGACGTCGGTGCCCTTGGGCTTGGAGATGTCGTAGCCGTCCGGCTCCATCGGGCAGCCCGGGTACCACTGGTGGAAGCGCAGCTGCTTGGTCTGCTTGTTCATCACCGGCAGGCCGATGCGACGCGGCGGGCCGTCGCCGGTGCCGTGGCCGGCGCCCTCGGTCCAGCGGTGCAGCGCGGGCAGCGGGTCGAACTCGCCCTTGATCGGCCAGTAGGCGCCGACCGTGACGTCGTCGCGCTGGGTGAGCCAGACGCGCAGTACGCTCTGCAGCTGCACCGCGCGCTCGAGCCGGTCCGGCATCGTCAGGCGCTCGATCTGCAGCAGGCGGCGCAGCTTGGCCTTGTCGCGCGGGGGTTCGAGGGGCGGGATCGGCAAGGTCATCGGCAGCGGTTGGTTCGGGGGAGGCCGGAGTGTGCGCAATGCAGGGCCCAGCGGCAATCCCGCCGTGCCTACACTGCCACATGGCCAAGCCCGGCGACGACTTCGCGGCCCATTGCGTCGAGCTGCTGCAGCCCCTCGGCGCGGCGCGCGCGAAACGCATGTTCGGCGGCCACGGCCTCTACCTCGACGGCCTGATGGTCGGGCTGATCGCCGCCGATCAGCTCTACCTGAAGACCGACGCGCTGACCCTGCCGCGGTGGCAGGCGGCCGGCGGCCGGCCCTTCGTCTACGAGAGCCGCCGCGGCGATGTCGTCAAGACGGCGACGATGAGCTACTGGACGCCGCCCGAGGAGGCCATCGACTCGCCGGTGGCGATGCAGCCCTGGGCGCGGCTCGCGCTCGAAGCGGCGCTGCGGGCCCAGGCGGCCAGGCCGCGCCAGAGCGCCCGCCCGGCGCGCAAGCCGCTGCGGCGCGCCTGAGGCGGCTCGCGCGGTTCCTCCAGCAGCTCGAAGCTCGCGCCCTGCCAGGCCTCGGCCAGCACCGCCCGGCCCTCGGGCAGGCGCAGCAGCCCGCCCGGCTCGAGCCACCAGTCCTCGGGCGGCGGCTCGCCGGGCCGCCCGTCGGCGGTGATCCAGAGCCGGCCCTCGCGCAGCCGCAGCCAGCGCGCCGCGCGCACCGCCGGCAGCTGCAGCGCATGGCCGCGCGCCAGCCGCCAGAGCGGCAGGCCCTCGCCGTCGGCGGCACTCATTCCAGCCCCCGCGGCGCTTCCGGCGGCAGGCGCTTGCCGGTCACGACGACCCGCGGCAGCTCGAACACCACCGGCTCGGTGGCCGCCGGCGCCGGCCGCACGACCAGCGCGAAGGCGCCGAACAGCGCCACCGTGCCGGTCGCGACGACCACCATCAGCGCGCCGCGCAGGGCCCGCCCGAGGCCCTGCGGCCAGCGCAGGCACGGCCGGGCAGGGCTGCGGCATTGTTGCGATTGATGCATGGCGATCGTGTTCATCGCGGGCTCCGTTCGGTGTCGTTGCGTGCTTGCATGTTCGTCGATGACGGCGCTACGATCCAATGACTTCGGTTTCCCAGATTGATGCGATTCAGACATGAATCAACCACGCCATCGCCCACTCGCCGTCGGCCCCTTGCGCGCTTTCGAGGCGGTCGCGCGCCGGCTCAGCTTCCGCGCCGCCGCCGAGGAGCTCTTCCTCACCCAGTCGGCGATCAGCCGGCAGATCCAGGCGCTGGAGGAGGAGATCGGCGCGCCGCTGTTCAACCGCGGCACCCGCCATGTCGCACTCACCGCGGACGGCAGCACGCTGCTGGCCGCCGTGACGCCGGCGCTCGAGCGGCTCGACGCCGGCGTGCGCCAGATCCGCAGCCAGCGGGGCCGGCGCGGCGTGAACCTGAGCACCTTCGCGTCGATGGCCTCGATGTGGCTGCTGCCGCGCATCGAGGCCTGGCAGCGCGAGCAGCCCGAGCTGGACATCCGCATCGACGCCAGCGACCGCCTCGTCGACCTCGACGAGCCCGAGGTCGAGCTGGTGCTGCGCCACTGCACCGCCGACGCCGCGCCGCCCGGCGCGCTGCGCCTGTTCGGCGAGATGCTGACGCCGGTGATCGGCCCGCGGCTGCTCGAACAGGTCGCCGCCGGCCGCGCCCCGCCGCTGGAGACGCCGGCCGACCTGGCCGCCCACACGCTGCTGGAGGAGGACGATCCGCGCCCGAGGGCCCGTCAGTTGCGCTGGCGCCACTGGCTCGCGCACCAGGGCCTGCCGGCGCTCGAGCCACGGCGCTGGATCTACCTGAACTTCACCTACCAGCAGGTGCAGGCGGCGCTGTCCGGGCAGGGGGTTGCGCTGGGACGGCTGGCGCTGGTGGCCGAGGCGCTGCAGGGCGGTGAGCTGGTCGAGCCCTTCGGCGCCGCGGCGCGCATCGCGACGCCTTACGCCTACTGGCTCATCGTCGCCCCGGGTCGCAAGGACCGCCCCGAGGTGCAGCGCTTCGCCGCCTGGGTGCAGGACCAGGCGGCGCTGACGCGACGGGCGATGGGCGAAGCCGGCTGAGTTCGGGGCGGTCAGAAGGCCCGCTGCATCGGCGGCTGGACGAGCGGGCCGGCATCGGCGGTCTGCAGCGTCGCGTCGGCGCGGCGCGCGGTGACGACGACGCGCGGCAGCTCGACGACGCGCGGCTCGCGCACGCCGGTGATCACGACCCGCGGGAGCTCCAGCACCGGCCGCGTGTCGGCCTGGACGGCCGGCTGCGGCGCGAGCGCGGGGGACAGGGCCAGCAGCAGCGTGGCCCCCGAAGCGGCGATCGTCGAGCAGATCACGGTCAGGGTCGGGCGTTGCATGGTGGGCTCCTGGGAAGGTCGTGGTGCGATGGACGAACTCTAGGCAGCGCCACCGCCCACCGCGAGCGCGCCGCGACGAACCGCCGGGACCCGGTGACGAACCGCAGCCCGAGCCGATGAACCGTTACGAAAGTCGGCCTTTTCGACAGCGAGCGGCGAGGCGCGTGCGTTAAATTCGGTCGAACTCGGCGCCGGCTGCGGCCTCTCACCGAGGTCGCCCTGGCGCGGCATCCCCGTGACACCGGCATGACAGTCTTCTCACCTCCCCCCCTTCGCCGCTGGGCGGCCGGCGTTCTGGCGCTGCTCGCGCTCAGCGCCTGGCCCGGACCGAGCCCGGCGCAGACCGGCGCGCACGACACCATCCTGCAGGCCCGCGAGGCCCTGCGCGGGAAGGATGCGCAGCGGCTCGCCACGCTGCGCAGCGCAGCGCTGGCCGCCGAGCACCCGCTGGCGATGTGGGTCGACTACTGGGCGCTGAACGTGCGGCTCGACGACGCGCGCCAGGAGGATCTCGATGCCTTCTACCAGCGCTGGCCCGGCAGCTACGTCGAGGACCGGCTGCGCAACGACTGGCTGCTGGTGCTCGGCAAGCGCCGCGACTGGGCCAACTTCCGCGCCGAGTACCCGCGCTTCCGCATGAACGACGACCGCGAGGTCAGCTGCCATGCGCTGCTGGTGCGCCACCTCGACGGCGACGACGTCGGCGCTGCCGGCCGCGAGGCGTGGCTGGCCCAGCGCGACGCCGACGAGGGCTGCGCCCAGCTCGCCGCCGCGCTGCATGCCGCGCGCCGGCTGGGCGACGACGACGTCTGGCGCAAGGCGCGCCTGGCGGTCGAGGCCAATCGCGTGCGCGCTGCGCGCCAGGCGGGCGCGCTGATCGGCGACGACGTGGCGAGCGCGATCGGCGAACTGAGCGACAACCCGATGCGCTACCTCGCCGCGAAGGCGAGCGCCCGCGACGCGCGCGGGCGCGAGCTGGCGGCGCTGGCGCTGATCCGGCTGGCCGCCGGCGACCCGGCCGCCGCCGCGCGGCAGATGGACGAGCGCTGGGACGCACTGCTGCCCGCCGCCATCGCCTCCTGGGTCTGGGCCAGCATCGGCAAGCAGGCCGCGCAGAAGCTCGGCGACGACGCCAGCGACCACTTCCAGCGCGCCGCGACGCCGCGACGCGACGGCGGCGCCGGTGCCAGCGCCGCCGTCGACCTGCCCGACGACACGCTGGCCTGGAAGCTGCGCGCCGCGTTGCGCGCCAACCAGGGCGCCGGCCGCTGGCAGCAGGTGGTGCAGGCGGTCAATGCGATGAGCCCCGCCGAGCAGCGCGAACCGGCCTGGATCTACTGGAAGGCCCGCGCGCTGCAGGCGCTGGCGCCCGACAGCCAGGACGGCGAGGGCATGGCGGCGCAGGCCCGGGCGCTGCTCGCCTCGATCGCCAGCCCGCTGCATTTCTACGGCAAGCTCGCCGCCGAGGACCTGGGCCAGCCGCTGCGCCTGCCACCGAAACCGGCGCCGCTGACGGCCGAGGAGCGCGCCGCCGCCGCCGCCCACCCGGGACTCAAGCGCGCGCTGCTGCTGATCGAGATCGGCCTGCGCAGCGAGGGCGTGCGCGAGTGGAACTTCTCGCTGCGCGGCATGGGCGACCGCGAACTGCTCGCCGCCGCGCAGCTGGCCTGCGAGCGCGAGGTCTGGGACCGCTGCATCAACACCAGCGAGCGCACGCAGTTCGAGATCGACATGGCGCAGCGCTTCCCGACGCCCTTCCGCCAGGACGTGATGGCGCGCGCACGCGCCGCCGGCGTCGAGCCGGCCTATGTCTACGGCCTGATCCGCCAGGAATCGCGCTTCATCCTCGATGCGCGCTCCGGCGTCGGCGCCTCGGGACTGATGCAGCTGATGCCGGCCACCGCGAAGTGGACGGCCAGGAAGCTCGGCATCGACTACCACCACGGCCGCATCACCGACCGCGACACCAACCTGCAGATCGGCACCGGCTACCTGAAGCTGGTGCTCGACAGCTTCGACGGCTCCCAGGCGTTGGCCGCCGCCGGCTACAACGCCGGCCCGAGCCGGCCGCGCCGCTGGCGCGAAGGCCCGGCGCTCGACGCCGCCGCCTGGGCCGAGAACGTGCCCTTCAGCGAGACGCGCGACTACGTCAAGAAGGTGCTCTCCAACGCCACCAACTATGCCGCGCTGATGACCGGCGAGCCGCAGTCGCTGCGCGCGCGGCTCGGCACGCTGATCGGCCCGAGCCGCACGGCGCCGAGCGCGGAAGACAAGGCATTGCCATGAGCACCCCCGCACGGCCGCTCCGAAGGGGGTGCGACGTCCCCCCCGGCGGGACCGCGCGCGGCACGAGGGTGCCCCCATGAACATTCTGGTGCTGGGCGGCACCGGCTTCGTCGGCAGCGCGCTGATCGAGCGGCTGGTCGCGCATTCCGGTGGCGCCGGCGGGCGCATCGTCGTGCCCAGCCGCCGGCCGCAGCGTGCCGCGCACCTGCGCACGCTGCCCACCGTCGAGCTGGTCGCCGCCGACGTGCACGACGAGGTCCAGCTGCTGCGCCTGGTCGCGGGCTGCGACGCGGTGGTGAACCTGGTCGCGATCCTGCACGGCAGCGCCGCGGAGTTCGAGCGCACCCATGCCGCGCTGCCGGCCAAGCTGGCGCGCGCCTGCACCGGCACCGGCGTGCGGCGGGTGCTGCATGTCAGCGCGCTCGGCGTCGCGGCCGATGCGCCGTCGCACTACCTGCGCTCCAAGGCCGCCGGCGAGGCGGCGCTGCGCGCGGCCGACCTGGACCTGACGATCCTGCGCCCGTCGGTGATCTTCGGCGCGCGCGACCGCTTCCTGAACCTGTTCGCCCGGCTGCAGGCGCTGGCGCCGGTCGTGCCGCTGGCCGGCGCGGCGTCCACCTACCAGCCGGTCTGGGTCGAGGACGTGGCCGAGGCGCTGCTGCGCTGCCTGCTCGACCCGGTGACGATCGGCAAGGTCTACGAATGCGCCGGCCCGCGCGTCTGCACGCTGGCCGAGCTGGTGCGCCTGGCCGGACGCTGGGCCGGCCACGAGCGGCCGGTGATCGCCGTACCGGAGGCCGTCGGCCGGCTGCAGGCGGCGCTGATGGCGCTGGCGCCGGGCGAGCCGCTGCTGTCGGCCGACAACCTGGACTCTATGAAGCTGCCGAACGTCGCCAGCGGCAGCCTGCCGGGCCTGGACGCCCTCGGCATCGTGCCGGCGGCGCTCGAGGCGGTGGCGCCGGGCTACCTCGGCCCGACGCGCGCCGAGACGCGGCTCGAGGCCTGGCGCTCTCTCGCGCGGCGCGGCTGAGCGCGCACGGCGCATCACTGCGATGCGCCGAATTCAGCCCACGCGCAGGCGCCTGCGCCTAGCATCGCGCTCCACACGGGAGATGCCATGCAGCTGGTGATCGGCAACAAGAACTACTCGTCCTGGTCGATGCGGCCCTGGGTGCTAATGCGCCAGGCCGGCCTGCCCTTCGAGGAGCGCAAGCTGCGCTTCGACGACATGACGCCCGGCTCGCCGTTCAAGCGCGCGGTGTCGGCGCTGTCGCCTGCGGGCAAGGTACCGGTGCTGATCGACGGCGACCTCGCGGTCTGGGACTCGCTGGCGATCGCCGAGTACCTGGCCGAGCGCTTCCCCGAGCACCGGCTGTGGCCCGAGGACCGTGCGGCACGCGCCCGTGCCCGCAGCATCTGCGCCGAGATGCACGCCGGCTTCGCGGCGCTGCGCGAGCACTGCCCGATGAACATCGAACTGTCGATGCCGGAGGTCGGCGAGCGCGTGCTGCGCGAGCAGCCGGCGGTGGCGGCCGACCTGGCGCGTATCGTCGCGCTGTGGACCGAGCTGCTGGCCGCGCACGCCGGGCCGATGCTGTTCGGCCGCTTCACGATCGCCGACGCCTACTACGCGCCGGTCGTGATGCGCGTCCGCAGCTACGCGCTGCCGCTGCCGCCCGCCGCGGCGGCCTACGCGGCGGCGGTGGCGGCGCTGCCGGCGGTGCAGGAGTGGATCGCCGACGCGCTGGCCGAGCAGGACTTCGTGCCCGTCGACGAGCCCTACCGCGCGCACCGCTGAGCGACCGCGCGCCGCTCCTACACTGCGGCGCATGGAGCTCTACGAAGTCGGCGGCGCGGTGCGCGACGCGCTGCTCGGCCGCCCGGTGCAGGACCGCGACTGGGTGGCGGTGGGCGCGACGCCCGAGCAGCTGATCGCTGCCGGCTACCTGCCGGTGGGCCGCGACTTCCCGGTCTTCCTGCATCCGCAGACGCGCGAGGAGGTCGCGCTCGCGCGCACCGAGCGCAAGACCGCGCCGGGCTACCACGGCTTCGTCTTCCACGCCGCGCCCGAGGTCACGCTGGAGCAGGACCTCGCGCGCCGCGACCTGACGATCAACGCGATCGCCCGCGCCGCCGACGGCCGGCTGATCGACCCTCATGGCGGCCGGCGCGACCTCGACGCGCGGGTGCTGCGCCACGTCTCGCCGGCCTTCGCCGAGGACCCGGTGCGCGTGCTGCGGCTGGCGCGCTTCGCGGCGCGCTTCACCGACTTCACAGTCGCGCCCGAGACCGAGGCGCTGATGCGCGCCATGGTCGCCGCCGGCGAGGTCGATGCGCTGGTGCCCGAGCGTGTCTGGCAGGAGCTGGCGCGCGGGCTGATGGAGGCGCGCCCGTCGCGGATGTTCGAGGTGCTGCGCGGCTGCGGTGCGCTGGCGCGGCTGCTGCCGGAGGTCGACCGCCTGTGGGGCGTGCCGCAGAGCGCCGAGCACCATCCGGAGATCGACACCGGCGTGCACCTGATGCTGGTGCTCGACATGAGCGCGCGGCTCGAGGCGCCGCTCGCGGTGCGCTACGCCTGCCTCGGCCACGACCTCGGCAAGGGCACGACGCCACCCGATCAGTGGCCGCGCCACCTCGGACACGAGGGCCGCAGCGTCGCGCTGCTGCGCGGCGTGGCCGAGCGGCTGCGGGTGCCGAACGACTGCCGCGAGCTCGCCGAGGTGGTGGCGCGCGAGCATGGCAACGTCCACCGCAGCCTGGCGCTCGGCGCCGACGCGCTGCTGCGGCTGCTGGAGCGCTGCGACGCGCTGCGCCAGCCGCAGCGCTTCGAGCGCGTGCTGCTGGCCTGCGAGTGCGATGCCCGCGGCCGTGCCGGCCATGCCGACAGCGCCTACCCGCAGGCGCCGCGGCTGCGCGCGGCGCTGTCCGCGGCACTGGCGGTCGACACCGCGACCATCGCCGCGGAAGCCGCGGCGTGCGGCGCCCGCGGACCGCGCATCGGTGAGGCGGTGCGCGCGGCGCGCGCGGCGGCGGTCGAAACGGCGCTGGCCGCCGCATAACGCCGCAGTAACGCCGCGCCGGCTACAACCCGGCGGAGCTCGGGAAGGCAGCACGCCGCCGGCCGCCGCCGGGCACGAGCCGGTCCGCGGCCGGCGAGCGTGTGCGATCCGACCGCCTGGCGGCCCCCGCGACGGGGTGGCGCGGCCTTCCTCGCCGAGCGCCGAGCAACGACAATCGCGCCGCGGGCCTTTCCTGCCGCGCCAAGAATCCGCCGATGAGCCTGTCCTTCGTCTCCGCGCTGCGCAAGCCCATGGGCACGGCGCTCGGCTTCAGCCTCGCGATCAACCTCGCGCTGCTGACGCCGTCGCTGTTCATGCTGCAGGTGTTCGACCGCGTGCTGTCCACGCGCAGCGTCGAGACGCTGGTGATGCTGGGGATCATCGCGACCGCGACGCTGGTGACGATGGGCTTCCTGGAGCATTACCGCTCACGCACGCTGGCGGCGATCGGCATCGCGCTCGAGCAGCAGCATGGCCCGCGCCTGCTGACGCGGCTGCTCGGCACGCCCGGCGGTGCCCAGGCCGAGGGCATGCGCGACCTCGGCGTGCTGCGCAGCTTCCTGTCGGGCACCGGCATCGTGGCGCTGTTCGACGCGCCGTGGATCGTGATCTACATTGTCGTGATCTACCTCTTCCACCCGGTGCTCGGCGGCGTCGCGACGCTGGCCGCCGCCTTCCTGCTGCTGCTGGCCTGGCTGAACGAGCGCATGACGCGCGACAGCCTGGCCGTGCTGCACGACGGCCACCGCGACGCGGCGCGCTTCGTCGACGACGCGCTGCGCAAGTCCGAGACCGTCACCGCGCTCGGCATGGCCGGGGCCGTGACCTCGCGCTGGGGCCGCATGACGCGGCGCAGCCACGGCGTGCAGCTCGGCGTCAGCCAGCGCGGCGGGCTGATCGGCGCGGTGAGCCGCGTGTCGCGGCAGATGGTGCAGATCATCATGCTCGGCGTCGGCGCCTACCTGGTGATCGCCGAGGGCGCGACCGCCGGCGTCACGCTGGCCGCCACCATCATCCTCGGCCGCGCGCTGGCGCCGGTGGAGATGCTGATCGGCGGCTGGAAGTCGCTGGTCGACGCGCGCGCCGCCTACGCGCGGCTGAAGCCGCTGCTGGCCGCCGACGACGCGGCCGCGCCGACGCCCCTGCCGCGGCCGAGCGGCAAGGTGGAGGTCGAGAACCTCGTGTACACGCCGCCCGGCGCCGCCAAGCCGGTGCTCGCCGGCGTGGGTTTCGCGCTGCAGCCGGGCCAGGTGCTGGCGCTGGTGGGCGCCAGCGGCTCGGGCAAGACCACGCTCGCGCGGCTGATGGTCGGCGTGCTGCCGCCGGCCTACGGCAGCGTGCGGCTCGACGGCGCCGACCTGCGCATGTGGTCGGTGGCCGACCGCGGGCGCTGGATCGGCTACGTGCCGCAGAACGTGTCGCTGTTCGCCGGCACGGTGAGCGAGAACATCGCGCGACTCGGCGAGGTCGACCCCGACGCGCTGCTCGACGCCGCCCGTGTGGCCGGCGCGCACGAGCTGATCCTGCGCCTGCCGCAGGGCTACGACACGCCGGTCGGCGAGGACGGCGGCCGCCTGTCCGGCGGCCAGCGCCAGCGCATCGCACTGGCCCGCGCGGTGTACGGCAATCCGGCGCTGGCGGTGCTCGACGAGCCCGACGCCAGCCTCGACGCCGAGGGCGAGCAGGCCCTGCTCGAGTGCGTGCGCCAGCTCAAGGCGCGCGGCACGACGGTCGTCGTCGTCTCGCAGCGCCGCGCGGTGCTGGGCGTGGCCGATCTGGTCGCGGTGATGAAGGACGGCAAGATCGAGCGCCTGGCGGCGCGCGAGCCGCCGGCGCCGGTCACGTCGATGGCCAGCGTGGCGCGGGGGAATCTGGCATGAGTGCGCTGCCGTCCCCGATCCCGCAGAACCCGGCGCCCGGCGTCGACGAGGACGACGTCCGCAAGCTGCTCGCCCGCCTGCGCCGCGCCGGCCTGTTGGCGGTCGCGGTCTGGCTGGTGGCGATGGTCGTCTGGTCCACCTGGGCGCCGATCTCCGGCGCGGTGGTGGCCGGCGGGCTGGTCAAGGTCGAGGCCAACCGCCAGACCGTCAGTCACCGCGACGGCGGCATCGTCGCCAAGGTGCTCGTGCGCGAAGGCCAGCAGGTGAAGAAGGGCGACACGCTGATCCTGCTGGAGGACGCGCGCATCGACTCCTCGGTCGACCTGCTGGTCGCCCAGCTCGAGACCGAGAAGCTGCGCAAGTCGCGCCTGGAGGCCGAGGTGGCCTTCCGCCCGACCTGGACGCCGAGCGCCGAGCAGCGCCAGCTCGCCGCGCAGGACGCCCGCGTGCGCGAGGCGCTGGCGCGCGAGAGCGCCACCTTCGAGGCGCGCCGCCGCACCGTGCTCGGCCAGATGGACTCGGCGCGCGGCCAGAAGCGCGACGCCGAGAGCGAGGTGGCCGCGCGCTTGCGCGACCGCGTCGCCACCGCCGAGGCGATGCGGCTGCTGAAGGAGGAACTGGCGTCCAACGAGGCGTTGCTCGAGCAAAACTTCGTCAACCGCACCCGCGTGATGCAGTTCAAGCGCGGCGTCAGCGAATACGAATCGCGCATCCAGGCCAACGAGGCCGAGCTGGCCCAGGCCCAGCAGCGTGTCAGCGAGCTCGACGGGCGCATGCAGTCCCTGCAGGACGCCTACAAGCAGACCGCCGCCGAGGAACTGCGCGAGGTCACCGGCCGCGTGATCGACCTCGAGGAAAGGCTGCGTGCGAGCCGGGACACCGCCGGCCGCCAGACCGTCGTCGCGCCGGCCGACGGGCGGCTGATCGACCTGCGCGTCAACACCGTCGGTTCGGCGATCGGGCCGCGCGAGCCCATCGTCGACCTGGTGCCCGCCGACGCGCCTTTGGTGGTGGAGGTGCGCGTCGGCGCCGACGCGATCGGCGACCTGCATCCCGGCCTCGACGCCGAGGTCCAGCTGCTGCCCTACCGGCAGCGCAGCACCGACCTGATCGACGGCAAGGTGCTGCGCGTGTCGGCCGACGCGCTGACCGAGGAGCGCAGCGGCATCGCCTACTTCTCGGTGCAGGTCGAGCTGTCGCAGGAGTCGCTGGCCAAGGCGAGCAAGGCCTACGGCGCCGAGCTCGCGGTGCTGCCCGGCATGGCCGCCGAGGCCTACATCAAGACCAGCACGCGCACGCCGCTGGACTTCCTGCTGAGCCCGCTGACCAGCGGCATCCGGCGCAGCTTCCGCGAGCACTGAAGCCCCGCGGCCGCACGCGCCGGCCGCGCTGCCCGACAATCCGCGCGGCCTCGCGCAACGGGGCCGACCCTTCCCCGCCTTGCCGCCAGGAGTCGACCCGATGCCGCCGTGGGCCCTGTTCGTCCCGCTCAGCGCCGCCGCGCTGCTGGCCGGTTCCTTCCTGACGACGCTGAACCTCGCGCTGGTGCTCGTCTGCGCGGCCGCGCTGATCGGCGCGGTGATCGCGGCCGTGCACCACGCCGAGGTGGTCGCCCACCGCGTCGGCGAACCCTTCGGCACGCTGGTGCTCGCGCTCGCCATCACGGTGATCGAGGTGGCGCTGATCGTCTCCGTGATGCTGGCCGGCGGCGCCGACAAGGCCGAACTGCCGCGCGACACCATCTTCTCGGCGGTGATGATCATCACCACCGGTGTCGTCGGCATCTGCATGCTGGTCGGCGGCCTGCACCACCACGAGCAGAGCTTCCACCTCGAAGGTGCCAACGCGGCGCTGGCCGCGCTCGTGGCGCTCGCCGGGCTGTCGCTGGTGATGCCGGCCTTCACGACCAGCTCGGGCGGCGGCACCTACACCGTGGCGCAGCTCGCCTTCGTGGCGGTGTCCTCGCTGGCGCTGTGGATCGCCTTCGTGTTCGTGCAGACGATGCGGCACCGCGACTATTTCCTGCCGCCCACCAACCAGGCCAACGAGGACATCCACGCCGCGCCGCCGTCCACCGCCCAGGCCTGGGCCAGCTTCGGGCTGCTGCTGGTGTCGCTCGTCACGGTCGTCGGGCTGGCCAAGCAGCTGTCGCCGACCATCGAGGCGGCCGTCACCGCCGCCGGCGCGCCGAAGGCGGTGATCGGCATCGCGATCGCGCTGCTGGTGCTGCTGCCGGAAACCTGGGCCGCGGTGCGCGCGGCGCAGGCCGACCGTCTGCAGACCAGCATGAACCTCGCGCTCGGCTCGGCCCTCGCCAGCATCGGGCTGACGATCCCGGCGGTGGTGATCGCCTCGGTGTGGCTGAACCTTCCGCTGGTCCTCGGCCTGGCGCCCAAGGACATCGTGATGCTGGCACTGGCCTTCCTGGTCAGCGCGATCACGCTGGGCACCGGCCGGACCACCGTTATGCAGGGCGCCGTGCACCTGGTGCTGTTCGCGGCCTTCCTGTTCCTGGCGCTGGTGCCCTGAGCGCGGGGCACCGCCGCGAGGTGGTAGGCCGTGTTGGGATCGAACCAACGACCAAAGGATTATGAGTCCTCTGCTCTGACCGACTGAGCTAACGGCCCCCGGCCGCGATTGTCTCCGAGGCGCCCGCGGCGGCTGCTCAGCGCGGCTGCGTCAGGGCGTGCCCCACCAGCCGCGCGGTGATGTCCACCAGCTGGATCATGCGGTCGTAGGCCATGCGCGTCGGGCCGATCACGCCGAGGGTGCCGACGACCTGGCCGTCGACCTCGTAGGGCGCCGAGACGATGGACAGCTCCTCGTAGGGCACGACCTGGCTCTCGCCGCCGATGTAGATGCGAACGCCCTCGGCGCGGCTGCTCACGTCCAAGAGGCGCATCAGCTGGGTCTTCTGCTCGAACAGGTCGAAGAGCTTGCGCAGGCTGCCCATGTCGTTGGAGAAGTCCTGCACCGCGAGCAGGTTGCGCTCGCCGGAGATCACGACCTGCTCGGCGCCCTCGCCCGCGGCCTCGCTGCCGGCCTGCACCGCGGCCTGCATCAGCGTGGCGATCTCGCCGCGCAGCGCCTCGACCTCGGTCTTGATGCGCTCGCGCACCGCCTCGATCGTCAGCCCCGAGTAGTGCGCGTTGACGAAGTTGCTGGCCTCGACCAGCTCGGCCTGGCTGTGGTCGCGGGCGGTGATGACGACGCGGTTCTGCACGTCGCCGTCGGGCGCCACCAGGATCACCAGCACGCGGCGATCGCCGAGGCGCAGGAACTCGATGTGGTGGAACACGCCGGCCTTGCGCGGCGCGGTCACCACGCCGACGAACTGCGACAGGTTGCCCAGCACCTGGGCGGCATGGGCGATCACGCGCTGCGGCTGGTCGGGCTGGAGCTGCTCGCGCAGCTGCTGCTGGGCCGCAGCGGCCTCGACGCTGGCCAGGTCCAGCGGCCGCGCGGTCAGCATGGTGTCGACGAACAGGCGGTAGCCGCGCGCGGTCGGCACGCGCCCGGCGCTGGTGTGCGGGCTGGCGATCAGGCCGAGCTCTTCCAGATCGGCCATCACGTTGCGGATGGTCGCGGGGCTCAGGTCGAGGCCGGAGGCCTTGGACAGGGTGCGCGATCCGACCGGCTGGCCGTCGGCGATGTAGCGCTCGACCAGCGTCTTCAGCAGGGTCTTGGCGCGTTCGTCCAGCATGGTGCTTTCGATTCTAGGGCGCAGGCCCTGTGGTGTAATTTCCTCACGATGCCGAGCCGCTTCCGTCACGCTGCCCTCGTGGGCAAGTACCAGGCGCCGGGCAGCCGCGAGGTGCTGGCGAGCGTGGCCGAGTTCCTGTCTCAGCAGGGCCTCGAGGTGTCGCTCGACGCGGCCACCGCGCTGGCCGCCGAGCTGCCGGGCTATGGCGTGCTCGGGCCGGCGGCGATCGGCGCGCAGTGCGACCTGGCGGTCGTGATCGGCGGCGACGGCACCTTCCTCGCGACGGCCCGCGCCCTCGCGAGCCACGGCCTGCCGCTGATCGGCATCAACCAGGGCCGGCTCGGCTTCATGACCGACATCCCGCTGGCCGAGCTGCGCGAGGCGCTCGCGCCGATGATCGCCGGCGACTACGAAGAAGAGCACCGCGCCATGCTCGCCGGCTGCGTGAAGCGGCCCCAGGGCGATGGCCACGAGCTGATCCACGAGAGCTTCGCGGTCAACGACATCGTGGTCAGCCGCGGCGCCACCGCCGGCATGGTGGAGCTGCGCGTGTCGGTGCAGCAGCAGTTCGTGGCCAACTTCCGCGCCGACGGGCTGATCCTGTCCTCGCCCACGGGCTCGACGGCCTATGCGCTGTCGGCCGGCGGGCCGATCCTGCATCCGGGCATCGCCGGCTGGGTGATGGTGCCGATCGCGCCGCACGCGCTGACCAACCGCCCGATCGTGCTGCCCGACGACGGCGAGGTGGTGATCGAGGTCGTCGCCGGCCGCGACGCCAGCGTCAACTTCGACCACCAGGGCCTCGCCAGCCTGATGCATGGCGACCGCGTCTGCGTGCGCCGCAGCGAGCACCGCGTGCGCGTGCTGCACCCGCGCGGCTGGAGCTACTACGGCACGCTGCGGCGCAAGCTGCACTGGAACGAAGGGGTTCTCCCCGAGACAGGCGGAGGCTGAGATGCTGCGACGGCTGGCGCTGCGCGACTTCGTCATCGTGCGCGCGCTCGACCTGGAGTTCGCGCCCGGCTTCACCGCGCTGACCGGCGAGACGGGAGCGGGCAAGTCCATCCTGGTCGACGCGCTGCAGCTCGCGCTCGGCAGCCGTGGCGACGCCGGCATGGTGCGCGAAGGCGCGGCGCGCGCCGAGATCGCCGCGGAGTTCGACGCGCCGGCCTCGCTGCACGACTGGCTCGCCGAGGGTGGCTTCGAGGCCGACGGCGACACGCTGCTGCTGCGCCGCACGCTCGACGCCCAGGGCAAGAGCCGCGCCTGGATCAACGGCAGCCCGGCGACGATCACGCAGCTGCGCGAGGCGGCCGACCACCTGGTCGACATCCACGGCCAGCACGCCTGGCAGAGCCTGACGCGGCCCGACGCGGTGCGCGCGCTGCTCGACGCCTATGCCGGCGCCGACCCGGCACCGCTCGTCGCCGCCTGGGGCGCCTGGCGCACGGCACAGGAGCAGCTCGATCGTGCCCGCACGCAGCAGGCCGACCTGGACCGCGAGCGCGAGCGCCTGGCCTGGCAGATCGGCGAGCTCGACCGCCTCGCGCCGGGCAGCGACGAATGGCCCGAACTCAACGCCGAGCACGGCCGCCTGAGCCATGCGCAGGCGATCCAGGAGGCGCTGCAGACGGCGCTGGCCGCGATCGCCGACGACGAGGGCTCGGCCGATGCGCGCACCGCCCAGGCCATCGACGCGCTCGATGGCGTGGTCGCGCACGACGCCGCGCTCGCCGAGCCGCTGGAGGTGCTGCGCGGCGCCCAGGCGCAGCTGCAGGATGCCGCGCACACGCTGGCCGCGGCGCTGCGCCGCAGCGAGCTCGACCCGGAGCGCCTGCAGGCCCTCGACGAACGGCTTTCGGCCTGGATCGGCGCCGCGCGCCGCCACCGCCGCGCGCCCGAGGACCTGCCCGCGCTGCTGGCGCAGTGGCGGGGCGAGCTCGCGCAGCTCGACGCGGCCACCGACCTCGACGCGCTGGTGCGCGCCGCGGCGGCCGCCCGCAAGGCCTACGACGCGGCCGCGCAGGCGGTCTCCAAGCAGCGCCGGGCGGCCGCGCCCCAGCTCGCCGCGGCGATCACGAGCGCGATGCAGCAACTCGGCATGGCCGGCGGGCGCTTCGAGGTCGCGCTGGAGCCGCTGGCCGAGCCGCAGAAGCATGGCCTGGAGAGCGCCGAGTTTCGCGTCGCCGGCCATGCCGGCAGCACGCCGCGTGCGCTGGCCAAGGTGGCCTCGGGCGGCGAGCTGTCGCGCATCGCGCTGGCGATCGCCGTCACCACCAGCGCGCTCGGCGAGGCCGGCACGCTGATCTTCGACGAGATCGACGCCGGCGTCGGCGGCAGCGTGGCCGACCGCGTCGGCGCGCTGATGCGGCGCCTGGGCCGCGACCGCCAGGTGCTGTGCGTGACCCATCTGCCGCAGGTGGCGGCCTGCGCCGACGCGCAGTGCGTCGTCAGCAAGGCCGTGCGCGGTAGCGCGACCGAGAGCGAGGTCCGGCCGGTCACCGGCGACGCGCGCACCGGCGAGATCGCCCGCATGCTCGGCGGCAGTGCCGGCGAGGCGCGGCTGGCGCATGCGCGCGCGCTGCTCGACGCCGCGCAGGCCCCGGAGGGCGCCAGCCCGGCGCGCCGCCGCGCATGAACGCCCTGCCGCTGGAAGTGCTGCTGCTCACGGGCATCTCCGGCTCGGGCAAGTCGGTCGCGCTGAATGCGCTGGAGGACGCCGGCTTCTACTGCATCGACAACCTGCCGCCCGAGCTGCTGCCCGAGCTGCTGAAGCTCGAACGCGGCCGCGCCGACCGCGGCGACCGGCCGCTGGCGGTCGCCGTCGACGTCCGCAGCGCCGCGGCGCTGCCGCAGCTGCAGCCGCTGCTCGGCCGCCTCGGCAGCGAAGGCGTGCGGGTGCGCGTGATCTTCCTCGACGCCAGCACCGACACGCTGGTGCGCCGCTACTCGGAGACGCGCCGCCGCCACCCGCTGAGCCGCGACGGCAGCGCGGGCGACCCGCACCGCGCACTCACCGAGGCGATCGAGCTCGAACGCGGCCTGCTCGCCGGCCTGCGCGAGAACGCCAGCGTCATCGACACCAGCCAGCTGCGCGCCGCCCAGCTGCGCGCCTGGGTGCTGGAGCAGGTGCAGGCGCCGGCCGGTGCGCTGACGCTGGTGTTCGAGTCCTTCGCCTACAAGCAGGGCGTGCCGCTCGACGCCGACCTGGTGTTCGACCTGCGCGTGCTGCCCAACCCCTTCTACACGCCCGAGCTGCGGCCGCTGACCGGGCGGGACGCGGCGGTGGTCGAGTTCCTCGAGCAGCAGCCCGAGGCCGGCGAGCTGCTGGCCCAGGTCGAGGCCTTCCTGCGCCGCTGGCTGCCGGCCTTCGAGCGCGACCAGCGCGCCTACCTGACGGTGGCACTCGGGTGCACCGGCGGCCAGCACCGCTCGGTCTGGTTCGCCGAGGCGCTGGCGCGGCGCTTCGCCGACCATGGCGCGACCCTGGTGCGCCACCGTGAGCTCGATGCACGCTGACGCGGGCGTGGCCTGCGTCCCCTCGAGGGACCGGTCCGCGTACGCGCCGGCCGAGGGGTCGTCGTGAGCGTCGAACTGGCGCTGTTCCCGCTGCAGACCGTGCTCTTCCCCGGCGGCAAGCTCGGGCTGAAGGTGTTCGAGGCGCGCTACCTCGACCTGGTCGGCCGCTGCCTGCGCGAGCGCAGCGGCTTCGGCGTCATCGCGCTGCGCCAGGGCAGCGAGGTGCGCAGCGCGGCCGGCGTGGTGCTGGAAGAGGTCGGCTGCCTGGCCGAGCTCGACGAGGTCGACGCGCCCCAGCCCGGCCTGCTGCAGGTGCGCGGCCGCGGCACGCGGCGCTTCCGCACGCTGCGGCTGCGCCAGGAGGCCGACGGCCTGTGGGTCGCCGAGGCCGAGTGGCTGGCCGACGATCCCACCGTGCTGCCCACCGAGCCGCTGCTCGGCTCGGCGCGCGGGCTGGCGACGGCGATCGCGGCGCTGCGCGGCCAGGGTCACGCGCCCTTCCTCGAGCCCTACCGCTTCGAGGACGCCGGCTGGCTGGCCAACCGCTGGTGCGAGATCCTGCCGATCCCGCTGGCCGCCAAGCAGAAGCTGATGGAGCTACCCGACCCGCTGGTGCGGCTGCAGCTCGTCGACGACTTCCTGCGCAGCCGCGGCGTCGTGGGCTGAAGCGGCCGCGCGGCGCGTTCAGCCTTGTGCCGACACGGACGATCACGAACTCCCGACAGCGCGGCCGCCGCGGTCGTCGCAGGATGCGCGCGATGCCGATCCAGGTCCGGCGCCCCGCCCCCTGCTCCGTGAGCCCGCCGCCATGCCGCCCGAATCCCCCGCCGAGCCCCGCCGCCGCGGCACCATCCTGATCGTCGACGACGCGCCCGTCGACCGCACCGTCCTCGAAGCCCTGCTGGCGCAGGATGGCCACCGCGTGCTCGCCGCCGAGAGCGGGCCCCAGGCCCTGGGACGGCTGGCCAACGGACCGCTGCCCGACCTCGTGCTGCTCGACGTGCGGATGCCCTCGATGAACGGCTTCCAGGTTCTCGAGCGGCTGCGCGAGCACCCGACGACGGCCGCGCTGCCGGTGATCTTCCACACCGCGCTCGACGGCGCCGACGACGAGGCCGGGGGCTTCGCGCGCGGCGCCGTCGACTACATCGCCAAGCCGGCGGCCCCGGAGGTCAAGCTCTCGCGGGTCCGCGCCCGGCTCGCCCAGGGCTGGCGGCAGCAGGCGCTTGCGGCGCGAGCGCGGGATCTGGAGGTCGACGTGGCGCGCCGCCGCCGCGAGATCGACGGCCTGGCCTGCGACAGCCTCGGCGCCCTTGCCCATCTGGCGGCGCTGCGCGACGACGACACCGGCCAGCACTGCCTGCGCACGAGCGCCTACGTCGCCGCCCTGGCCGGCGCGCTGCGCGAGACCGCCCACCTGCGCCCGCTGCTGACCGACGAGTACGTCCACCTGCTGGTGCGTTCGACCCCGCTGCACGACATCGGCAAGGTCGGCATCCCCGACCGCATCCTGCACAAGCCCGGCAAGCTCGACGCCCAGGAGTGGGAGATCATGCGTTCGCACACCGTGATCGGCGCGGACGCGATCGGGCAGGCCGAGGCCGATGCGCGGCACCCGATCCCCTTCCTGACGATCGCCAAGGAAGTCGTGCGGTCCCACCACGAGCGCTGGGACGGCTCCGGCTACCCGGACGGCCTCGCCGGCACGGCGATCCCGCTGTCGGCGCGGATCATGGCCGTGGCCGACGTGTTCGACGCGCTGATCTCGGCGCGCCCGTACAAGCCGCCGCTGCCGCATGCCGAGGCCCGCCGGATCGTCGCCGAGGGCCGAGGGCGGCACTTCGACCCGGACATGGTCGACGGCTTCCTGGTGTGCTTCGACGCCTTCGTCGACGCCGCACGGCGCTTCGCCGACGCGCCGCCCGTACCCGGCGCCGCGCCCCTGCACTGATCCGCCCGTCCCCGCGCGGAGGTCCCGTCACACCGTGCGCCGGCAGCGCCGCTTCGGCATGCGCTGCGCGAAGGGCAGCCCCCCGCAGGCGCCGCTGAGCGTCACCCCCAGAACCACCACAGCCACCAGATCGCGAGTGCGAGGAACACCGCGCGCAGCGGGTTGGTGCGGGCGCCGGTGAGCCAGCTGAGGTCGAACTCCCGGGCGTCGCGGCCGAGCTGGGCGTCGTTCTCGGCGCGCATCCGCTCGACGGTCTCGCGCTCGCGCGCGAGCGCGCCGAGGTGCATGTCCATGCGGCGCTTGACGACATGCGGCGCCGGCTTCGCGGCATGCGCGGCGAGCGCCGGTCCGAGCGCGAGCACCTGGGCATGCGCGTCGGACAGCCGGCTGGCCGCCAGCGTCGCGCCGCACTGCGGGCATTGCAGCGCCGTCTCCGGCGGCAGCGCGCTGCCGCAGGCCAGGCACTGGCGCGCGGTGCGCTGCGCCACGGCGGCGTGCACCGCATGCCGCTCGGTCGCGCCTTCGGGGTCGAGCGCGGCGGCGAGCCGCGCCACGTCGATCAGGCTGGGCACCGAGCCGCACCAGCGGCAGGCCTCGTCGCTGGCGTCGAGCGCGGCGCCGCAGTTGACGCAGGCGAGCGCCTCGCCGCGCCGCCGCAGCAGCTCGCGCTCGGTGGCGCCGAGCGGTCGCAGCAAGCCCTTCTCGGCCAGGAATTCCGCGAAGGACTGGCTGGTGCCGTGACCGGCGGCGCATTCGAGGTGCAGCGAGCGCCCCCAGCGCGTGCGGTTGTGCACCCGCTTCAGCGGGCCGTGGCAGCGCGGGCAGCCGGCCTGGGGGTCGAGCGTGCGGTGCGCAAGGCGCTGCGCCTCGGCCATGCGGCCGATCAGCTCGAGCATGCCCGGACCCGACAGCCGCGCCGGCTCGACCGAGTCGAACCACACCAGATGGCAGCCGGCGCAGAGGTCGACCTCGACGGTCCGCCCGTAGTGGCCGGCGAGCACGGCAGCCTCCATCGGCTCGCGGCAGTTGCCGCAGGCAGGGGGTGTCGGCGTGTTCATGCGGGGCCGGACTCGTCGAGCGCGCGCGCCAGCACCGCCAGCGCACCGGGCAGCCGCGCCAGCAGCGCGGCATCGGCGTGCAGGGCGGCAGCACGCGCCGTGACCGTCTGCGCCGCCGACTGCCAGCGGATCAGCTCCAGCACCTGCGCCGACGCCTCGACGCCTGCGAAGCGCCCGCGCTCGGGCAGCGCGACCGCGATGCCTTCGGGCGACACCGCGCAGAGCAGCGGGGTGCCGAGCGCGTCGTGCACCTCGCACAAGGCGCGCCGCAGCGGCGCCGGCGGCAGGCCGGCACCTGCATCGCCGAGCACGATGAAGCGGCCGTCGAACCCGGCATCGCCGGTCGCCGGGGGCTCGGGCGCGCGGCCGAGCAGCGTGGCCACCGGCGCACGCCGGCCGAGCTCGCGCGCCGCCGTCTCGCGGTCGGCCACCCGCAGCAGGCCGGCGCAGCGGCCCGGCAGCGGCACCCAGCCGATCAGGCCGTCGTGCACGGTCACGATGCGCACGCGGCTGTGGTTGACATCCGAGCTGGCCGACTGGTACTCCCACAGCCTCAGCGCCTGCGCGGCCCAGGCGTGGCCCTGCTCGATCCCCTGCACCTGCAGCGCGGCCACGTGGTTCAGGCCCTGCAGCGGCCGGGCGAACAGGCCGCGCCGCTCGAGCGCGGCCAGGTCCACCGGAGGTGCGAAGCCGATCACCGACGCCGGCACGGCACCCTGCACAAGCGGCCGCAGCACCTGCTCGCGCAGGCGGTCCCGGTGGGCCGCGTCGGCGTCGCCCTCGCCGCGCACCACCCGATAGGTGGCCGGCAGCACCCAGGCCAGACCCGCCAGCGTCGGCACGACGAAGCCCCCCGCCGCGGCCAGCAGGGCCCACGGGGCGATCTGCTCCCCGTCGAGGCCGGCCCAGGCCGCCCCCATCGACAGCGCCAGGGCCAGCACGAGCATCCCGCCCATGCGCGTCATCCACAGACGCAGCAGCGTGCCGATCTTGCTGACGGCCCCGGCCTGCTGCCGCAGCGGCTCCAGCGACTGCAGGCGGTGTTCGAGGTCGCTGATTTCCATCGTGGGTGGGGCGGCTGGCCCCTCGATGCTAGGCCCTCGACAGCACCGGCGCGAGTGCCGCCCCGGTGTGCGTGCCGGCCGCGACGATGGCCTCGGGCGGCCCTTCGGCGACCACCCGGCCACCGCCGGCACCGCCCTCGGGGCCGAGGTCGATCACCCAGTCCGCCTCGGCGATGACGTCGAGGTCGTGCTCGATCACGACGACGCTGTGGCCGCCGTCGACCAGGCGGTGCAGCACGCGGATCAGCTTCTCGACATCGGCCATGTGCAGGCCGACCGTGGGCTCGTCGAGCACGTAGAGCGTATGCGGCGGCTTCTGCCCGCGACGCATGACGTCGTCACGCACCTTGCTCAGCTCGGTGACGAGCTTGATGCGCTGCGCCTCGCCGCCGCTGAGCGTCGGCGAGGGCTGACCCAGCGTCAGGTAGCCGAGGCCGACGTCCTGCAGCAGCTGCAGCGGATGCGCGATCGATGGCATCGACGCGAAGAACGGCAGCGCCTCGTCGACTTCCATCTGCAGCACGTCGCCGATGCTCTTGCCGCGCCAGGTGACGGCCAGCGTCTCGGGGTTGAAGCGCGCGCCGTGGCAGAGGTCGCAGGGCACCTTGACGTCGGGCAGGAAGGCCATCTCGATCGTGCGCAGGCCCTGGCCCTCGCAGCCGGGGCAGCGGCCCTCGCCGGTGTTGAAGCTGAAGCGCCCGGCCGCGTAGCCGCGCGCCTTGGCCTCCAGCGTCTCGGTGTAGAGCTTGCGGATCGTGTCCCAGAAGCCGATGTAGGTGGCCGGGCAGGAGCGCGGCGTCTTGCCGATCGGCGTCTGGTCGACTTCGAGCACGCGGTCGACGGCGCCGAAGCCCGAGAGCCCCGTGCAGCCGCTCCAGGCCGGGCCGCCGGCGGCGAGTTGCTCGCGGCCGGCCTTGCTCTGCTTCAGCGCGACCGCGGCCTGCACATTGGCCAGCAGCACGTCGCGCGCCAGCGTGCTCTTGCCTGAGCCGCTGACGCCGGTGACCGCGACCAGACGCTGCAGCGGCAGGCGCACGTCGATGCCGCGCAGGTTGTGCAACGAGGCGCCGTGGACCACCAGCGCCGCCGCGTCGGCCGCGACCGCGCGGCGCGGCTGCAGCGGGTGGACCAGCGGGCGCTCGAGGAAGCGGCCGGTCAGCGAGTCGGCGTGCGCGCGCAGCTCGGCCGCCGTGCCCTGCGCGATCACGCGGCCGCCGCGCTTGCCGGCGCCGGGGCCGATGTCGATGATGTGGTCGGCGCGGCGGATCGTGTCCTCGTCGTGCTCGACGACGACCAGCGTGTTGCCCTGTGCGCCGAGGGTGTGCAGCGCGTCGAGCAGCACGCGGTTGTCGCGCGGATGCAGGCCGATCGTCGGCTCGTCGAGCACATAGCAGACGCCCTGCAGGTTGCTGCCGAGCTGGGCCGCCAGGCGGATGCGCTGCGCCTCGCCACCGCTGAGCGTCGGCGCGGCGCGGTCCAGCGTCAGGTAGCCGAGGCCGACCTGCTCCAGGAAGGCGAGGCGCGAGCGGATCTCGGCGATCACGTCGCGCGCGATCGTGGCCTCGCGGCCGTCGAGCTTCTGC
>CAYLKR010000019.1:0-23378 GCA_964384225.1 uncultured Methylibium sp.
CGTCCATGCTCTGCGCGCGGGTGGTGCGCGGCGCGGCCTCGAGCGCGAAGGCGGTGAGCTTGGCGTCGGTCATCGCCTGCAGGCCGGCCTTGTCGAAGGGGTTGAGCATGCCGACCAGCGCGGCGCCGGGCTTCATCAGCGGCAGTTCGACCGGCGAGGGCGCGCGCACCTTGAGCACCAGGTCGGCGCCGTAGGCGCCGGCCAGATCGGTGATCTCGGCGCCCGCCGCCGCGTAGGCCGCGTCGGTGACGCTGGCGGCCACGCCGGCGCCGGACTGCACGCGCACCGTGTGGCCCTGGGCCTTGAGCTTCTTCGCCGTCTCGGGGGTGACGGCCACCCGGGTTTCGCCGGCGGACGTTTCCGCAGGCACGCCAATCAGCATGGGATCTCCTCCAATGGTCTGGCGGGTGCAGCCGGACGTCGCCGCGGGGTGCGGGCCGGTCCTGCGCTGCCGGGCTCGTGGCCACCCGAACGGGGCCGAAGCTTAACCCGGCTGGCTGACGCCCTGCGGGCCGATAGCATCCGGCCCATGAGCAAGACCCGATGGAAACCCAGCGTCACCGTGGCCGCGGTGATCGAGCAGGACGGCCGCTTCCTGCTGGTCGAGGAGCGCACGCCGGAGGGCATCGTGCTGAACCAGCCGGCCGGGCACCTGGACCCGGGCGAGTCGCTGATCGAGGCCGTGGTCCGTGAGGTGCTGGAGGAGACCGCGCGCCGCTTCACGCCGACGGCGCTGCTCGGCGTCTACATGTCGCGCTTCATCCGCAGCGCGAGGAACGAGGACGTGACCTACCTGCGCTTCGCCTTCTGCGGCACGGTCGGCGAGCCCGAGCCCGGCCGCCGGCTCGACCACGGCATCCTGCGCACGGTGTGGATGAGCCCCGAGGAGATCCGCGCCAACGCGCAACGCCACCGCAGCCCGGCGCTGCAGCGCAACGTCGACGATTTCCTCGCCGGCGTGCGCCTGCCGCTGGGCGCGGTGTACACGGACCCCGGGCTCTACGACCCGGTGGAGCGCTCCTGACCGGCCGCGCCGGCTCCGCCGCGCGTTGCACAACACGCCACGCCAGCCCCGGCCTGCCGCGCAGCCGCCGCGGTCCGGCTCTGCCGGACCGCCAGCGGCACCCCCTGGATGGGGAGCGGCGCAGCCGCAACGGGGGTGGACCAGCTTAGAGCGTCCCGCGCGCCCACGGGCCGGTGATCGCCAGCGTGATCCCCGGCGTGTAGAGGTTGACGAACAGCGTGTGACCGTCGGGGCTGAACGCCGCGCCGGCCCATTCGCTGTTGCGGAAGTCGCCGGCGCGGGCGTTGGGCTTGCCGGCGGCGTCGAGCTGCTCGCGCGTGAAGTTGTAGTTGTGGCGCGCGAAGACATAGCTCGCACCGCTCGGCGCGACGGCCATCAGGCGCTGGGCGGTCACGCGCTCGCCGCTGTTGGGGCCGCCGGCGCCGCCGTCCTCGCAGAACAGCACGCCGCCGCGCGGGCTGATGCAGACGTTGTCCGGCGAGTTGCCGACCTGGATGTCGTTGCTGACGAAGATCGCCTTCAGCACCATCGTCGACAGGTCCAGCGCCCAGATGCGGCCGGCCCGCGGCGGGCTGGTGGTGACCTGCTTGTCGGTGAAGAACACCACGCCGTTCGCGACCCAGCAGCCCTCGTTGGCGCCGAAGATCGCCGCGCCGTTGGCATAGGCCTGGCGGTAGGGGCCGCTGGCCGAGACGTTGCCGACGCCGGCCACCGCCAGCGTCGCGCCGTCCTGGTCGGGGTCGGCGATGTCGACCCAGCCGCATTGGTACTCCTGGCACAGCAGCGGGTTGCGCAGGTCGGCGTTGGGCTGACCCAGCACCGCCAGGCCCTGCAGCCGGCCGCCGGCGTGCAGCGAGTTCAGGCCGCCGGCCAGGTTGTTCGGCAGGAAGCGGTACAGGGTGTTGGCATTGCCCTGGTCCTCGGTCAGGTACCAGTAGCCGGTGGCGGGGTCGATCGCGCTGGCCTCGTGGGCGAAGCGTCCCATGTCGCGGATCGGCTCGACGTTGGCCGAGAACACGCTGGTGTCCGCCGGGATCTCGAACACGTAGCCGTGCTTCTTGCCGGTGCTGCTGATGCTGTTGCTGCGGATCTCCTCGTTGGAGAGCCACGAGCCCCAGGTGCTGGCGCCGCCGGCGCAGGGGCGGTTGAGGCCGCCGAAACTGGCATAGCTCTCGACCCACTCGCCGTTGCGCCAGACGAGGTTGGTGTTGCCGCCGATCTGGTAGCTGGAGCCGGTGAACCCGGTGTCGTGCTTGGCGACGTTGTCGCGGCCAGCGCCGATGATGCGCGTCGGGTCGGTGCTGGTCGACAGTTCGTGGTTGCGCACCAGCACCATCTCATTGCCGACGCCGATGCGGCGCTGGAGCACCACGGCCATGCCGTCGTGCGCGGCCGGGGTCACCAGGCCGTCGGCCATCACGTCGCCGGCCCAGCCATAGCTGCTGTAGCGGAAGCCCTCGGGCAGCTCGATCAGCGGCAGGCCGGTCGTCCGGTCGGCCACCGGCGCGAGCGCGCCGTAGGGGCTGTCGATCTGCACCGAGGCGTCGGCCGCGGCGCAGGAGCCGCGGTACTCGACGCGCTTGGCCATGGCGGTGATCGGGCCGCCGAAGGCGGCGGCGACGGCCGCGCCGCCGCCGAGCAGCAGGCTGCGGCGGGTGGATTCGAAGTGTTGGGTCATGTCGTCCTCTGGCTGTATGGGGCTGGGGGAGCGCGATGGCGCGGCCCGCATTCGGCCGCGCGCTGATGACCGGCGCGTGAATCGATGTCATGCCCCGCGGCGACAATCGGCGTCATGAAAGCGTCACGCGTCGTCGTCGGCCTGAGCGGAGGGGTGGACTCCGCCGTCAGCGCCTGGCTGCTCAAGCAGCAGGGCCACGAGGTCGTCGGCCTGTTCATGAAGAACTGGGAGGACGATGACGACGACGAGCACTGCACGTCGCGCCAGGACTTCCTCGACGCGGCCAGCGTCGCCGACGTGATCGGCATCGAGATCGAGCACGTCAACTTCGCGGCCGAGTACAAGGACCGCGTGTTCGCCGAGTTCCTGCGCGAATACCAGGCCGGCCGCACGCCCAACCCCGACGTGCTGTGCAACGCCGAGATCAAGTTCAAGGCCTTCCTGGACCATGCGATGCGGCTCGGCGCCGAGCGCATCGCGACCGGGCATTACGCCCGGGTCCGCCGTGTACCGGCGGCCCCGGGCGATGCCCTTGGCCATCGTGACGAGTCGAGCGCTGACGCGCTCGACGGCGCCCGTGAGCATGGACGTGGTGTCAGGTATGAGCTGCTGAAGGGCCTGGACCCGGCCAAGGACCAGAGCTATTTCCTGCACCGGCTGAACCAGGCCCAGCTCGCGCGCACGCTGTTCCCGGTCGGCGAGTTGCCGAAGACCGAGGTGCGCCGGATCGCGGCCGAGATCAAGCTGCCGGTCGCGACCAAGAAGGACTCGACCGGCATCTGCTTCATCGGCGAGCGGCCGTTCCGCGAGTTCCTGAACCGCTATCTGGCCAACCAGCCCGGCGTCATCGAGGACGAGCGCGGCCGCGTGGTCGGCGAGCATGTCGGCCTGAGCTTCTACACGCTGGGCCAGAGACAGGGCCTGGGCATCGGCGGCGTCAAGGGAAGAGACCAGGGCGGCGAACACGCGCCCTGGTTCGTCGCCCGCAAGGACCTCGCGCGCAACGTGCTCGTCGCGGTGCAGGGCCACGACCACCCGCTGCTGCTGTCGCCGCGGCTGGCGGCCGGCGATGCGAGCTGGATCGCCGGCACGGCGCCCGCGCCGGGCCGCCACGCCGCGAAGACGCGCTACCGCCAGGCCGACGCCGCCTGCACGCTGAGCCTGGACGGCGCGGGCTTCGCGCTCGCCTTCGACGAGCCGCAGTGGGCGGTGACGCCGGGCCAGTCGGCCGTGCTCTACGACGGCGAGGTCTGCCTCGGGGGTGGCGTGATCGATGCCGCGGCCTGAGCGGCCGGCTGCATCCGAAGGGCCGATCGGCAGCGTAGTGCCGGCGTGTGACCACAGCGCTGCCTCCTAGAATCGCCGCCCATGCGCGCCTCATGCTCCAGCAGGCGATGACCGCCCGAGACGCCGACTTCGACCACGAAGCCGCCCTGCTGGCCTGCGCGCGCGGTGACCGCGCGGCGCTGAAGCAGATCTACGACCGGGAGGCCCGCTGGCTGCTCGGCGTGGTGCTGCGCATCGTGCGCGACCGCGCCGCCGCCGAGGACGTGCTGCAGGACGCCTTCCTGCAGGTCTGGCGCCGCGCCGAGACCTACCGGCCCGAGGTCGGCTCGGCGCGCGGCTGGATCTACACCGTGGTGCGCCATCAGGCGCTGTCCGAGGTGCGCAAACCTCAGCGCGAGCTGGCGCTCGACGACGAGGCGATGGCCGCGGCCGTCGAGCACCACAGCGCCTCCCAGTGGGACGGCGGCGGCTTCACCAGCGAGGTGGCCGCGCTGCAGCCCTGCCTGGAGGCGCTCGACGAGCCCAAGCGCCACAGCATCGTGCTGGCCTTCGTCGAGGGCTACACCCATGACCAGATCGCCAAGGCGCTGGGCACGCCGCTGGGCACCGTCAAGTCCTGGATCCGGCGCGGCCTGCAGTCGCTGAAGGAGTGTCTGTCGTGACGCTCGACACGCCCGAAGACCGCAGCGCCGCCGCCGGCGAGTACGTGCTGGGCACCTTGAGCGCGGCCGAGCGCGCCGAGCTCGAGTCGCGGCTGGGCAGCGACGCAGCGCTGCGCCGCGAGGTCGCCTACTGGCAGGACCGCCTGCTCGGCCTGGCCGCGCGTGCGCCCGCGGCCGAGCCCGCGCCGGGGCTGTGGGCGCGCATCGAGGCGCGGCTCGGCGGCACCGCGGCGCGCGCGCCGTCGCTGTGGCAGCGGCTGGGCTTCTGGCAGGCCCTCAGCGGCCTGGCGGTCGCGGCCAGCCTCGTGCTGGCCAGCCTGCTGGTGCTGCGCGCACCCGAGCCGGTGCCCGAGCGCTACCTCGCGGTGCTGCAGACGCCGAAGGACGCGCGCACCGGCTGGCTGGTGCGCATCGACGTCGGCGAGGCCGGCGCCGCGCTGGAACTGGTGCCGGTCGGCGCGCCGACCGAGGTGCCGGCCGGCCGCGCGCTGCAGTTCTGGACCAAGCCCGAAGGCGCCGCCGGCCCGACCTCGCTCGGCCTGGTGCGCGCCGGCCAGCCGCTCACCGTGCCGCTGGACAAGCTGCCGGCGCGGCCGGGCGCCGCCGACCTGTTCGAGATCACGCTCGAACCCGAGGGCGGCTCGCCCTACGACCGGCCGAGCGGGCCGATCCTCTACATCGGCCGCACGGTCAGGCTGTAGACGGCCCGCCGTGCCCGGTCGCGGCCGGCTCGGGCTCGATCGCAGCGAGCGCCGCGGCCGCGAGGATCAACGCGCCGCCCAGCCAGACCTGCGGCGTCATGACCTGGTCGCCGAGCCATACCGCCGAGACGGTCGCGAACACGATCTCGGTCAGCATCACCACCGCGGTGGTGCTGGCGCGCAGCCGCGCCACGCCGTACTGCAGCGCCAGGTTGGCGGCGCACATCGCGAGCGTCAACAACGCCGCGACCATCAGCCAGTCCGGCGCCGGCGCGGGCGGCAGCGGCACGCCACCGGCCGCACCGAAAGCGCCGAGCCCCAGCGCCAGCGCGGCCGACACCAGCGCGCCGCCGGCGAACATCGCCAGCGCGCGCGCCTCCGGCGGCTGGCGCGCCTCGCGGCGCAGCATCACGTTGTTCAGCGCGAAGCTGAAGCCGCCGGCGATGCCCAGCCAGTCCGGCAGGCTCGCCGGCAGCGGCCAGCCGGTGCCCGGGGGCTTGAGCACGATCGCCGCGCCGGCCAGCGCCAGCACGATGCGCAGGCCCGCCCAGAAGGTCAGCCGCTCGTGCAGCAGCAGCCGCGCCAGCAGCACCGACCACAGTGGCATCAGGTAGAACAGCAGCACGACGCGCACCACGTCGCCGATGCTGACGCCCCAGTTGAAGGTCGCGTTGGTGCAGCCGGCCGCCGCCGCCAGCACCCACAGCACCGGCGTGCGCAGCAGCCGCCGCAGCGCGCCACGCCAGGCCAGCGCGATCGCGACGACCACCACCACATAGACCAGCGCCGTGGCCCACAGCGGGTGCAGCCCGGCCTCGTGCAGCCGGCGCAGCGGCCACCACGACACGCCCCAGACGAAGGCATTGAGCGTCAGCGCCAGCACCGCGAGCGGCGCCGCACCGCCGGTGTGCGTCTCGGTCCCGGCGCCTGCCATCAATGGGGGTCGCGCCGGGCGATCTCGAGCAGGTGGTCGACCTCGGCCTTGTGCTGGCGCAGGTTGTGGCGGTGCCAGCGGCGGATCGCCCACATCACGCCGGCGACCACCAGCCCGAAGATCGTGATCGCGCCGAAGGCCGACAGCCCGAAGCGCGTCATTCCGGTGTAGAACGCGCCGAGGCCGAGGATGCAGGCCTGCTCGTTGAAGTTCTGCACCGCGATCGAACGGCCGGCGCCCATCAGGTTGTGGCCGCGGTGCTGCAGCAGCGCGTTCATCGGCACGACCAGGAAGCCGCCCAGGCCGCCGAGCACGATCAGGAAGGGCGCGGCGACCCAGACGTTGTCGATGAAGTTCATCGCGATCACCAGCACGCCCATCGCGATGCCGAGCGGGATCACCGTGGTGGCCTGATCGAGCCGCATGCGCACCGCGAGCACCGCGCCGACCGCGGTGCCGATCGCGACGACGCCGACCAGCGTCGACGACTGCGTCGTGCTGTAGCCCAGCGCCGCGGCGGCCCAGGCGAGCACGATGTAGCGCAGGTTGCCGCTGACGCCCCAGAACAGCGTCGTGGTGGCCAGCGAGATCTGGCCCAGCTTGTCGCCCCACAGCCGCGCATTGCAGGCCGAGAAGTCGCGCACCAGGCCGACCGGGTTGTGCGAGAAGGGCTGCAGCGGTGCGGCGGTGCGCGGGATGTAGAGGTTGAACAGCGCCGCGACGACGTACAGCGTGATCAGCGAGGCGATCGCCGCCTCGGGCGCGGTGTCGATGCCGGTGGCGAGCAGCGGCAGGTCGATGCCGAGCAGCCACGGCGAGATCGCCTTGCCGACCAGCTGACCGCCGAGCAGCACGCCGAGGATGATGGAGGCGATCGTCAGCCCCTCGATCCAGCCGTTGGCCTTGACCAGCTGCGAGGGTGGCAGCAACTCGGTCAGGATGCCGTACTTGGCCGGCGAGTAGGCCGCCGCGCCCAGCCCGACGATCGCATAGGCCAGCAGCGGATGGGCGCCGAACAGCATCATCAGGCAGCCCGCGACCTTGATGAGGTTCGAGACGAACATCACCTTGCCCTTGGGCACGGCGTCGGCGAAGGCGCCGACGAAGGGCGCGAGGATCACGTAGAACAGCGCGAACATCGGCACCAGGGCCGCGCGCTGCCACTCGGGTTGACCGGAGGTGCGCAGGAGTTCGACGGCGGCGACGAAGAGCGCGTTGTCGGCCAGCGAGCTGAAGAACTGCGCCGACATGATGGTGTAGAAACCTTTTTTCATCGGCGCTTGTCTGGGGCGCCGTGCTGCTCGTCGGCGCCGGGCTGTCTCCCCTGCGGCGCGGGTTATAGCACGCAGGTCGTGGCGCTCCGCCCCGCGGCGGCGCGGGATCAGCGCCGCTTCTTCGCGATGAAATCGGCGCCGCGGCGACCCGCCGGCCTGCTGCCGCGGGCACACTGCGCGCACCCTCCGGCCGCTCCGCCCTGCCCATGCCCCGCCCGATCGAAGCGCTGATCCACGCCGACGCCCTGCGCCACAACCTCGGCCGCGCACGCCGCGCCGCGCCCGACGCGCGCGTGTTCGCGGTGGTCAAGGCCGATGCCTACGGCCACGGCCTCGAGCGCGTGTTCGAGGCGCTGCGCGGCGGCGACGGCTTCGCGCTGCTCGACCTGGCCGAGGCCGAGCGGCTGCGCGCGCTCGACTGGCGCGGGCCGATCCTGCTGCTCGAAGGCGCGTTCGAGGCGCGCGACCTGGAGCGGTGCTCGCGGCTGAACCTGTGGCATGTGGTGCATCGCGAGGCGCAGATCGACTGGCTGGCGATGCACAAGACCCACCAGCCGCACCGTGTCTTCCTGAAGATGAACAGCGGCATGAACCGGCTCGGCTTCACGCCCGACGCCTTCCGCGCCGCCTGGGTGCGGCTGAACGCGCTGCCGCAGGTCGACGAGATCACGCTGATGACCCACTTCGCCGACGCAGACCGCGCGCAGGCCGGCGTGGCCGACGCCGTCGAGCGCTTCGTCGCCGCGACGCACGACCTGCCCGGCGAACGCTCGCTCGCCAACAGCGCCGCGACGCTGGCGGTGGCGCCGGCCGACCCGCGCGTCGCGGCCGACTGGGTGCGCGCCGGCATCATGGTCTACGGCTCCTCGCCGGACCATCCGGCGCACGACCTCGCGCACTGGGACCTGCGCCCGACGATGACGCTGCGCTCGCAGCTGATCGGCGTGCAGTCGCTGCGCGCCGGCGACCGCGTCGGCTACGGCAGCACCTTCACGGCGAGCGAGCCGATGCGCATCGGCGTGGTCGCCTGCGGCTATGCCGACGGCTACCCGCGCCATGCGCCGACCGGCACGCCGGTGCTGGTGGACGGCGTGCGCACGCGGCTGGTCGGCCGGGTGTCGATGGACATGGTGACCGTGGACCTGACCCCCGCACCGCAGGCCGGCTGCGGCAGCGAGGTCACGCTGTGGGGCGAGGGCCCGCGCGGCACGCGGCTGCCGATCGACGAGGTCGCGCACGCGGCCGGCACGATCGGTTACGAGCTGATGTGCGCGCTGGCGCGCCGCGTGCCCTGCCGCGTCATGGACGACTGACTATGATCCGGCCTCGAGCCACTCTCACGGAGGCATCCGCATGGGCATCATCGGCACCATCGTCGTCGGTCTCATCGTCGGCGCGATCGCACGCTTCCTGCTCCCGGGCGAGCAGAAGATGGGCTGGATCCTGACCTGCCTGCTCGGCATCGGCGGCTCGCTGGCCGCGGGCTATGCGGGCCAGGCGCTGGGGCTCTACCAGGCCGGCCAGGGCGCGGGTTTCATCGGCTCGGTGGTCGGCGCGATGGTCCTGCTGTTCGCCTGGTCCAAGCTGTCGAAGTCGGGTGGCAGCGGCAGCTGACGACCCGGTCGCGCGCCACTGCCGGCGGCTGGTGCGCCGCGCCGCGCTGAAGGCAGCCGGCGTCTCGGCGATCCCGGTGGCCGGGGTCGACCTGTTCATCAACGGCAAGCTGCTCGCCGCGACGATCGGCGAGATCAGCCTGGCCTACGGCCTGTCGCCCGAGCAGCTCGCCAAGCTGCCGGCGCCGCTGCGCAGCCGCGTCGACGACCTGGCGGTCGAGCTCGGCAGCTACCTGATCGGCCGCGCGCTGACACAGGGGGCGATCGTCGCGGCCCTGCGCCACCTCGGCTTGCGGCTGACGGCGCAGCAGGCGACCAAGTTCGCGCCGCTGGTCGGGCAGGCGGCCTCGGCGGCGCTGTCGGGCTGGATGTTCAAGCGGCTGTGCGACCGCCACATCGAGCAATGCCGCAGCCTGCGCGCCAAGCTGCCCGAGTTGCCGGCACCGCCGGTGCCGGCCGGGGCATGAGCTCAGCAGCGTCGGGCCGCCCCAAGCAAGGCGCGCCCCTCACGGAGGGGTGTCCGCCATACCCGGCGGGCGGGGTGTCGTCATGAACCCGGCGGCGCGCGAACGGCTGCGTGCGCTGCTGGCACGCGAGGCCGAGTGGTCGGCCGTGCGCGCCCAGGGCGCCGGCGGGCAGAACGTCAACAAGGTGTCGAGCGCGGTGCACCTGCGCTTCGACGTCCACGCCTCGGCGCTGCCGGCGGCGCACAAGGCGCGGCTGCTGTCGCTGCGCGACCAGCGGCTCAGCGACGAGGGCGTGCTCGTGATCAAGGCGCAGGAGCAGCGCACCCAGGCGCGCAACCTGCACGACGCGCTCGAGCGGCTGTGCGACCTCGTCGCGAGCGTCGCCCAGCCGCCGCGCGCGCGCATCGCGACGAAGCCGACGCGCGCCTCGCAGCAGCGCCGGCTCGAAGGCAAGAGCGTGCGCAGCGAGGTCAAGCGCGGCCGCGGCAAGGTCGGCGCGGAGTAGCGCGCCACAATCGCGCGCATGGCGAAGGAACGCAGCGTCTACACCTGCAGCGAGTGCGGCGGCACGAGCCCGAAGTGGCTGGGCAAATGCCCGGCCTGCGGGGCCTGGAACACGCTGGAAGAAGGCTTGGCCGAGCCGGCATCGAAGCAGCACCGCTTCCAGTCGCTCGCCAGGACGCAGCCGGTGGCGACGCTGGCGGAGATCGACGCCACCGACGTGGCGCGCGCACCCACCGGCATCGAGGAACTGGACCGCGTCCTCGGCGGCGGCATCGTCGCCGGCGGCGTGGTGCTGATCGGCGGCGACCCGGGCATCGGCAAGAGCACGCTGCTGCTCCAGGCGGTCGATGCGCTGTCGGGTCGGATGAAGGTGCTCTACGTCACCGGCGAGGAAAGCGGCGCCCAGGTCGCGCTGCGTGCGCGCCGCCTGGGCCTGGGCGGCGAGAAGGTGCGGGTGCTGGCCGAGATCCAGCTCGAGCGCATCCAGGCGGTGATCGAGGCCGAGGCGCCGGCCTTCTGCGTGATCGACTCGATCCAGACGCTCTACTCGGACCAGCTGACCTCGGCGCCCGGCTCGGTGGCCCAGGTGCGCGAATGCGCCGCCCAGCTGACGCGCACCGCGAAGGCGGGCGGCACGACCATCGTGCTGGTCGGCCACGTGACCAAGGAAGGCACGATCGCCGGGCCGCGGGTGCTGGAGCACATCGTCGACACGGTGCTGTACTTCGAGGGCGACACGCATTCGAGCTTTCGCCTGGTGCGCGCGATCAAGAACCGCTACGGCGCGGTCAACGAGATCGGCGTGTTCGCGATGACGGAGCGCGGGCTCAAGGGTGTCGGCAACCCGAGCGCGATCTTCCTGTCGACCCACGCCGAGCCGGTGCCGGGCTCCTGCGTGATGGTCACGCTGGAGGGCACGCGGCCGCTGCTGGTCGAGATCCAGGCGCTGGTCGACAGCGGGGGGCCGAGCCCGCGGCGGCTGTCGGTGGGCCTGGAGCGCGACCGGCTCGCGATGCTGCTCGCGGTGCTGCACCGCCATGCGGGCATCGCCTGCATGGACCAGGACGTGTTCGTCAACGCGGTCGGCGGCGTGCGCATCAGCGAGCCGGCTGCCGACCTGGCGGTGATGCTGGCGATCCAGAGCAGCCTGCGGGCGCGGCCGCTGCCGCGCGGCTTCGTCGCCTTCGGCGAGGTCGGGTTGGCCGGCGAGGTGCGGCCGGCACCGCGCGGCCAGGAGCGGCTGAAGGAGGCCGCCAAGCTCGGCTTCAGCGTCGCCGTCGTGCCCAAGGCCAACGCGCCGAAGAAGGCCATCGAGGGCCTGACGATCCATGCCGTCGAGCGCGTCGAGCAGGCCGTCGACCTGTTGCGGGAGCTGTGATGCGCCTCGCCGTCGTGTCCGACATCCACGGCAACCTGCCCGCGCTCGACGCGGTGCTGGCCGAGATCGAGCGCGAGGGCGTGGACCTCACCATCAACCTCGGCGACATCGTCAGCGGACCGCTGTGGCCGCTGGAAACCGCCCGTCGGCTGATGCCGCTCGGCCTGCCGACGATCCGCGGCAACCACGAGCGCCAGCTGCTGACGACGCCGCTCGAGCGACAGGGCGACAGCGATGCGCAGGCCTGCCGCGCGCTCGGTGATGCGGAACGCGCCTGGCTCGCGGCCTTGCCGACCACGCTGCACCTCGACGTCGGCGTGCGATGCTGTCACGGCACCCCCGCCAGCGACCTGCACTACCTGATGGAGACCGTCATCGAAGGATTTGACGCCGACCGCGCGCGCCGCGGCGACACGAGCGCGCGCGGGCTGCGCGCCGCAACACCGGACGAGCTGCGCGAGCGCACCGGCGCCCTCGACGCGGCGGTGCTGCTCTGCGGTCACAGCCATGTGCCACGCGTGGTCGCACTGCCGGGCGGACCGCTCGTCGTCAACCCCGGTAGCGTCGGGCTTCCGGCCTACGACGACGAGCACCCGCTGCCGCACTGGGTCGAGAACGACGGGCCACAGGCACGCTGGGCGCTACTCGAACGCGATGCCGGCGGCCGCTGGCACGCAAGCTTGCGCCGGACCGACTACGACCACGAGCGCAGCGCACGCCGCGCCGAAGCCCACGGCCGCGGCGACTGGGCCGACGCCCTGCGCAGCGGGCGCGTCGGCCGGACCGAGCGCGAGGTGCTCGCCGTGCGCCCATGAGCCCGCTGCTCGGCTGGGGGCTGGCCGGCGCCGCGCTGGTGGCGGGCTGGGTGGGCTATGGCTGGCGCGGCATCGTCCTCGCCCTGACGGCGATCGCGTTCTGGCTGCTGCTGCAGATCAGCCGCACGCTGCGCACGATGCGCCTGGCGTCGCAGGCGCCGGTCGGCAGCGTCGCCAGCGCCGTGATGCTGCACACCAAGCTCAGGCCCGGCATGAGCATGCTCGCCGTGCTGCCGCTGACCCGCAGCCTGGGCCGCGTGGAGGGGCCAGCGGACGCCGAAACCTACCGCTGGACCGACGCCGGCGGCAGCAGCGTGCGGGCCGTGTTCCGTGACGGGCGGCTGCAGCGTTGGGACCTGGAGCGCCCCGCCGAGGCCGCCGCCAACGACGGCCCATGAAGAAAGGCGCCCGCAGGCGCCTTTCGATCGATCGCGAGCCGCGTCAGACCGGGCGGCGACGACGTGCCATCCAGCCCACCACGCCGAGACCGGCGAGCATCAGCGCATAGGTGCTGGGCTCGGGGATGGGCGGGGTCGTCAGGATTATGTCTTCCGACAGCAAACCACCCGTCTGCCGACCGTCCTCGCCGAGGAAGCGCACCTTCAGGTGAGCCGAATCACCGATGTCGAACGTCGTCCCGTTGGTGGCCTGGATGTTGAACACGAAGGAGTCCGCCATCGCGAGGTAGGGCGTGAAGGTAAAGCAAAGCCCACCGGAATCACCGCCAGCGCACCCGTTGGCGTTCAACTCCAGCCCGTTGTTGGAGGCCGAGTAATTCAGCACCGAGGCCTGATCCGTACCCACATCCTTCAGCGAAAAGTTGGCGAACGTGACCGCGTCCTCCCAGTTGCTGCCGGATTCGAGCAAGCCGTCCATCGACAGCGTGATGTTCGTCGCATCGACCACGTCGAGCGAGAACGTGACCGGGCCCGCGGTGTACGAGTACTGCGCCGACGCCGCGAAGGCGCACAACGACCCGACCACTGCGACGGCCACCTTCTTCAGGCAATTCATGATCATTCCTCCGACGATGACGAGAGGACCACCTGGAGCAGCACGGTTTCTATCGCGACCATTGCCACTGATACCTTCAGATTGTCCGAGGGCTGAATCGTAGTTCTTGAAACAAATGCTTGCACACCCCCTAGGTCGACTTGTCGCGAGCCATCCCCCTCATTTCAGGGGGCCTCGAGTTGCGATGTGCATGGCTCGCGCAGCGCGTCGACACCGCCGCTTCGGCGAGCCGGGGCCGTGTAGGTACATTTAGGGGTTGCACTAGACCGCCTGGTCCTGAGCGATCGCAGGCATCCACTCCCGGACGCGCCGCGAACCAGACCGAAATCTGTACACGATGAGCATGCACGACCGCGACGGCAAGATCTGGATGGACGGCGAGATGGTCGATTGGCGCGACGCCAAGATCCATGTCCTGACCCATACCCTCCATTACGGCTGCGGCGCCTTCGAGGGAGTACGCGCTTACTTGACGGAGCGCGGCACGGCCATCTTCCGGCTGCGCGAGCACACGGAGCGGCTGTTCAACAGCGCCAAGATCCTGCGCATGAAGATCCCGTTCACGCTGGAGCAGGTCATGGACGCGCAGCGCGCCGTGGTGCGCGCCAACAAGCTCGAGAGCTGCTACCTGCGCCCGCTGACCTGGCTCGGCTCCCAGAAGCTCGGCGTCAGCCCCAAGGGCAACCAGGTGCACCTGATGGTCGCGGCCTGGGCCTGGGGCGCCTACCTCGGCGAGGAGGGCCTGAAGCGCGGCATCCGCGTCAAGACCTCCAGCTACACCCGCCACCACGTCAACATCACGATGACGCAGGCCAAGGCGGTGAGCAACTACACCAACTCCATCCTCGCCAACATGGAGGCCACCGACGACGGCTACGACGAGGCGCTGCTGCTCGACGCCTCGGGCTTCGTATCGGAAGGCGCCGGCGAGAACCTGTTCGTCATCAAGAACGGCGTCGTCTACACGCCGGACCTTTCGGCCGGCGCGCTCAACGGCATCACGCGCAACACCGTGTTCCACATCTGCCAGGATCTGGGCCTGAAGCTCGTCGAGAAGCGCATCACCCGCGACGAGGTCTACATCGCCGACGAGGCCTTCTTCACCGGCACGGCCGCCGAGGTCACGCCGATCCGCGAGCTCGACCGGGTCGAGATCGGCCACGGCAGCCGCGGACCGATCACCGAGAAGATCCAGTCGGCTTTCTTCGACATCGTGAACGGCCGCAACCCGAAGTACGCCGAGTGGCTGACCGCGGTGTGATCACCATGGCAACGAACGACGCGAAGGCGGTGGTCGAGGTCACCGCGAAGGACGTGCAGGGCCCCGGCGTGGTGTTCTGCCCCAACCCCAAGATGCCGCTGTGGAGCGCGCACCCGCGCGTCTTCATCGACGTGGCGCACGGCGAGGGCCGCTGCGCCTACTGCGGCACGGTCTACCGGCTCGCGGCCGGCGAGACGCTGCACGCGCACTGACGCCGGCTCACCGCGCCTGCGCATGCCCGTCGGTCCCAAGCCGCCACCGTCGTCGCCGGACGACATCGAGCAGCAGTTCTACGAGGCGCTGCAGCAGGCCGACATCGACAAGCTGATGGCGGTGTGGTCCGACGACGAGGAGGTCGCCTGCGTCCACCCCGGCGGCCCGCGCATGGTGGGCGCCGGCGCGATCCGCGCGTCCTTCGAGGCGATCTTCGGCAGCGGCCCGATCGACGTGCAGCCCGACAAGGTGCGGCGTCTGCACACGCACTCGAGTGCCGTCCACCATGTGCTCGAGCGCGTGCGGGTGATGAGCGACGAGGGGCCGCAGACCGCCTTCGCGATCGTCACCAACGTCTACATCAAGACCGCGCAGGGCTGGCGCATGGTGCTGCACCACGCCAGCCCCGGGATGCCGCGCGAGATCCAGGAGATCGCCGAGGCGCCCTCCACGCTGCACTGAGGCGCCGCGATGACCGCCGTCCTCGCTGCCCGGCGCACCGCGCCGGCCGACGCCGCCGCCCCCTGGTGGCTGCCCGGTGGCCATGCACAGACGATCTGGGCCGCGGTCGGCGCGCGCCAGGCCGCGGGCACCGCCTTGCGCTGGCGGCGCGAGCGCTGGACCACGCCGGATGCCGACTTCATCGACGTCGACTTCCTCGACGCCGAGGCACCGCCCGATGCGCCAGTGCTGGTGCTGTTCCACGGCCTCGAAGGCTCGTCGCGCAGCCACTATGCGCAAGCCTTCGCGCGCTGGGCGGCCGGCGCTGGCTGGCGCTTCGCGGTGCCGCACTTCCGCGGGTGTTCGGGCGAGCTCAACCTCGCGCCGCGCGCCTACCACTCGGGCGACTTCGAGGAGATCGGCTGGATCCTCGAGCGGCTGCGCGCCGCCCACGGCCGCCCGCTGCTCGCCGCGGGCGTGTCGCTCGGCGGCAATGCCTTGCTGCGCTGGGCGCAGGAAGCCGGCGGCACGGCCGCGGCGACCGCTCTGGCCGTGGCGGCGATCTCCTCGCCGATCGACCTGGCCGCCGGCGGCGCGGCGCTGTCGCGCGGCTTCAACCGGCTCGTCTACACACGCATGTTCCTGCGCAGCATGGTGCCGAAGGCGCTCGCCAAGCTGGCCCAGCACCCGGGGCTGTTCAGCCGCGAGCGGCTGCTGGCGGCGCGCGACCTGTACGAGTTCGACAACGTCTTCACCGCGCCGCTGCACGGTTTCCGGGACACCGACGACTACTGGTCGCGCGCCTCGGCCCAGCCGCACCTGGCGCGGCTGCGCATCCCGGCGCTGGTGCTCAATGCCCGCAACGACCCCTTCGTCCCGGCCGCCAGCCTGCCGGGCGAGGCCGATGCCGGCTCGAACGTCACGCTCTGGCAGCCGCCGGACGGCGGCCATGTCGGCTTCGTGCGCGGCGCCTTCCCAGGGCGGCTGGACGCGCTGCCGGCCGCCGTCGCCGGCTGGCTGCACGGCGCGCACTGATCGCTACGCCGATGGACGAGATCGTCCTTGCCGCGCTGAAGAAGTGGCCCGCCGTGCCGGCCTGCCACGGCTGGCTGGCGCTGGACGCGCGCGGCGACTGGTACCTGCGCGACGACCGCACGCAGGCTGCAGGCCCCTTCCCGGTGGCCAAGGGCAGCGTGCTGCGGCATGCCGGGCTGTGCGCCTTCATCGCGCGCAACTACCAGGCCGGTCCGGACGGCGGGTGGTACTTCCAGAACGGGCCGCAGCGCGTCTACGTGGAACTGGAGGCCGCGCCGCTGGTGCTGGGCGTGCAGCGGCATCAGGATGGGTGGCGTGTGGGCTGCGCCCAGCTCGCCGACGCCGAGGACCTGCCGGTGCGCGGCGCCTGGGCCGACGAACGCGGCCGGCTCTTCCTCGACACCGGCCGCGGCTTCGGTCTGGTGCGCTCGCTCGACATGGCCAGTGCGGCCGATGCGCTCGAGGCCGGCCTGTGGTCCTTGCAGGAACTGCCGTTCGATGCGATGCCGGCGCGCTTCGGCTACCGGCTCAGCCCGCAGCGCGACGCGGCGCGCTGAGCGCGCGCCGCACGCAGGCCGCGGCTCAGTTCGACGCGGCGCTGGCCGCCGGCGCGGGGGCCTGCGGCTCTTCGAACTTGGCACCGCCGGCATTGGCCAGGTGCACAACCGCGCGGCCGATCTCCAGGTCGCTCAGGTCACCGCCGCCTTGCGCGGCCATCGCGCCCTTGCCCTTCAGCGCCGAGGTCAGCAGCGACTCGTAGCCGGTCTGGATGCGCGGCGCCCAGGCGGCCGCGTCGCCGAACTTGGGCGCGCCGGCGACGCCGGCCTCGTGGCAGACCGCGCACTGCGCCTTGTAGGCATCGGCGCCGGTCTTCAGCGCCGCGACATCGGACGCATCCTTCACCTGCACCGTGGCCACCGGCGCGATGCGCTGCTCGGTCGCCTTGGCGGTCAGGCCCTCGCTGCCGGCCGCCGGCTTGGTGCCGCTGGCCACGTACTTCGCCAGCATCACGATGATCGCGATCGGCACGACGAAAGCCAGGACCACCGCCACGACCAGCTGCTTGGGCGTCTTGATCGGACCCTCGTGATGGGTGTGCTCGTCGTGGTCGGGGGCTGCGCTCATGGTCTCCTCGGGGGGTCTTGATGGGGTCGGTTGAGAGTGCCTGCGGTGCGAAAACGCCGTCGACCGGACGCGAGCCGCGAAACCGCGGGAGTATAAGCGGCGGCCCCTGCGCGGGCCCCGCTCCTCAGGCCCGAGGGGGCGGCGGGCGTAGAATCCGCGCCGCTGCGCCCGTAGCTCAATGGATAGAGTACTGCCCTCCGAAGGCAGGGGTTGCTGGTTCGATCCCAGCCGGGCGCGCCACTCCTCAGGGTTCAGCCCAAGGCACCGCGCGCCGCTCGCCACGGTGTCTTCGGCGACGCTGTGGTGGAGGACACGTGCGCTGCCGCTGTCGACGTCAACGTGAGTCAGTCGGCGCCGGTGCCGCCGGGCTGAGAGTTTCTTCCGGCTGTGCCGACGATCGAGTCGTTGCTTTCGCCGCCTTCGATGCGGTTGGCTCAGGTGCCACCGCTGAGGCTGTCGTTCAAGCGGCTGCGCGCCGAGTGCTCCAGACCGGAGAGGGCATCGGTACCTGTGCAGCCGATGAGGATGTCGTGCCACCGCCCTCTGGACCGACGCCAATCGCAGGCCCGCGCGGGCCGGGGCCGGAAACCGCCCGCCGCTCAGGGCAGCGGCGCGGGCGGGTAGCCCGCCGCCTCCAGCGCCTGCGCCACGTCCGCGCCGGGCCTTGCCGTCTCCACCTGCACGCGGTGCGTCGGCAGGTCGCAGCGCACCTGCGCCGCCGGGTCGAGCGCCTGGATCGCCTTGGTGATGACGGCCACGCAATGGCCGCAGCTCATGTCCTTGACTTCGAACTCGATCATCTCGGTCTCCTGGGGTGCCATGGGGATGCGTCGATGCTCGGCCTTGCCATGGTGGCAAGGTCAAGCGCCCTGCCTTGACCAGGGTCATGCCGCGGCGGCGTTGACTTTGCCATCATGTCAAGGTTGACAGTCCCCGCCATCGGCCCGTGGGCCTTGTCCGGGAACCCGACGATGAACCTGAATGCCACCGCCCCGCTGACCCTCGCCATCGAGGGCATGACCTGCGCGTCCTGCGTGCTGCGCGTCGAGAAGGCGCTGAAGAAGGTGCCCGGCGTCACCGGCGCCACCGTGAACCTCGCGACCGAGACCGCGAGCATCGACGCCGCGCCGGGCACGCTGCCGAGCGCGCTGGAGGCCGCCGTCGCCCAGGCCGGCTACACGGCGCACCTGCGCAGCGCCGAGGCCGCGGCCGCACCGCCGGCCGCAGCCGACGCGGCCCAGGGCCGGCGTGTCGCGATCGCCGCGGCGCTGACGCTGCCGCTCGCGCTGCCGATGGTCGCGCTGCTGTGGGGCGAGCACTGGATGCTGCCCGGCTGGCTGCAATGGCTGCTCGCGACCCCCGTGCAGTTCTGGGCCGGCGCGCGCTTCTACCGCCACGGCTGGGCCGCGCTGCGCGCCGGCAGCGGCAACATGGACCTGTTGGTCGCGCTCGGCACCAGCGCGGCCTACGGGCTGAGCGTGTGGACGCTGTGGGCGCATGCCGGCCACGAAGGCGGCCCGCACCTCTACTTCGAGGCCTCGGCCGCGGTGATCACGCTGGTGCTGCTCGGCAAGTGGCTGGAGGCACGCGCCAAGCGCCAGACCACCGAGGCGATCCGCGCGCTGCAGGCGCTGCGGCCGGAGACCGCGCGGGTGCTGCGCGACGGCACCGAGCGCCTGCTGCCGATCGCCGAGCTGGTGCGCGGCGACCTCGTCGTCGTGCGGCCGGGAGAGCGGCTGCCGGTGGACGGCGTCATCGCGTCCGGAAGCAGCCATGTCGACGAGTCGCTGCTCACCGGCGAGAGCCTGCCGGTCGCGCGCGGCCCCGGCGAGCGCGTGATCGGCGGCGCGCTCAACGGCGAAGGGCTGCTGACGGTGCAGGCGACCGCGCTCGGCGCCGAATCGACACTGGCGCGCATCGTGCGCCTCGTCGAGACCGCGCAGGCCGCCAAGGCGCCGATCCAGCAGACCGTGGACAAGGTCAGCGCGGTGTTCGTGCCGGTGGTGATCGCGATCGCCGCCGTCACCCTGCTCGGCTGGGGCCTGGCGAGCGGCGACTGGTCGGTGGCAACGCTGAACGCGGTGGCGGTGCTCGTGATCGCCTGCCCCTGCGCGCTCGGCCTCGCGACGCCGGCCGCGCTGATGGCGGGCACCGGCGTCGCGGCGCGCCACGGCATCCTGGTCAAGGACGCGGCGGCGCTGGAGGCCGCGCACAGCTTGCGCGTCGTCGCCTTCGACAAGACCGGCACGCTCACCGTCGGCCGGCCGACGCTGGCCGAGCTGCGCCCCGCCGACGGCGTGAGCCGCGACGAGGCGCTGGCGCTCGCCGCCGCGCTGCAGGCCGGCAGCGAGCACCCGCTGGCGCGCGCGGTGCGGCAGGCGGCGGGCGGCGACGTGCCGGTCGCGAGCGAGGTGCAGGCCGTCGCCGGCCGCGGCATCGCCGGGCGCGTCGGTCCCCGCACGCTGAAGCTCGGCAGCACGCGCTGGATGCGCGAGCTGGGCGTCGACCTCGCACCGCTGCAGTCGGCCGCCGACGCCCAGGCGGCGCAGGGCCGCACCGTCTCCTGGCTCGCCGCGACCGAGGGCGCGCCGACGCTGCTCGCGCTGCTGGCCTTCGGCGACGAACTGAAGCCCGACGCGCGCCACGCCATCGACCGCCTGCACGCGCTGGGCCTGCGCACCGTGCTCGTCAGCGGCGACCACCGCGCCGCCGCCGCGTCGGTGGCCGAGCGCCTGGGCATCGACGACGTGCGCGCCGAGGTGCTGCCGGCCGACAAGGCCGCGGTGATCGCCGGGCTGCGGCATGACGCGGGTGGCGTGGTCGCGATGGTCGGCGACGGCTTGAACGACGCGCCGGCGCTGGCCGCGGCGGATGTCGGCATCGCGATGGGCGAAGGCACGGACGTGGCGATGCACGCCGCCGGCATCACCTTGATGCGCGGCGAGCCCAGCCTGGTGGCGGATGCGATCCACATCTCGCGCCGCACCACGCACAAGATCCACCAGAACCTGTTCTGGGCCTTCGTCTACAACGTCGTCGGCATCCCGCTCGCGGCCTTCGGGCTGCTGAACCCGGTGGTGGCGGGTGCGGCGATGGCGCTGTCCAGCGTCAGCGTGCTCGGCAACGCCTTGCTTCTCAAGCGCTGGAAGGCAGGTCACTGATGGAACGCGACGAGATCCCGGCCGGCCGAGCGCCGGGCCGCCCCAAGCCGGCCGGCGTCCCCCCGGGGGACCGGGGGCCGGAGGCGTCCGAGGGGCGGTCACTCCACATCGGCGACGCGGCGGCGCGCTCCGGCGTCTCGGCCAAGATGGTGCGGCACTACGAGAGCCTGGGCCTGCTGCCCGAGGTGCCGCGCACCGATGCCGGCTACCGCCGCTACGGCGAGCGCGAGGTCCACACGCTGCGCTTCATCCGCCGCGCGCGCGACCTCGGTTTCGGCATCGAGGAGATCCGCACGCTGCTGGCGCTGTGGCAGGACCGCGGCCGCCCGAGCCGCGAGGTCAAGCGCGTCGCGCTTGCGCATGCCGCCGACCTGCAGCGCCGCATCGACGAGCTGCAGGCCATGCAGCGCACGCTGACGGCGCTGGCCCATTGCTGCCATGGCGACCAGCGCGCCGACTGCCCGATCCTCGACGACCTGGAGGCCGGGCCGCGCTAGCCGAACAGCAGGTCGGCGAGGAACACGCCGACCATCAGGCAGGCCAGCGCGATCTTCGCCGCGGTGCCGACGATCAGGCCGACCCAGGTGGCCGTGCCGACCTTCAACGCGCGCTGCGACGCGGCGCCGTCCGCAGACCGTTGCGCGTACAGCTCGCCGGCCACCGCCCCGACGAAGGGCATGAAGAGCACGCCGATCAGTCCCATGAAGAGGCCGACGACGGTGCCCGCCGCCGCGCCGGCCAGTGCCCAGCGGCTGGCGCCGACGCGCTGGGCGCCGAGCAGCGCGGCGACGAAGTCGATGGCCAGCGCCAGCGCGGCGAGCACCGCGACGATCGCCATCGTCCAGCCGCTGACGCGCTCGAAGCCGTCGATCCACGCGCCGAGCGCCAGCCCGGCGAGCACCAGCAGCACGCCGGGCAGCACCGGCAGGACGGTGCCGGCCAGACCGGTGAAGACCATCGCCGCGGCAAGCGTCCACCACAGCGCCGCCGGCACGGCGGGCACCAGTTCGGTCAGCGCCTCCATCAGCCGAGCACGGCGAGGAAGTCGCGCACCGCGCGCTCGAAGGCCGCCGGGCGCTCGAGCACGCTCAGGTGCGCCGCGTCGTCGATCACCTCCAGCCGCGCGCCGGGGATGGCCTGGGCGATCGCTTGCGACATCGCCGGCGGCGTGCCCTGGTCCAGCGCGCCGGCGATCACCAGCGTGGGCAGCTTCAGGCGCGGCAGCAGCGCGGCGGTGTCCATGTGCATCACCGCGTGGCAGGCGCCCAGGTAGCCGGCCTTGGGCGTGCTGGCGACGCGCCGCCGCCAGCGCGCCACGGCGGCCGGCCGCTCGGCGTGGAAGGCCGGGCTGAACCAGCGCTGCATCGCGCCGTCGGCCACCGCCTCGGGGCCGCCCGCCTCGACGGCGGCGATGCGCTGCGCCCATTGCGTGCGGCCGGACTCGTCGTAGCGCGAGGTCGAGTTGGCGATCACCAGCGCGCGCACCCGCTGCGGATGCCGCAGCGCCAGCTCCTGGCCGACCATGCCGCCGAGCGACAGACCGATCCACACGACGGGGCCGGTGGCGTAGCGCACATCGAGCTCGGCGAGCAGGTGGTCGGCGTCCTCGGCCAGCGCGGTCATCGTGTAGGGGCCGGGCGGTGCGTCGGAGTCGCCGTGGCCGCGGTGGTCGTAGCAGACCACGCGGTGCTCGGCGGCGAGCGAGTTGGCGAGCGCGTCCCACAGGCTCGCGTCGCAGCCCAACGCGTGGCTCAGAACGATCGTCGGCCTGCCGGACTCGCGGCGCGCGTCGCGCACCGTGTAATGCAGCGCCGGCGTGGCCGTGCTGCGGAACGAACGTCCGACGCCGGTGTGATAGGCCTCGGTGGCCGGTCGCGGCGCAGGCGGCTCGCCCAGTTCGCGCAGCAGCTTCGCGGCGATGGCCATGCCGGTGTTGGCGGCCGGCACGCCGGCATAGACGGCCGCCTGCATCAGCACCTCCTTCACCTCGTCGGCGCTCAGCCGCGTGGCCGGCTCGCCGGCCGACAGCGCCGCGCGCAGGTGCAGCTCGAACTCCTCCCAGCGCGCCAGCGCGCAGGTGATCGTCAGCACGATGACGCGGCGCGTCTTCGCGTCGAGGCCGGGGCGGCCCCAGACCTCGTGCCAGGCGTAGCGCGTGATGAAGTTCTGGAAGTCGGCGCTGAAGGCGGTCGCGTTGGCGACCGACTTGTCGACCCAGGCATCGCCGAGCATCGCGCGGCGGTTGGCGAGGCCGCGTTCCAGGTCGTGGTCGTAGGGGTCCATGGCGGGCTCGAGAGGTGGGCGCCGGGAGCACGCGCCGGCATGGCCGCAGTGTCGCGCAAGCGCCGGTCCGCGAATCGGTTAAGGTCGCGCTCCATGCGAGACAGGCTCGTCGTCGGCGTCCTCGCCGCACTGCTGGCTGCGTGCGGCTCGGCACCCAAGGCCCCGTCCGGGCGCGACGGCCCGCCGCTCGTGGCGCCGCCGCCGGCCGAACTGGCCGCGATCCCGGACGCCGAGCCGCGCGTCGAGCCGCTGCGCGCCGGCGGGCCGAACAAGCCCTACGAGGTGCTGGGCCGCAGCTACACGCCCGAGACGCGCGACGTGCCGATCCGCGAGTCGGGCCTCGCGTCGTGGTACGGCCGCAAGTTCCACGGCCGCCGCACCGCCAGCGGCGAGGTCTACAACATGCACGCGATGACCGCGGCGCACAAGACGATGCCGCTGCCGAGCTACGCGCGCGTGCGCAACCCGAAGAACGGCCGCGAGATCGTCGTGCGCGTCAACGACCGCG
>CAYLKR010000020.1:0-11474 GCA_964384225.1 uncultured Methylibium sp.
CGTCCGAGCCCGACGCCCCGGCGCCCCCGGCGTCGGAGCCCGAGGCCGTGCCGCCGGTGGCCGATGCGGCGAGCGCCGCGATGCCCGCCGCATCGGCACCGCCGGGGGCGGCCTCGTCACCGGGCTTCGAGTGGCCGCTGTCGACGCGGCTGAGCTACACGCTGACCGGGGACGTGCGCGGCCCGGTCGAGGGCGAGGCCAGCGTCGAGTGGCTGCGCGAGAGCGACCGCTACCAGGTGCAGGTCGAGGTCATCGTCGGGCCGCGCTTCGCGCCGCTGATGCAGCGGCGCATGGTCAGCGAGGGGATGCTCGGCCCCGACGGTCTGGCGCCGCGCCGCTACGACGAGGAGACGCAGATCGCCTTCGCGCCCGCGCGTCGCGTGGCCGTGGACTTCGACGGCGACGAAGTGGTGCTGGCGAACGGCCGCGCGCTGCCGGCCCTGCCCGGCGTGCAGGACACCGCGAGCCAGTTCGTGCAGCTGACCTGGCTGTTCGCGACCGGCGCCGCGCCGCTGCGTGCCGGCGGCGCGCTGGCGGTGCCGCTGGCGCTGCCGCGGCGCATGGACCACTGGCTCTACGACATGGTCGGCGTCGAGGCGCTCGACACGCCCTTCGGCCGCATCGACGCCTGGCGCCTGAAGCCGCGCCGCGAGGGCACGGCCAGCGTGCTGAGCATCGAGACCTGGTTCGCGCCCAGCCTGCAATACCTGCCGGTGCGCATCGTCATCCGCCAGGGGCCGGACAGCCACATCGACCTGATGATCTCGCGGCTGCCGCAGCAGGCCGACAGATGAGGTCGCTCAGGCCGCAGGCAGGCCGACGTGCTGGCGGAACTCCTGCGAGCGCGCGGCACCGAGCTGCTGGCGCACGAAGCTGTCGGCCAGCTCGAGCGCGGCGCGCAGGTCATCGGCCGTCTTGACCTTCTCGATGCGCATCGTCAGCGGGTCGCCGTACGGGCCGAGGCGGTCGGTGATCCAGCGCACCGCGCGGCGGCGGGTCTCGTCGAGGGTCAGCGTCACCGGCGCGGGCGGCGGCGGCGCGACCGGCGCGGCGGCTCCGGGGCCCGCCGTCCCCGCGGCCGGCGGGGCTTCGGGCGGCCCGCCGACGGCTTCGATGAATCCGTCGGCGAGCAGCGAGGCCAGCACGCCGTCGGAGGGCGGCAGGATCAGCTTGTCGAGCTCTTCGTCGCTGCGCTTGCCATCGACCAGGATCAGCGCCGAGCGCAGACGCGGCACGAGGCGATGCGCGCGGGTCGCGATCTCGGTCTGGCCCTTGTCGGTCTTGCGGTAGACGGTGCCCATGCCGGGTGCGGAAAGAAAGACAGCCGCGAGCGTAGCGCAGTGAGCGCCCGCTGCCCACGGTGGTCGGCCCGCCATGCGGCACGCAAGCGACAGGCTTCGTGAGCCATGCCACGGGTACAGTTCACGGCCGAGCAGCCGGTCTGGAGAGCCCACATGTCCTTCGAACACCTGACGATCGAGCGTCGCGCCGGCGATGCGCTGGCCACCGGCTGGATCACGCTGAACCGCCCGAAGGTGCTGAACGCACTGAACGACGCGCTGATGGACGAGCTGGGCGAGGCGCTGGCCGCCTTCGACGCCGACGACGGCGTGGGCTGCATCGTCATCACCGGCAACGAGCGCGCCTTCGCGGCCGGCGCCGACATCGGTGCGATGGCGAACCTGAGCTTCGCCGAAGCCTTCAGCGGCGACTTCATCACCCGCAACTGGGAACGCATGCGTGCGGTGCGCAAGCCGGTGATCGCCGCGGTGTCCGGGTACGCCCTCGGGGGCGGCTGCGAGCTGGCGATGCTGTGCGACCTGATCATCGCCGCCGACAACGCCAGGTTCGGCCTGCCCGAGACGACGCTGGGCATCATCCCCGGCGCCGGCGGAACGCAGCGCATGCCGCGCGCGGTCGGCAAGGCGAAGGCGATGGACCTGATCCTGACCGGCCGCATGATGGACGCCGCCGAGGCCGAGCGCAGCGGGCTCGTCGCGCGCGTCGTGCCGGCCGCCGACCTGTTGAAGGTCGCGCAGGAAGCCGCCGACGCGATCTGCCACCGCTCGCTGCCCAGCGTGATGGCGGCCAAGGAATGCGTCAACCGCGCCTGGGAGACCACGCTGGCCGAAGGCGTGGGCTTCGAGCGCCGCATGTTCCACGCGATGTTCGCGACCGAGGACCAGAAGGAAGGCATGGACGCCTTCGTCGCCAAGCGCAAGCCAGTGTTCAAGCACCGGTGAAGCCGTCTCCCGCCGCGGCCGCGGTTGGCGCCTCGCCCAGCAGCCCCGCATTGCGTTCGCGCACCCGTGCCGCCTCCTCGTCGTAGAGGAAGGGCAGGAACATGTAGCGCTGCCCGCGCGTGACCGGCAGCGCTTCATGGAGCAGCGTGCAGGAGAACACGACGGCACCGCCGAGCGGCGCGCTGTACAGCGCGTTGCCGAACTCGGGGAAGCGCAGCTGGCCGCCGTCGAACTCGCCGCTGTTGAGGAAGAGCGAGACGGCGAAGCGCCGGTGCGCGGTGCCGGCGGTGGTGTTGTCGCGGTGGGCGCGGAAGAAGCCGCGGTCGGCGGCGTCGTAGCAGGCGACGATGTGGCGCTCGATGCGCGTGGCGCGGAACTGGAAGGCCTTCAGCATCTCCGGCGCGAGCCGGTCGTGGAGGCGCGCGGTGCAGGCCTGGCGCAGCGCGGGGTCGGGGATCTCGAAGTCGCGGCGGCGCTTGAAGGCGGCATCGAGCCGACCGACGGTGCGGCCCTGCTCCTCGCGCATGAAGCCCGACTCGACGCCGCCGTGCCGGCCGTAGAGCTCGATCAGGTGGCGGCACAGGGCCGGCTCGAACAAGTCGGGGATCACCAGCACCGGCGCCTGGACCGCGGCCGGGCGAGGCAGTTCGGGGCGCGGCAGGGCGGCCGCCAGCGCCAGCAGCCGCGCGGCATGCGCCGCGCCGTCACCCTCGGCGCAGGCCAGCACCGCGACGACGCGCAGCCGCGGATCGAGCAGATAGCTGATGCGACGCGGCCGGCCCTCGGCGTCGAGCGCGCCGTAGAGCCGGTGCACGGCCAACTCGGCGTCGAGGAAGAAGCGGCGGCCCGGGATGCGGTCGGCGAGGCGCGCCGCGTCGGCCGCGTCGGCGCTGACGCCGAAGAAGCAAAGGCGATCGTCGTCGAACTGGGCCGCAGCGGCGTCCACCGCGGCCAGCAGCGCGGCGCCATCGGGTTCGGTGCTGCTGCCGATGAAGCTCAGCAGCACATGGCGGCCGGCCACCGAGCTGAAGTCGTAGCGCGGGTTGTTCGGGTTGCGGCCGGTGAACCAGGGCGCCGGCTCGCCGCAGTGCAGCGGGTGGGCGCGGTCGCGGAATTCGGGGCGCATGCGCTCAGGGCTGCAGCCAGCGGGCGCCGTCGCCGTCGAAGCGCGCGCGCCGGTGGCCGGCAGGGTGGAGTTCGAGCCAGTCGGCCGAGCGCACGCGCCCGACCAGCACCGCGAAGCTCTCCCTCGTGGCGGCTGGCGGCAGCGTGCCGGCCTGCTGGAGCGGCTGGCCGGGGGCGATGGCCGACAGATAGTCGCCGGCGTTCGGCGTCAGCTTCACGCGGGCCCAGCGCGTCGTGACGGCAAGACCTTCGGTCTCGATCTCGACGTCGAGCCGCAGCCGGAGCTGCCAGCCGAGCGCACGCGACCAGAACAGCGCCGTGGCCTGCGGCCGCTCGGCGAGCTGCGCCACCTTACCGGCGCGCGCGTCGCTGTAAACCACCAGCTCGCGGCGCGCCGAGTCTGCCTCGCGCAGCACGACGATACGCGCATCGGCCTCGTCGCCGTCGACGGTCGCGAGCGTTGCGGTGCGCCATGCATGCTCGCGGTCCTGCGCGGCGGCAGCGAGCTGATGCCAAATGGCCGCTTCGACGTCGGCGAGTGTCGCTATGCGGTCATACGCCATGGCCTCGTGCGCTACCGAACCAAACGGTTCTATGCCTTCTCGGGGCGAAGGCCGGCGGGCTGTCCGCTGAGCTCGAACTTGCCGGCTTCTGCTTGCAAAGTGAACTCCCGGCGCAGCGCCGGGAACAGGATCACGTCGCGGATGTTCGGCGCGTCGGTCAGCAGCATCATCAGCCGGTCGATGCCGATGCCGCAGCCGCCGGTCGGTGGCAGGCCGTGCTCGAGCGCGCGGATGTAGGCGGCGTCGTAGTGCATCGCCTCCTCGTCGCCGTCGTCCTTGCTGGCGGCCTGGGCCAGGAAGCGCGCGGCCTGGTCCTCGGGGTCGTTCAGTTCCGAGAAGCCGTTGCCGAACTCGCGGCCGGTGATGAAGAGCTCGAAGCGCTCGGTGATCGCCGGGTTCCTGTCCGACGCGCGCGCCAGCGGCGAGACCTCGACCGGATAGTCGATGATGAAGGTCGGCTGCCAGAGCTGCTCCTCGACCGCGGCCTCGAACAGCGCGAACTGCAGCTCGGCCAGGCCATGGCGCGCCGGCGGTTCCTCGCCATGCGACTTGAGCCTCGCGCGCAGCACCGCGGCGTCGTCGGCCTCGGCTTCGGTGAGGCCGGCGTACTTGACGAGCGAGTCGCGCACGCTCAGCCGCGCGAACGGCGCCTCGAGGTCGACCGGCCGGCCACCATAGCTGACCAGGGCGGTGCCGACGGCCTTGCGCGCGGCATGGCGCAGGAGGGCTTCGGTGTAGTCCATCAGGTCGTGGTGGTTCCACCAAGCGGCGTAGAACTCCATCATCGTGAACTCGGGGTTGTGACGGACCGACACGCCCTCGTTGCGGAAATTGCGGTTGATCTCGAACACCCGCTCGAAGCCGCCGACCACCAGCCGCTTCAGGTACAACTCTGGCGCAATGCGCAGGAACATCTCTTGATCCAGCGCATTGTGGTGGGTGACGAAGGGCCGGGCGTTGGCGCCGCCGGGGATGGGGTGCAGCATCGGTGTCTCGACCTCGAGGAAGCCGCGCTCGACCATGTACTGGCGGATCGAGCTGACCGCCTTGCTGCGGGCGCGGAAGCGCTCGCGCGAGGCCTCGTCCATGATCAGGTCGAGTTCGCGCTGCCGGTACTTGAGCTCCTGGTCGCTCATGCCGTGGAACTTGTCCGGCAGCGGCCGCAGGCTCTTGGTCAGCAGGCGGATCGCGCTGACCTTCAGCGTCAGCTCGCCGGTGCGGGTCTTGAACAGCGTGCCTTCGGCGCCGAGGATGTCGCCCAGGTCCCAGTGCTTGAACTCGGCCAGCGTCTCGGCGCCGACCGCGTCGGACGTCACGTAGAGCTGGAGGCGGCCCGAGCCGTCCTGCAGCGTCGCGAAGCAGGCCTTGCCCATCACGCGCTTGAGCATCATGCGCCCGCCGATCGACGCGGCGACCGGGTTGGCCTCGAGCTCCTCGGTGGTCTTGCCCTCGTGCAGGCGGTGCAGGTCGGCGGCGTGGTCCCTGGGCTTGAAATCGTTCGGGAAGGCGGCTCCACCGGTGGCTTTCGCGTGCTCGCGGATCGCGGCCAGTTTCTCGCGGCGCTCGGCGATCAGCTGGTTGTCGTCGAGGGCAGCGGGCGTCGGGGTCGTGCTCATGAAGGTCCTGGAGGGCCGGGCAGGCGGGGAAAGGCGGATTTTAGAGAGGCGCTCGCCGACAATCCGCCCCGATGCTGCCCCCGACCCTCGCCCGCGGCGCCGCGCTGAACCTCGCGGCGCGCCTCGCTGCCGTCGCGCTCGGGCTCGCGATCCTGGTCGTCGTCGCGCGGCTCGGGCCGGCGGTGCAGGGCGCGTTCGCGCTCTTCGTCGCGATCGAGGCCGGGCTGCTGACGCTGTTCTCCGGCCTCGGCCTGCTGCTGGCGCGCGAGATCTCGCACCGGCTGCTCCCTCCCGCGCCGCTGCTTTCGGCGCTGCTGCGCGCGGCCCTCGGGCTGGGCGCGTTCGCCGCGGTCGGCCTCGTGGCGTGGTCGGCCGTCAGCGATGCCGAGCCCTACCGCCACCTGTGGCTGCTGGCGCTGGCCGCGCCGCTGCTGCTGTGGGTGCCGACCGCGTCCGGCCTGTGGCTGGGCGAAGGCCGCATGGCACCGCTGAACGCGCCGCAGGTGGCGGCGCCGGCGCTGGTGCTGCTGGGCCTGGGCGCGGTCGCGCTGTGGCGGCCGGCCGGCGCGACCCCGGTGCTCGCCGTGCTCGTGGCCTGGGTGGCGGCGAAGGCGCTGGTCGGCGTCGCGACCGCGGTCGCGGCGACGCGCGACGCCGGCGCGGCCGCGCCCGACGCGACGACGTTGAGGCGCGAATGGCGCTTCGTCGCGGTGATCGGCCTGACCAATGTCGTGAGCCTGCTGAACTACCGCGCGACGCTGTTCCTGGTCGAGCGCGCCGAGGGCCTGGCGGCCGCCGGCGTGTACTCGGTTGCGGTGCAGGTCGCCGAGCTGCTGTGGCTGCTGTCGTCGGCGGTCACGGTGTCGGCCTACCGCCGCATCGGCGCGCCTGACGCCGAGGACGCCGCGCTGACGACGCTGCACGCGGTGCGCTTCAACCTGCTGGCGACGGCCGTCGCCGCGCCGCTGCTTTACGCTGTAGCGGCCTGGGCGCTGCCGGTGGTGCTGGGCGCGGCCTATGCCACGTCGCTGACGCCGCTGGCGCTGCTGCTGCCGGGCGTGGCCGGCTATGCGGCGGCCTCCAGCCTGTCGGCCTGGTACACCAACCACCGCGGTGCGCCGCACTGGTCGGCCGGGATCGCCGGGCTGTCGCTGGCGCTCACGCTGGCGATCGCCGCCTGGGCGGTGCCCCGCCTGGGGGCCGCCGGCGCGGCGCTGGCGACCAGCGTGGCCTACGCCGTCTCGATCCTCGTCGCGCTGCGCCTTTTCCTGCGCGACACCGGCCTGCCCTGGCGAGCCCTGTGGGCGCCGCCGGCCGCGCGACAATCGACCGCTGCATGAACGCGCTCCTGCACCCCCTCGCGCGGCTGTGGCAGCGGCTCACCGGGCCACGCATGGTCTACGGCCAGGCCAGCGGCGACGGCACGTGGCGGCCGCACAGCCGCATCAGCAGCCACACGCGCATCGAAGCCCGCGAGCGGCTGCTGCTCGGCGACCATGTCTTCATCGGCCACCACAACTTCATCGACGCCTCCGGCGGCCTGAGCATCGCCACCGGCTGCCAGATCACCAACTTCGTGTCGGTGCTGACGCATTCCAGCCACCTCGCGCTGCGGCTCGAGCGCGAGCGCTTCTACGGCCATGCGGCGCCGGCCGGGATGCAGCGCGCGGCCACGGCGATCGGCGAATGGAGCTTCATCGGCCCGCACAGCACGGTGGCGCCGGGCGCGCGCATCGGCCGCGGCGTGCTGGTCAAGGCCTACAGCCTCGTGCGCGGCCAGGTGCCGGACTTCGCGGTCGTCGAGGGCCAGCCGGCGCGCGTGGTCGGCGACACGCGCGAGCTCGACCGCGCCTGGATCGAGGCCCAGGCGGCCGAGTACGGCGAGCCGGCCCGCGCCGCCTACGAGGCCTGGGTGCGCGGGGCATGAAGCGGATACTCTTCTTCGCGGACGCCAGCAGCATCCACACCCAGCGCTGGGTGCGCGAGATCGCGTCGCGCGGCTTCGACTGCGTGGTCGCGACGCGCCGGCCGGCCGAGGTGCTGGGCGCGAGCGACGTGATCCCGATCCGCCCCGGCGCCGACGCCGCCGGCTGGTTCCTGGCGCTGCCGGAGGTCACGCGCGTCGCGAAGCGGCTTGCGCCGCAATGGGTGCACGGCCACTACGTCACCTCCTACGGCCTGTGGGCGGCGGCCTGCGGCCTGGGTCCGCAGGTGCCGGTCGTGCTGACGGCCTGGGGCTCGGACGTGCTGGTCACGCCGCGCGAGAAGGGCCTGCGCGGCGGCGTGATGTCGGCGCTGGTCGGCTGGTCGCTGCAGCGTGCCGCGCTCGTCACCGCCGATTCGCAGGACGTGCTGGCCGAGGTGGCGCGCTACGGCACGAAGGCGCGCTGCGAGGAGGTGCTGTGGGGCGCGGACACCGAGCGCTTCAAGCCCGGCAAGGCGGCGCCGGGCTTCGAGATCGCGAGCCTGCGCAGCTGGGAGCCCAACTACAACATCGCGACCATCCTCGAGGCCTTCGCGCGGCTGCGCGGGCAGCGCCCGCAGGCCGGCGCGGTGCTGCACCTGATGGGCGGCGGGCCCGACGAGGCGGCGCTGCGCGCGCGGGCGGCCGCGCTCGGCTTGGGCGACAGCGTGCGCTTCCTCGGCCGCGTCGGCGACGCGTCGATGATCGCGATGCTGCAGCGCTCGCGGGTGTCGCTCAGCGTGCCGAGCAGCGATGCGACCTCGGTGGCGATGCTCGAGAGCCTGGCCTGCGGCCTGCCGGTCGTCGCGACCGACCTGCCGGCCAACCGGGCCTGGATCGATGACGAATGGCGCGTGCCGCCGCGCGATGCCGAGGCGTTGACGGCCGCGCTCCTGAGGCTGCACGACGACCCGGCCGCCGCGCAGGCGCTCGGCCGCCGCAACCGCGACCTCGCGGTGAAGCGCGCCTCGCGTCGCGCGCAGATGGAACGCATGGCGGTGCTCTACGACGCGCTGCGGCTCAAGGCGCCCGTGCCCGCCTGAGGCGACCACGATGCTCGTCAGCGTGATCGCCCCCTGCCGCAACGAGCGCGAGCATGTGCTCGCGTTCTGCGACGCCGTGGCCGCCCAGGTGCTGCCGCCGGGCGTTGCGCTCGAGGTGCTGGTCGCCGACGGCCGCAGCGACGACGGCACGCGCGACAAGCTGCTGAAGCGTGCCGCGCAGGACGCGCGCTTCCGGATGATCGACAACCCCGGCCGCATCGTCTCGACCGGCCTGAACCGCTGCCTGGCCGAGGCGCGCGGCGCGGTGATCGTTCGCATGGACCTGCACACCGACTACGACGCCGACTACATCGCGGAGTGCCTGGCCGCGCTCGACCGCACGCAGGCCGACAACGTCGGCGGCCCCTGGTGTGCCGAGGGCGACGGCGGCACCTCGGACGCGATCGCCGCAGCCTTCCAGTCGCGCTGGGTGGCCGGCGGCGCGCGCTCGCGCGATCTCGACTACGAGGGCCGCGCCGACACCGTCTACCTCGGCTGCTGGCCGCGCGCCACCTTCGAGCACTACGGCAACTTCGACGAGACCCTGGTGCGCAACCAGGACGACGAGCACAACCTGCGCATCGTGCGCGGCGGCGGCACGGTGTGGCAGAGCGCGCGCATCGTCTCGCGCTACCGTCCGCGCGCGACGCTCGGCCAGCTGTTCCGCCAGCAACTGCAGTACGGCTACTGGAAGCCCTTCGTGATGCGCAAGCACGGCCAGCCGGCGGCGCTGCGGCAGCTCGTGCCGGGGGCCTTCGTCGCGGCGATGGCGGGGCTCGGCGTCGCCGGTCTGGTGTCGTCGACGGCGGCCAGCGGCTTCGTCTGGCTCGGCAACCTCTACACGCTGTACACGATCGGCGCCGCGCTCGCGATCGCTCGCGGCGCCGGCTGGGCGCTGCTGCCGCGGCTGCCCTTCGTGGTCTGCGTGACCCATGTCGGCTACGGCCTGGGCACGCTGCGGGGCTGGTACGACGCGCTGGCGCGCGGCGGTCCCTCGCCGGCCTTCGGGGCGCTGACGCGATGAGCGCGCCGCCGAGCGACGAGGCCGCGGCCGTCGCCGCGCGCTACGCGCGCCGCGACGTGGCGGCCGACGCGCGTCGCTACAGCCTGTTCGACGCCGCCGCGCTGCAGGCGCAGCAGGAGCGGCTGCGCGCGATGCTGGCGCTGTGGCGTGCGCAAGGCTGGGACACGCTGGCCGGCCGCGACCTGCTGGAAGTCGGATGCGGCGCCGGCGGCAACCTGCTCGACCTGCTGCGCCTGGGCGCCGAGCCGGCGCGGCTCACCGGCCTGGAACTGCTGCCCGAGCGCGTGGCCGCGGCGCGCGCCGTGCTGCCGGCGGCGGCGCGCGTGATCGAGGGCGATGCGCTCGCCGCGCCGCTGCCCGACGCCAGCCAGGACGCGGTGCTCGCCTTCACGGTGTTCTCGTCGATCCTCGACGACGCGGTCCGCCGGCGCCTCGCGGCCACGATGTGGCGCTGGGTGCGCCCGGGCGGCGGCGTCCTGTGGTACGACTTCGCGGTGGACAATCCACGCAACGCCGATGTGCGCGGCCTGTCGGTGGCGCAGGCGCGCGCGCTGTTCCCGGCCGCGCGGTGCACGGTGCGGCGCGTGACGCTGGCGCCGCCTCTCGCACGGCGGCTCGCGGCGCTGCATCCGCGGCTGCCGGCGTGGCTGAACCTGCCGCCGCTGCGCACGCATCGATTGATCTGGTTTTCGAAGGGATGACAAGCGCATGAAGATCACCGTGGTCGGAACGGGTTATGTGGGGCTGGTCACCGGGGCCTGCCTCGCCGAGATGGGCAACCATGTGCTGTGCCTCGACGTCGATGCGCGCAAGATCGAGGTGCTCAACGGCGGGGGTATCCCGATCCACGAGCCCGGCCTGCAGGAGGTGGTGCAGCGCAACGCCGCGGCGAAGCGCCTCGAGTTCACGACCGACGTCGACCGCGCGGTCGCGCACGGCACGCTGCAGTTCATCGCGGTCGGCACGCCGCCCGATGAGGACGGCTCGGCCGACCTGCAGTACGTCGTCGCTGCGGCCCGCGCGATCGGCGAGCGCATGACTGACTACAAGGTGGTGATCGACAAGAGCACGGTGCCGGTCGGCACCGCCGAGAAGGTCCGCGCGGCCATCGACGCGGCGCTCGCCGCGCGCGGCGTGCAGGTCGACTACGCGGTGGTCAGCAACCCCGAGTTCCTGAAGGAGGGCGCGGCGGTGGCCGACTTCATGCGCCCGGACCGCGTCGTGATCGGCGCCGACGACGAGCGCGCGGTGCTGCTGATGCGCTCGCTGTACGCGCCCTATGTGCGCAACCGCGACCGCGTGCTGGTGATGGACATCAAGAGCGCCGAGTTCACCAAGTACGCCGCCAACGCGATGCTCGCCACCCGCATCAGCTTCATGAACGAGCTGTCGCGGCTGGCCGAGGCGGTGGGCGCCGACATCGAGCTGGTGCGCCAGGGCATCGGCAGCGACCCGCGCATCGGCACCCAGTTCCTCTACGCCGGCGCCGGCTACGGTGGCTCCTGCTTTCCGAAGGACGTGAAGGCGCTGGTGCGCTCGGCGCGCGAGGCCGGGCACGAGCTGCAGCTGCTCGAGGCCGTCGAGGCGGTCAACGAGCGCCAGAAGCAGTGGCTGGCCGACAAGATCGTCGCGCGGCTCGGCGCCGACCTGAAGGGCAGGTGCTTCGCGCTCTGGGGTCTGGCCTTCAAGCCCGGCACCGACGATATGCGTGAGGCGCCGAGCCGGGTGCTGATCGCGCGGCTCGCGGCACTGGGCGCCGAGGTCGTGGCCTACGACCCGGTGGCGATGGACGAGGCGCGCCGCGCGATGCCCGACCAGCCGGCGCTGCGCTATGCCGCGTCGGCGCGCGAGGCGCTCGAAGGCGCCGACGCACTCGTCATCGTCACCGAGTGGAAGG
>CAYLKR010000020.1:11484-22753 GCA_964384225.1 uncultured Methylibium sp.
GAGTTCCGCAGCCCGGACTTCGACGCGATCCGCAGCGCGCTGAAGCAGCCGCTGGTGTTCGACGGGCGCAATCTGTTCGAGCCGGCGCTGATGAAATCGCTGGGCATCGAGTACCACGGCATCGGGCGCAGAGCGGCGTGAGCGAGCCGGTCTTCCTGCCGTTTGCCTTGCCCGAGATCGGCGAGGAGGAGATCGCCGAGGTCGTCGACACGCTGCGCTCGGGCTGGGTCACGACCGGGCCGAAGGCGCGACGCTTCGAGGAGGACTTCGTCGCCTTCCTCGGCGACCCGTCGCTGCAGGCGATGGCCGTCAACTCGGCCACCGCCGGGCTGCACCTCGCGCTGGAGGCGCTGGGCATCGGCCCCGGCGACGAGGTGATCACGACCACCCACACCTTCACCGCGACCGCCGAGGTCGTGCGCTACCTCGGCGCCGACGTGGTGCTCGTCGACATCGACCCGGCGACGCTGAACATCGATCCGGCCGGGATCGAGGCCGCGATCACGCCGCGCACCAAGGCCGTCATCCCGGTGCACTACGCCGGCCTCGCGGCACCGATGGACGCGATCCTCGCGATCGCGCGCCGCCACGGCCTCAAGGTCGTCGAGGACGCGGCCCATGCGCTGCCGACGACGCATGCCGGCGCGCTGGTCGGCACGCTGGCCAGCGACGCGACGGTGTTCAGCTTCTACGCGAACAAGACCATCACCACCGGCGAGGGCGGCATGGTCGTCACGCGCGATCCGGCGCTGGCCGCGCGCGTCAGGGTGATGCGGCTGCACGGCATCAGCCGCGACGCCTTCGACCGCTTCACGGCCAAGACGCCGAGCTGGTACTACGAGATCGTCGCCCCCGGCTACAAGTACAACCTGACCGACATCGCCGCGGCGCTGGGCCTGCACCAGCTCAGGCGCGCCGACGCCTTCCAGCGCCGCCGCGCCGAGATCGCGGCACGCTACGACGCCGCCTTCGCCGGGCTGCCGCTCTTGCGCCCGCCGGGCCCGGCGGCGGGGGATCGCCATGCCTGGCACCTCTACGTTGTGCGGCTCGCCGACGGCGCGCCGCTGGACCGCGAGGCCTTCATCGAGCGCCTGTTCGCGCTCGGCATCGGCTGCTCGGTGCACTACATCCCGCTGCACCAGCACCCCTACTGGCGCGAGCGCTACGGCCTCGACGCGGCGCGCTTCCCGCACAGCCAGCGTGCCTACGAGCGCATGGCCAGCCTGCCGATCTACACCAAGATGAGCGACGCCGACGTCGAGCGCGTCGTCGCGGCGGTGCGCGAGGTGCTCGGCGCCTGAGCATGGCCAAGCGGCTGTTCGACCTGCTGCTCGCCGCGGCGGGGCTCGTGCTGCTGAGCCCGCTGCTGCTCGCGATCGCGGTGGCCGTGCGGCTCGACTCGCCCGGCCCGGCGCTGTTCCGCCAGGAGCGTGTCGGCCGCGGCGGACGCCTCTTCCGCATCCACAAGTTCCGCACCATGGTGGCCGACGCGCCGCAGCGCGGCCCCGGGCTGACGATCGGCGAGGACGCACGCATCACCCGCGTCGGCCGCTTCCTGCGCGCGAAGCGGCTCGACGAGCTGCCGCAGCTGATCGACGTGCTGCGCGGCGACATGAGCCTGGTCGGCCCGCGCCCCGAGCTGCCGCGCTACGTGGCGCATTACCCACCGGCGCTGCGCGAGCGCGTGCTGGCGGTGCGGCCGGGCATCACCGATCCGTCGTCCCTGGACCACCTGGACGAGGCCGAACGCCTGGCCGCCGCCGCGGACCCCGAGCGCGAGTACGTCGAGCGCATCCTGCCCGCCAAGCTGTCCGCCGCGGCCGACTACGCCGACCGCGCCTCGCTCGCGACCGACCTCGGTGTGATCTGTCGCACCCTGCGTGCCGTGATGCGCTGAGCCGACAAGCGACAATCGACGGCTTTGGCCGCGCGACCCCGCCTCCCCCGATGACTCCCGACGACGCCACCGTCTGGCACCGCCTCGATGCGGCGCTGGCGCGCGTGCGCCCACACCGCGAGCCGCTGTCGCTGGCGATCGACGCGGTAGTCATCGTCGCGGCCTGGAACTTCACCTACCTGTTCCGCCTCGGCTTCGAGCGCTGGTGGTCGGCGCGGCCCGACTACGACCCGCTGGTGCTGGCCGGCATCGTGGCGCTCTACCTCGTCGTCTTCATGGCGCTGGGCGTGCCGCGCGGGCTGTGGCGCTTCTCGGGCTTCGGCGAGGTGCAGCGACTGGCGATCGCCTGCACGCTGGCCGGTGCGGTGGCCGCGGCGGTCGTGCTGATGGCGCAGCTGGAGAAGATCCCGCGCTCGGTGCTGGCGCTGCACCCGGTGATCACGCTGTTCGGCCTGGCCAGCGTGCGGCTGGCCTACCGCATGCTCTACGAGCACACCCGCGCGCAGCTCGTGCGCGGCGCGCCGGGCACGCGGCGCGCGCTGGTGCTCGGCGCCGGCACCGCGGCGCGCACGCTGCTGGCGGGGCTGCAGCACCAGGGCTGGGTGGTCGCCGGGCTGCTGGACGACGCGCCGGAGAAGCAGGGCACGCGGGTGGCGGGCGTGCCGGTGCTCGGCCGGCTCGACGAGGCCGCAGCGCTGGCGGCCCGCCACGACGCCGGCCACCTGATCATCGCCATCCCCTCGCTGCGCGGCGCCGGGCGGCGGCGCGTGATCGAGCTCGCCACCGCGACCGGCCTGCCGGTGCTGACCGTGCCGTCGGCGCAGGAGCTGCTCGACGGCAGCCAGCTCGCCCGCGTGCGCGACATCCGCCCCGAGGACCTGCTCGGCCGCGAGCCGGTGCAGCTCGACGAGGCCGGCATCGCCGACTGCCTCTCCGGCCGCACCGTGCTGATCACCGGCGCCGGCGGCAGCATCGGTTCGGAGCTGTGCCGACAGGTCGCTCGCTACGGGCCGCAGCGGCTGGTGCTGCTGGAGCTGAGCGAGTACGCGCTCTACAGCATCGAGCAGGAGCTGCAGCAGCGCCATCCCGGGCTGCCGCTGGCGGCGCGCGTCGGCGATGTGAAGCGGCTCGACGCGCTGCGCGCGCTGTTCGCCGCCGAGCGGCCGCAGATCGTCTTCCACGCCGCCGCCTACAAGCATGTGCCGCTGATGGAGGAGGCCAACGCCGGCGCGGCACTGGAGAACAACACGCTGGGCACCTGGCACGCGGCGCTCGCCAGCGCCGAGGCGGGCGTCGAGCGCTTCGTGCTGATCTCCACCGACAAGGCGGTCAACCCGACCAACGTGATGGGCGCGAGCAAGCGGGCCGCCGAGCTGCTGCTCGGCGAGCTGGCGACGCGCGGCCATGCGACCAGGTTCATGGCGGTGCGCTTCGGCAACGTGCTCGGCTCGAGCGGCAGCGTGATCCCGAAGTTCCAGGCCCAGATCGCCGCCGGCGGGCCGGTGACCGTCACGCACCCGGACATCACGCGCTACTTCATGACCATCCCCGAGGCGGCGCGGCTCGTCGTGCAGGCGGCCGCGATCGGCGACAGCGGCCGCGTCTACGTGCTCGACATGGGCGAGCCGGTGAAGATCGTCGATCTCGCGCGCGACATGATCCGGCTGGCCGGCCACACGCCCGACGAGATCGCGATCACCGTCACCGGCCTGCGCCCCGGCGAGAAGCTCTACGAGGAGCTGCTGGCCGATGCCGACACCGCGCTGCCCACCGCCAACCCGCGCATCCGCGTCGCGAAGCTGGTCGCCGAGCCCGAGGCGGTGGCGCGGCTGCTCGAGTGGATCGCCGCGCATCCGCAGGCGTCGGCGGCGGCGGTGCGCGCCGCCCTTGCCGACGCCGTGCGCGAATACCGCCCCTGCGCCCGCGCATGAACATCGCCTACCTCGACCCGCCCTACAGCGGCTACTTCCACGGGCTGGCCGCCCGCCTGGCCGGCGAGGGGGGCTCGGTCGTCGCGCTGCTGTCGAGCCCGGCCTACAGGCTCTACACGAACGGCGACCGCTGCGAGCTGTGGCGTGCCGGCGATGCCGATGCCACCTACGAGCTGCCGGCCGAGTTCGCCCGCGCCGCCTGGGCGCGCACGGACGCGCCGGGCTTCCGGCGCGCGTTCTCGCATGCGGTGGCCTGGTTCAAGGCGCGCTTCGCGGCCGAGCGCACCGAGGTCTGCCTGGTGTTCTCCGACGCGCGGCCGTTCTCGCAGGCCGCGCGCGTGGCGGCGCAGGAACTCGGCGTGGTCTGCGTCTACTTCGAGCGCGGCGCCTTCCGCAACCGCACGGCCAGCCTCAGCACCCAGGGCCTGAACGCGCGCTTCGATCTCGCGCTGGCGCAGCGCGACGAGGAGGCGGTGCGCGGGGTGGATCCCGAGGCGCTGCCGCCGTGCCGCCCGACCGAGCGCTGGCTGCGGCTGCGCTTCATCGTCTTCATGGCGCTGAACGCCTGGGCCCGCTCGCGCGACCCCGACCTGCGGCCGATGCAGCACAAGACCTACCACCCCTTCAACTACCTGCGCATCTGGCTGCGCGAGGGTCGCGCGCGCAAGCTCGCCCAGCTCGACCGCCGCGTGCGCCGCGTCGCGCCCGAGGAGGCCGGCAAGGTGGTGCTGCTGCCGCTGCAGTTGCAGACCGACTCGCAGTTCGTGATGCACTCGCCCTTCCCCCATAACCAGGGCTATCTCGACTTCGTCGTGCCGCGCATCACCGCGGCGCTGCCGGGCGCGCGCGTGCTGGTCAAGCGCCACCCGATGGACGTGCGCCGCTACCGCCTGCCGCCGGGGGCCGAGTTCGTCGAGGGCAACCTGGCGCGCTTCCACAGCCAGGCGGCGATGCTGGTCTGCCTGAACTCCAACACCGGCTTCGAGGCGGCGCTGCGCGGCATGCCGGTGCTGTGCTTCGCCGACAGCTTCTACACCGCCAGCCCGCAGATCCTGCGCGTCAGCCGCGAGGACTTCGCCGCTGCGGTGGCCGAGGCGGCCTTGCGCGGCAACGATGCCGACGCCGGCCGGCGCCTGCGCGCCGCGGTGCTGCGCCACTACCAGGCGCCGGGCGATGCCTGGGCCTACACCGCGGCCGACCTCGACGCGACCGCCGCGGTCGTCGCCCAGCACGTGGCCGCCGCGCGCGGCCGTCGCCGCGCAGCGCCGTCGCCGGACGCGGAGGTCAACGCCGCGCCGGCGGACGATCGCGCCAGCGCTTGAGCGCGCGCAGCGCCCGCCAGGGCAGCGCGTCGCCGGTCTCCGGCGGACCCCAGCCGCGCGGCGACGTGCCGGCCGGCAGCCGCGACACGCGCGCACGCTGCGCGGCCATCCACTCGACCAGCCGCTCCGGTGGGCCGAGGGCCAGCGTGCGCGGGTCGAGGCAGCGCGGGTAGTCGATCAGCGCCGCGTGCACCAGCGCCTCGCGCGTGACGCCGTGCCGCGCACCGCGCCGCGCCGGCGCCGGCAGCGCGTCGCCGGTCAGGCCCCAGCCGGCGTAGAAGGGCATGCCGAAGCAGCGCACCGGCCGGCCCCACAACAGCGCCTCGAAGCCGACCTGCGAGGTCACGGTGTAGACGGCGGCCGCGCCTTCCAGCAGAGCCGGCGCGTGCGCGTCCTGCGCGAGCAGCGTGACGCGCGCGGCCTCGCCCGGCGTCAGCCGCTCGAAGTGGCCGCGCTTGCGGCCGGCCACCACGTCCGGATGCACCTTGAGCAGCACCGGCAGGCCGGGGTGCTCGTCGAGCGCGGCCTCGAGCATGCGCGCGAAGCTCGTCGCATCGGCGAGGCCGTGGGTGATCGACGCGTCGCCGGCGGTCTGGTCGATCGCCAGCACATAGGGCCCGCGTAGCGGTGGGGCGAGTTCGGGCGCATGGTTGTACTTCGACAACCGCCCGGCGCACCAGGCCTGCGACAGCGCGGCGGCGCGCGCCTGCTCGGCGGCGCTGCGCGGCGCCGCGATCAGCGCCTCGAGCCGCGAGGGCGCACCTGCGTCGTAGTAGATGCCGAGGTCGTCGACCACCAGCGACAGCGCCGCGTCGGTGTCGCCGAGGCCGACCGAGCGCAGGAAGCCGTCCTCGATCGCCACATAGGGCAGGCCGGCGGCCCGCGCCGCCTCGCGTGCCCGCAGCGACACGCCCTTGAGCCCCCAGCCGACGACGGCTGCGACGCCGCGCGCCGGCAGCCGTGGCCGCCAGTGGACCGGACGGCCGAGGAAGGTGTCGAGCCAGGGCGTGAGCCGCGGGCCGATGTGCAGGCAGACGAGATTGCCGTCGGCGAAGCGCGCCAGCGGGTCGGCGTCCGTCAGCGGTCCAGGCATTGCAGCCCCTCGTTGCGCCAGCGTTCGACGAGCGCCTGCTCGCGCGCCCAGGCGTGGCGGCGTCCCGGCGGCTTGCCGGCGATCGCGGCGTGGTAGCGGCCATCGCCCGCCAGGCCGCTGCCGATGCCGGCGCAGCGGATGCCGTCCCAGCTGGCGAGCAGCGTGCGCAGCCAGGTCAGCGTCAGCAGCCCGGCGGTGGGCGGCGCGTCGAGCTCGCGCACCAGCGCGCGCCAGACCGCCAGCGGCACCGTGAGCACCGGCGTGTCGTCGGCCGCCAGCAGCGCGAGCGTCGTGACGTCGACGGCGCGGTAGCGCGGGTCCGGCCCGCTCAGCACGGCCCAGGCCGGCCCGACGGGGCGCTCGCCGCGGTAGTCGCCCTTCGTGACCCAGACGTCGACGCGCTTGCCGATGTCGGCCGCCGCGGTGTCGCCGCCGCGGAAGGCGTTGAAGCGCAGCACCGCCGCGTGCGCGTCGATCGCGTGGCCGAGGCCGCGGCCGCGCAGCGTCGCGGCATTGCCGACGACGCACAGGCCGCCGGCGTCGCGGCGTGCGGCTGCCCAGGCGGCGAAGTCGGCGCGCCAGCGTGGCTGCTGCGCCTGCAGGGTGGCGAGCCTGGCGGTCGCGGCGTCTTGGCCTGCCGCCGGTGCGAGCGCCGCCAGCGCGGGGATGGCGGCGGCGGCCTCGGCCAGGCACTCGGCCGGCAACCCGGCCAGGCGCGCCGGGTCGGCCTCGGCCAGCAGCCCGAGCGCGAGGCGCCGGCTGTTCGGCGTCAGCGTCGGGCAGGCGGCATACAGCGGCACGACCCAGCGCCGCGGCAGCGGCCGGCCGAGGTCGCGCCGGAAGGCGGCGAGGCGCAGCAGCGCCTGCGGCGAGCCGCTCGCCTGCCAAGCGGCCCAGTAGCCCGCCAGCGTCGGCGCGCCGTAGCGGCCGCGGTCGCGCCGCCAGCGCGCGCGCAGACCGGCCAGCGGGCCGGCGATGCGGCGCGGCGCGTCAGCCACCGGCCGCTCCCTGCGCCGCGGCCAGCCAGTCGGCGGCGATGCGGTCGATGTCGGCGCGCGCCCGTACCCGTTCGGCCAGGCCGGCGGTCGCCGCGGCATGGGCGCCGTCGTCGAACAGCAGCGTCTCGAGCGCCGCCTCCCAGGCTGCATCGCCATCGGCGATCACCGCGCCGGCGTCGGCGAAGCGCTCGGCATCGGGCAGCGGCGAGCAGACCGTCGGGATGCCGAAGCAGCCGGCCTCGATCACCTTCAGCGCCGACTTGCAGCGCGTGAACGGCGTGGCCTCGAGCGGCGCCAGGTTGACGCGGCCGCGCTGCACCGCCTCGTGGAAGCGCTCGAAGGGCAGCTTTTCCTCGTGCTGCACCTGGCCGTCGCGTGCCTGCAGCCGGAAGTCGAGCGGCCCGGTGACGCGCAGCCGGGCCTGCGGGTGGCGCGCCAGCACGCGCTCGATCGCCGGGGCGACGAGCGCGAAGTCGCGGTCGTGGCTGCGCGTGCCCGGCAGGTAGGTCATCAGCGGCGGCTTCGCGGCGGGTGGCGGCGCGGGCAGCGCACGCCAGCGGCCATGCACGGCGTTCGGAACGACCGTCGGCCGCCGGCCGAGCAGGCGCTCGGCGGCCTCGGCCAGCGGCGCCGTCGAGACGGAGGCACGGCCGATGCGGCGCAGCGCCGCGCCGTGGCGTGCGAACTCGGCCCGGACCGCGGCGAGCGACCGCAGGCCGTTGATGACGGCCGGGCTCGCCTCGGCCAGCGCCGGCTCGAACACCAGGTCGTCGAAGTCGGCCTGCAGCCGCGTGCCGCGCGCGCGCAGCCACAGGCACAGCAGGGCGAGCCGCGTGCCGTCCTGCGGCCGGTGGAACTGCACGATGTCGAAGCGCCGCCACCAAGGGAAGCGGCTGACATGGCCGAGCCAGACCTCGTGGCCGGCGCGCCGGAGGGCCTCGGCCAGGTTCTCGCAGCGGTAGGTGAACGAGGGGTTGCGCCGCACGAGCGCCGCATTGCGGTTGCAGCCGAGCAACGCGATGCGCAGCGGCGCTGCCGACATCAAGGGGCGCCTGTGCTCACGCGACGGGAAGGGCCGCGCAGGCCCTAGCCCAGCACCCCACGGCTGCGGAGCAGCTCGATGACGCGCTGCGCAGCCGCCTCGGGCGCGTCGGGCGCCGTCGTCAGGCGCAGCTCGGGGGACAGCGGCGCCTCGTAGGGCGAGTCGATGCCGGTGAAGTTCTTCAGCTCACCGCGGCGCGCCTTCTTGTACAGGCCCTTCGGGTCGCGCTGCTCGGCGAGGTCGAGCGGTGTGTCGACGAAGACCTCGATGAACTCGCCCTCGCCGAACAGCGCCCGCGCCATCTGGCGCTCGGCGCGGAAGGGCGAGATGAAGGCGGTCAGCACGATCAGCCCGGCGTCGACCATCAGCTTGGCGACCTCGGCGACGCGGCGGATGTTCTCGACGCGGTCCTCGTCGGTGAAGCCGAGGTCCTTGTTCAGGCCGTGGCGCACGTTGTCGCCGTCGAGCAGGTAGGTGTGGTGGCCCAGCGCGTGGAGCTGCTTCTCCACCAGGTTGGAGATCGTCGACTTGCCCGCGCCCGACAGCCCGGTGAACCACAGCACGCAGGGCTGCTGGTGCTTGGCCGCGGCACGCGCCGCCTTGTCGACGTCGCAGTGCTGCAGGTGGATGTTGTGCGCGCGGCGCAGCGCGTAGCGCAGCATGCCGGCGCCGACCGTGTTGTTGGTCAGCCGGTCGATCAGGATGAAGCCGCCGGTGTCGCGGTTCTCCTGGTAGGGGTCGAAGGCGATGGCCTTGTCCACCTTCAGGTTGCACTCGCCGATCGCGTTGAGCTCGAGCCGCTTGGCGGCCAGGTGCTCCATCGTGTTGACGTTGACCTGGTGCTTGATCTCGGTGACCGTGGCCGGCACCGTGGTGGCGCCGATCTTCAGCAGGTAGGGGCGGCCGGGCAGCAGAGGCTCCTCGTGCATCCACACCAGCGTGGCCTCGAACTGGTCGGCCACGCCGGCCGGCGCGTCGGCGCCGGCGATCACATCGCCGCGCGAGATGTCGATCTCGTCCTTCAGCGTCAGCGTGACCGACTGGCCGGCCACCGCCATCGGTAGGTCGCCGCCATGCGCGACGATGCGCGCGACCGTGCTCTCCTTGCCCGAGGGCAGCGCGCGGATGCGGTCGCCTGGGCGAACGATGCCGCTGGCGATCTGCCCGGCGAAGCCGCGGAAGTCGAGGTCGGGGCGGTTGACCCACTGCACCGGCAGTCGGAATGGGCCGGACTGCAGCCGCGTCTCGTCGATCTCGACCGTCTCCAGGTAGCCCATCAGCGTCGGGCCGTGGTACCAGGGCATGCGGTCGCTGCGTTCGACGACGTTGTCGCCGCGCAGCGCCGACATCGGGATCGGCGTGATGTCCTGCAGGCCGATCTGCTTGGCGAAGCCACGGTACTCGTCGACGATCGCGTCGAAGGTCTTCTGCGAGTGCCCCATCAGGTCCATCTTGTTGATCGCGAGGACCACATGGCGGATGCCGAGCAGCGAGACCAGGAAGCTGTGGCGGCGCGTCTGCGTCTGCACGCCGCGGCGGGCGTCGATCAGCAGGATGGCGACGTCGGCCGTCGACGCGCCGGTGACCATGTTGCGCGTGTACTGCTCGTGGCCCGGCGTGTCGGCGACGATGAACTTGCGCCGGTCGGTCGAGAAGAAGCGGTAGGCCACGTCGATCGTGATGCCCTGCTCCCGCTCGGCGGACAGGCCGTCGACCAGCAGCGCGAAATCGATGTCGTCGCCCTGCGTGCCCCACTTCCTGGAGTCGGCCTCGATGGCGGCGAGCTGGTCCTCGAACAGCATCTTCGATTCGTACAGCAGCCGCCCGATCAGCGTGCTCTTGCCGTCGTCGACGCTGCCGCAGGTGATGAAGCGCAGCAGGCCCTTGTGCTCGTGCTGGTGCAGGTAGGCCTCGATGTCGGTGGCGATGAGGTCGGAGACGTGCGCCATCAGAAATACCCCTCTTGCTTCTTCTTCTCCATCGACGCGGCGGCGTCGTGGTCGATCATGCGGCCCTGGCGCTCGGAGGTGCGCGTCAGCAGCATCTCCTGGATGATGGCCGGCAGCGTGTCGGCCTCCGACTCCACCGCGCCGCTCAGCGGATAGCAGCCGAGGGTGCGGAAGCGCACCTTCTTCATCATCGGCACCTCGTTGGGCTTGAGCGGCATGCGCTCGTCGTCCACCATGATCAGCGTGCCGTCGCGCTCGACCACCGGCCGCTCGCGCGCGAAGTACAGCGGCACGATCGGGATGTTCTCGAGGTGGATGTACTGCCAGATGTCGAGCTCGGTCCAGTTCGAGATCGGGAACACGCGGATCGACTCGCCCTTGTGGTGGCGCGTGTTGTAGAGCTTCCAGAGCTCGGGGCGCTGGTTCTTCGGGTCCCAGCGGTGCTCGGCGGTGCGGAACGAGAAGATGCGCTCCTTGGCGCGGCTCTTCTCCTCGTCGCGGCGCGCGCCGCCGAAGGCCGCGTCGAAACCGTACTTGTCGAGCGCCTGCTTCAGGCCCTGCGTCTTCCACATGTCGGTGTGGATCTGCGAGCCGTGGGTGAAGGGGTTGATGCCCAGCGCCGCGGCCTCGGGGTTCTGGTGCACGAGCAGCTCCATGCCCATCTCCTGGGCCATGCGCGCGCGCATCGCGTACATGTCGCGGAACTTCCAGGTGGTGTCCACATGGAGCAGCGGGAAGGGCGGCGGCGCCGGCCAGAACGCCTTCTTGGCGAGGTGCAGCATGCAGGCGCTGTCCTTGCCGATCGAGTACAGCATCACCGGGTTCTCGCACTCGGCGACCACCTCGCGCAGGATGTGGATGCTCTCGGCCTCGAGGCGCTGCAAATGGGTCAGGGGAGGGGGGGTGTCCATCGATGTCTGAAGGCGGGTCGGTGGGATCGCGGGGGAAACGGGAGCGGGGGCGGGCGGCGGCGCGCTGCCGTCGTCACCGCTGACGGTCCGGCGCGGCGCCGGGGCAGCGACCCAGTCGGCCAGCCG
>CAYLKR010000021.1:0-22586 GCA_964384225.1 uncultured Methylibium sp.
GCGCTCGGCGCTCTGCTCGAAAGCGCCGGCGCCTGAGTGGCTGGGGCGCGGTGTCGCTCTAGGGGGGCCGCTTCAGGTCCCGATTGACAAGGCGCTGACGTGGCTTAGCTTCAGGGCAGCGGTTGAGCAGTCCGCCTTCACTCCCAACCCCCGGAGGACGACATGCCCGACCCCCAAGCCGCCAGCGGCAACCTGTTCGATGACCTGGTCGACGCGCGCCTGCGGCGCCGCGAGCTGCTCGGCGGCTCGCTCGGCGCCGCGGCGCTCGGCTTCCTGAACGGCTGCGGCCTGACGCCCGGCGCCGCCGGCTCGGGCCCGCTGATCGGCTTCACGTCCATTCCGATCTCGCGCGCCGACACCGTGGTCGTGCCCGAGGGCTACACCTGGCAGGTCGTCAACGCCTGGGGCGACCCGATCATGGCCGGCGCCCCCGCGTTCAAGCCCGACGCGAGCCAGAGTGCCGCCGAGCAGGCCATGCAGTCCGGCATGTTCCACGATGGCATGCACTACTTCCCGCTGCCCAAGGGCTCCAACTCGTCGACCCACGGCCTGATCGGCATCAACTACGAGTACACCGACGACAACCTGCTGAGCACCGACGGCATGGCCGCGTGGTCGGCCGAGAAAGTGCAGAAGTCCAAGAACGCGCATGGCCTGGGCGTCTACGAGGCGCGCTCCGAGGGCGGCCGCTGGCGCACCGTGGCCGACTCGCGCTACGGCCGGCGCATCACCGCCGACACGCCCTTCCGCATCAAGGGCCCGGCCGCCGGCCACCCGCTGATGCGCACCGCGGAGGACCCGACCGGCACGCGCGTGCGCGGCACCTTCCAGAACTGCGCCAACGGCTACACGCCCTGGGGCACCTACCTCTCCTGCGAGGAGAACTTCACCGCCTACTTCGTCAACGACTCGGGCAGCATCCCGCGGCTGCAGGACCGCTACGGCATCCCGACGACCAAGGACGGCTGGGGCTTCCGCTGGCACGAGCACGACGAGCGCTTCGACGCGGTGAAGCACCCCAACGAGTGCAACCGCTTCGGCTGGGTCGTCGAGTTCGACCCCTACGACCCGGCGAGCGAGCCGGTCAAGCACACCGCGATGGGCCGCATGGCGCACGAGGGCGCGGCGCTGTCGATCGCCAAGGACGGCCGCGTCGTCTACTACATGGGCGACGACGACTACCGCTCGAAGTTCGAGCACATCTACAAGTTCGTCAGCAAGCGGCCCTACGTGAAGGGCGGCAGCGCCAAGGACAACCAGGACATCCTCGACGAGGGCACGCTCTACGCCGGCCGCTTCAACGCCGACGGCAGCGGCGAGTGGATCGAGCTGACGCAGGGCAAGAACGGCCTGACCGCCGAGCGCGGCTTTCCGTCGCAGGCCGAGGTGGTGATCGACGCCCGCACCGCCGGCGACGTGGCCGGCGCGACCTACATGGACCGCCCCGAGTGGATCGCGGTGCACCCGCGCAGCCAGGAGGTCTACGTCACGCTGAGCAACAACACCGCGCGCGGCAAGGGCAAGCCGCTGCACCAGGCGAACGCGCTGGGCGCCGACGCCGCCAACCCGCGCGCGCCCAACCTGATGGGCCACATCGTGCGCTGGCGGGAGGCCGGCGGCGACGCCGCCGCGACGCGCTTCACCTGGGACGTCTTCCTTCAGGCCGGCGAACCCACGCATGCCGACCCGCTCAAGCGCGGCAACGTCAAGGGCGGCGTGGCCTTCGCCCAGCCCGACGGCTGCCACATCGACCAGCGCGGCGTGCTGTGGATCCAGACCGACTCGTCGGCGCAGAACATGGCGCAGGCCGACTGGGCGCTGATCGGCAACAACCAGATGGTCGCCGCCGACCCGTCCACCGGCGAGGTGCGGCGCTTCCTGACCGGGCCGGTCGGCTGCGAGGTCACGGCGGTGCAGCTGACGCCCGACCTGCGCACCATGTTCGTCAACATCCAGCACCCCGGCGAGGCGCCGCTGGCCCACCCCGGCCGCAACGACCCGAGCAAGCCGAAGGCGATCAGCTCCTGGCCCGACGGCGCCGCCGGTGGCCGGCCGCGGTCGGCGACGATCGCGATCCGTCGCAAGGACGGCGGGGTCATCGGGACTTGACTATCGAGGAACCGCCTAAGATAGCAAGTTACAAATTAACCTTCCGGCACATCCCGAGACAGTCGCGTCGGCCCGCCAGGGCTAAGGTGAAACCCTAGCGCCGCCCCCCGGTGGCGCGAAGGAGAACCTGAACGATGCGAGTCCTGAGCTCTCAACACGATCTGACGTTCCCCGCCGGCCGTCCGGCTCTCGATCCCGCCCGGCGCGTGCTGGCAACGACCCGCCGGGCCTGGCTGGGCCAGCTCGGCGCCGGCGCCCTGGTGCTGGCCGCGCCCGTGCTCGGCCGCGCCGCGGCAGCCGCCGAGGCCGACACCTATGACGAGGCCTCGACGCTCAAGGCCGCGGTCGCCTTCTTCGGCGAGACCACCGAGGGACTGGCCCAGGTGATCGCCAAGGCCTTCCGCGAGCAGGGCCGGCCCAACGGCTTCCTGCGCGGCGAGGAGGTTGCGGCCGCCGTGACCGCCGGCCTGCGCTACGGCGAGGGCGAGCTGGTGATGAAGAGCGGCGCACGCAGCAAGGTCTACTGGGCCGGCCCGTCGATCGGCTTCGACCTCGGCGCGAATGCGTCCAAGGTCTTCGTGCTGGTCTACAACCTGCCGGAGCCGAGCGCGATCTTCAAGCGCTACCCCGGCGTCGACGGCAGCCTCTACTACGTGGGCGGCGCCGGCATCAACTACCAGCGCCTCGACGGCGTCACGCTGGCGCCGGTGCGCCTGGGCGTGGGCCTGCGGGCCGGCGCCAGCGTGGGCTACACCCACTACCGCACCGAGAAGTCGCTGAACCCGCTTTAAGGGCGGAGCGGCGAGGGGGCTATTCCGGCGTCGCCGGATCGGCGTCCTCGCCGCCGTCGGCCAGCGCCTGGCGGGCGAGTTCCTCCTCGCTGAGCTCGGGCGCGGCCTCCAGCGCGGCCAGTTCCTCCAGCATCTCGGGCGTCGGCTCGGCCTTGCCGAGCAGCACGTCCTCCAGCGTGGGGTGCGGCGCCGGCACCTCGTCGTGGTCCTCCGGCGAGGGATGGACGACCGCCGGCTCCAGCGCCGGCAGCTTGGCAGCGGCGAGTTCGAGCTGTTCGTCGATCAGCTTGGCGAAGTTGCCGTCGGGCGGTGTGTCGTCGGGGCTCATGCGCAGTGCTCCTGCCGCGGTCGCGAGGTGTTCATCATGCACCGGCAGCGCCGAGCCGCGCCAGCTTCGCGAGCCAGCGCCGGCGCGCCGCGTCCGAGCCCTCGACCGAGCCGACGAGCGTCTCGTGCACCGGCGCGATGCCGACGAAGCCGAGGATGTTGCGCTCCAGCGCCTTCAGGCTGTGCGCGCGGAACAGCCACCGGTAGGCCAGCGCCGGCATGCCCATCGTCACGACCACGCGCGCCGAGCGGCCGGCCAGCGGCTTCGGGCCGGTCAGCGGGTTGCCGGTCGGCACCGCGAAGCCGGGCCGCAGCACCTGCTCGAGCAGGCCCTTCAGCAGCGCCGGCATGCCGCCCAACCACAGCGGGAAGAACAGCACCAGGTGCTCGGCGCGGGCGATCGCCTCCTGCACCGGCCGCAGCGCCGGCGGCAGCGCGCCGTGCTGCCATTCGTGCTGGGTGCGCAGCAGCGGGAAGTCGAGCGTCGCGACGGTGACCGTCTCGACCTCGTGGCCGGCCGCGCGGGCCGCGTCGGCGTAGGCGGCGGCGAGCGCGTGGCCGAAGTGCGCCGGGCTCGGGTCCGGGTGGCCCTGGACGATCAGGATGCGGGTCATCGTGGGCTCCTGCGTTCGCGGATGCGCTGGCCGTCGGCGATCGTGGCGCCGGGGTAGAGCAGCACGCGCTCGCCCGGCTGCAGGCCGCCGCGCAGCCAGGCCCAGTCGCCGTTGCGGCCGGCGACGTCGACGGTGCGTCGCCGGGCGCGACCGTCCTCGGCCACCATCACCGCCCAGGCGCTGCCGTCGCGCAGCAGCGCGCCGGTGGGGACGAGCAGGGCGTCGTCGCGGACGTCGAGCGTGATCCGGGCATCGACGCGGTAGCCGTCGCCGAGCGCGACCGGCGCGGCCGCGGTCGGCGCGACGATCAGGTTGACGCGCTGCTCCTCGATGCCGAGGGCCGAGACCTTGGTGAAGGCCACCGGCTCGATGCGCTCGACGCGGCCCGGCAGCTCGGGCAGGCCGCTGCCGAGAGCCAGGCGCACCGCCGCGCCGGGCTTGACGCGCAGCGCGTCGCCCGACAGCACGTCGATCACGGCCTCGAGGTGCGCGGTGTCGGCGATCTCCATCAGCGCCTCGCCCGCCGGCACCGCGGTGGCGCTCTCATGGTGCAGGCGCACGACCTCGCCGGCCACCGGCGCAGTGACCGGCCACAGGCCGGTGGGGCGGTCGCCGCGGCCCTCGGCACGCTGCAGTGCGGCGCGCGCCTCGGCCAGTGCATGATCGGCCTGGTGGACCTGGGCCTGGGCCGATTCCAGCGCCTTGCGTTGCACCTGCAGCGCGAGCCGCGCCTCGTCCTGCGCCGACGGCGACACGAAGCGCTCGCCGGCGAGCCGGTCGACGCGCTCGGCTTCGAGTGCAGCGCGCTCGACCGCCGCCTGTGCCTGGCCGAGCTGGGCCCGCGCCGCGGCCTGCGCCGCCTCGGCGCCGCCGACGCGCTCCTGCAGCACGCTGCGCGAGCGCGCATCGATCATCTGCGGCGGCAGCGGCACGAGCTGCGCGAGCACCTGGCCAGCCTCGACGCGGTCGCCGACCTTCAGCGTCGGGCGCAGCAGCGTCGCCGCGACCGGCGCGCTGATCGCGTAGCGATCCACGGCGCGCAGGCGGCCGTCCTCCTCGATCGTCTGCTCGAAGCGGCCGATGCGGGCCTCGGCCAGCTCGACCTCGACCGGGCGCGGCCAGAAGGCCCAGGCCAGCGCGGCCAGTGTGGCCGCCAGCAAGACCACCAGGCCCGGGCGGCGCAGCGCGGCAGGGAAGGGGCTCATCATCGCGGTGATTCTGTCGGGGTCGTCATTCGCGCGTCTTCAGCACGGCGACCAGGTCGAGCCGGTCGATGCGTCGCCGCACCGCCAGCGCGCTGAGCACGCCGGTCGCCAGCACGGTGAGCGCAGCCAATCCGTAGGTGGCCGGCGCGACGACGACCGGGAAGTCGATCTCGTCGGACTGCATCGCCTGCATCAGCCCGTTGGCGAGGCCCCAGCCGAGCGCGGCGCCGAGCGGCAGCGCGACCAGCAGCTCGAGCGCCAGCTCGGCGAGCAGAAGCATCGAGACCTCGGCGCGCGTCGTGCCCATGACGCGCAGGCTGGCCAGCTCCCAGGCGCGCTCCGACAGCGCGACGCGCGCCGCGTTGTAGGTGATGCCGACCGCCATCGCCACCGCGAACAGCGTCAGCACCGCGGTGAAGTAGCCGATGTTGCGCGCGGTGGTCTTCTCGAAGCTCTCGAGCGCGCCGGCCTTGTCGAACACCGCGGCGATGCGCGGCGTCGCCTTCACCGCCGCGAAGAAGGCCTCGCGCTGCCGCGGGTCGAGGCGCAGCGCCGCGTCGCTGGCGCCGCTGCCGTCGCCGGCGACGCGGTTCATGGCATCGAGCGCGATGAAGGCCTGCCGGCCGAACATCGTGTGCACCACGCCCGTGACCGGCAGCTCGACGTGCCGCCGGTGCCAGAGCCGGAACTCGACCTCGACGCGGTCGCCGACCGCCACGCCGAGCTGGCGCGCCAGCAGGCCGCTGAGCACCAGGCCCTCGGCCGGCAGCGCCTGCGCGCCGCGCTCGGCATCGACCACCCGCATCAGCCGCGGCGCCGCGGCGTAGCCATTCAGCGCGGTGTCGATCGCCTGGGTGCCGGCCGTGACGCGCACCGGCTCGCTGCGCCACACCTCGGCCTCGAGCACGCCGGGCAGGCGCAGCAGCTCGCGCTGCACGCCGGCGTCGACCGGCTCGTGGAAGTCCAGCAGCAGATCGCCCTGCTGCACCTGGCGGAACTGCACGTCGACGATGCGCGCGATCGTGTCGTTCCAGAACAGCCCGGTGACCTGCAGCGCCACCGCCGCGGCGATGCCGCACACCGTCAGCGCGGCGCGCAGCGGGCGCCGCTCCAGGTTGCGCAGCACCATCAGTGCCGCCGGCGCGAGCCGACGCACGCGGCCCGAGGCGCGCGCGGCCGCGTCGGCCAGCCGTTCGAGCGCCGTGCGTCGGTAGACCGGCGGCGCCGGCGGCAGCATCGCCTGGGCCGGCGACAGCCGCACCACCGAGCGGATCGCGGCCAGCGCACCGAGTGCCGCGGCCGCCGCGACCGCCAGCGTCGCGGCCACCGCGACCTCCGGCACCATGCGGTAGGCCAGCGCGTCGAAGCGGAACACCTCGGTGTACATCCACACCATGCCGCGGCCGAGCCAGTGGCTGCCGACCAGGCCGAGCACGATGCCCACCGCGGCGATCGCCACCGCGAGCAGCATGTAGTGGCCGGCGATCTCGGTGTTGCGGTAGCCCAGCGCCTTCAGCGCGGCGATCTGCGGCCGCTGCGTCGCCACCTGCCGCGCCAGCACGACGTTCAGGATGAAGGCCGCGACGGCGAGGAAGAGGCCCGGCAGCACGGTGCCGAGCACCTGCTGCTGGCGCAGCTCGTTGTCGACGATCAGCGCCGAGAGCTGGCGGTCGCGGCCGACCGCGCCGGTCGCGCCGTACGGTTCGAGCAGTCGGTCGAGCGCGTCGATCACGGCCGCCTCGCGCGCGCCCGGCGCGAGCCGCAGCGCGACGCGGTTGAAGGCGCCTTCCATCGCGAAGGCGCTGGCGACGCGATCGGCGTCCAGCCAGATCACGCCGAACCACTCGTCGTCCGGGCCGCCGCCGCGCGTCGCGTAGACGTACTCGGGCGAGGCGACGGTGCCGACGATGCGCAGCGTCTCGCGCCGGCCGTTGAGCAGTGCCGCGACCGTCGAGCCGGGGCCCAGGCCGCGCAGCGTCGCGAAGCGGTCGTTGACCACCACCTCGGCCGCGGCAGCGCGCTCGGGCCAGCGGCCGCTGCGCAGCGACAGGCGGTTGACGTCCTCCCGCCGGCCGGGTGCCAGGCCGACGATGCGGCCGGTCAGCGGCTGCAGCACGCCGGGCAGGTCGAGCTGGGTGTCGAAGGCGGTGTCGAGGCGGACGGCCGCGACGCCGTCGATCGCCGCGATGCGCTCGCGCAGCGCCAGCGGCGCGCGGCGCACGGCGCCGAAGACATCCGCGAAGGCGGCGTCGCGGTAGTAGCGGTCGCGCGAGGCTTCCAGCGAGGCATGCGTCGAGAACGCGCCGACGAAGCCGGCGACGCCGCAGGCCACCACCAGCGCGATCGTCACGACCTGGCCGCGCAGGCGCTTCAGGTCGCGCCACAGCTTGATGTTCAGCGCAAGCATCGGCTCACCACGACAGCGCCGACGCCGGCCGGCGCTCGGCGTTCGCCCGGTCCTCGACGATGCGCCCGTCGGCCAGGCGCAGCACGCGATCGGCCATCGCCGCGATCGGCGCGTTGTGCGTGATCACGATCGTCGTCGTGCCGAGCCCGCGGTTGACGGCGTCGATCGCCTCCAGCACGCGGATGCCGGTGGCGCAGTCCAGCGCGCCGGTCGGCTCGTCGCACAGCAGCACGTCGGGGCGCTTGGCGATCGCCCGCGCGATCGCGACGCGCTGCTGCTCGCCGCCGGACAGCTGCGAGACGAAGTGGTCGAGCCGCTGCCCCAGCCCCACCTGGGCCAGCGCTTCCTCGGGCGCCATCGGGTCGGCGACCAGGTCGGTGACCAGCGCGACGTTCTCGCGCGCGGTCAGGCTGGGGATCAGGTTGTAGAACTGGAACACGAAGCCGACATGCTCGCGGCGGTAGCTCGTCAGCTCGGCGTCGCTGGCGCCGGTCAGCTCGTGCTCGCGCCAGCGTGCGCTGCCGCCGGTGGCAGAGTCGAGCCCGCCGAGGATGTTCAGCAGCGTCGACTTGCCGCTGCCCGAGGCGCCGAGCAGCACGATGAACTCGCCGCGCCGCACGTCGAGGTCCACGCCGCGCAGCGCATGGACGGCCGTGGCGCCCTCGCCGTAGGTCTTGGTCAGGCCGCGGGCGACGAAGACCGGTTCGGATGTCGCCGGCGCGGCGGCGAAGGGCTCGGCCTCCATCGGCGAAGGCGCCGGCGCAGCGGTGTTCAGGGCAGCGGCTCGCCGCCCACCACGCTGCCGAACCAGTTCGGCAACGCCTCCGTGGGGATGCCGCAGCACTGCAGCCAGGCGGTGTGCCACGCGGTCCAGGGGGCCAGCAGGGCCGCCTGGATCGCCAGGCACTGGCTCCACATCTCCTCATGGGCGCCGAAGGGCGTCCAGGCCCAGAAGTCGTCCGGTGCGCTGGCAGGCGGGGTGGGGCTCGGCGGCATCGTGGCTCTCCGGCAGGGGGCGGCAACGGTTGACACTATGAACGCGATACGTGGCGCCGGCCATGATCCTGCGCAAGGTCGGTGATGGCCGGGGTGGCGCGCACCACGCGCGGCAGCTTGCCACTACGGCCCCGCACCTCGGGCGGGCCACACGTACAGCTCAGACGCAGACTGCCCAGCCCCTGCTGGCGCAGGTAGGTGAGCAGGGCCGTCCGTGCCGGGGCCAGCGCGGCGGCGTCGCCGACGCTCAGGTGCAGCGTCCGTGGCCCGCGCTGCACCAGCTGGAAATCGAACACACCGGCCTCGTCCTCCAGCACGGTGGTGATCGCGAGCGGCGGCATCTGCACCGCGCGGCCGGCGGCCGTCTGCAGCCGCAGCATGTCGTCGACGCGGCCCTGCACCTCGACCACCGGCAGCGGCGAGCCGCAGGCGCAGGGCGCCGGATCGAAGCGCACGCGGTCGCCGAGCTCGTAGCGGATCAGCGGCTGCACGTGGTTGGCGAGGTTGGTCAGCAGCGTGCGGCTGCCGGTCTGGCCGGGCGGGACCGGGCGGCCCCGGGCGTCGCAGGCCTCCAGCAGCACCCAGTCGGCGTTCAGGTGCAGCCGGCGCTGCGGGCATTCCGCCGCCAGCGCGAGGAACTCCGACGCGCCGTAGCTGGCCCTCACCGGGGCGCCGAAGTGGCGCTCGATGTAGCCGCGCGCCCCCGTGCCGAGGGCTTCGCCGCCGGTCCAGACCTCGCGCAGTGCCAGCCGCAGACGGCCGGCGGACTGCTCCTCGGCCAGCAGCATGGCGGCACTCGGGTAGGAGGCCAGGGTCTGCGGCTGCCAGCGGTTCAAGGCGTCGACCAGCGCTGCCGTCGGCTGCAGGAAGGAGAAGCCGCGCAGCCGCTCGGCCAGCCCCGGCACGCGACGGCGCAGCCGCTCGACACTGACCGTGCTCGCGAAATGCCCGCCGGTCGCGCCGACGAAGGCGAAACGCCCCGCATCGAGCCAGCGCTGCCAGGCCTGCGGGCGGCGCAGCGCCTCGAGCGCGTCGTAGACGGCCATCGCCCCTTCGTCCTGCACGAAGAGCCCCGGCACGCCGCTGCTGCCCGAACTCTCCCAGACCGTGTAGCGGCCGGCGTAGGCCTCGCCGACGCGCTGCGGGTCGGCGACGAAGGCGCGCAGCGCCGGCAGCGCGAGCGCGGGGTCGCCCACCCAGTCGGCGAATCGCGCCATCAGCTCGGCCTTGGCCACCGGCGGCTGGTCCTCGAAGTGCGTGCCGTGGCGCGCGAAGCGCTCGCGGTAGAAGGCCGAACGCTGCGCAGCGCGCATCAGGTCGTCGAGCCGCTGGCGCTGGCGCCAGATCAAGGCCGCGGGCGGGCCGCAGCCCGCCCACTGCACATCGGCGGCGATGCCGCACGCGAGCCAGGGATCGGGCACGGTCCACATGGCCCGATCATCGCGCGGACCACCCACCGCGACGGTGCCGCGGAGTTGACGCAGCGCAAGGCGGGACGTCGCGCGCTTCCTAAACTGGTTCGGACCGCCCTCCGATGGGTTCTGCAAGGAGACCGCTCATGACCGCCCTGACCCGCATCGACGACATGTTTCCCGAGTTCGTCCGCCGCTTCATGCTGCCCGTGCAGATGCCCGGCGAGCCGCTCGGCGAGATCCGCATCGACCTCGACGAGACCGACAAGGACTACACCGTGCGCGCCGAGATCCCGGGCGCGAAGAAGGACGACATCCGCGTCGAGATCGACGGCAACCGCGTCTCGATCGCTGCCGAGGTGAAGCGCGAGCGCGAGGAGAAGTCCGCCAAGGGCCGCTCGCTGCTGCGCGAGACCTACGAGGGCCGCGTGTCGCGCGGCTTCACGCTGGCCTGCGACGTCGACGAGGCGCGCACCACCGCCAAGCTCGAGCAGGGCGTGCTGACGCTGGTGCTGCCCAAGCGCGCCGGCGCGCGCAGCCGCCAGATCGCGATCGAGTGAGCCGCGCAGCGATGAAGAGCCTGCTCGTCCACCTCGATGGCAGCACGCACGGTGCGCAGCGCCTGCGCGTGGCCGGCGAGCTGGCGCGCCGCTTCGGCGCGCATGTCACGGCGCTGTTCGCGACCACGCCGCCGCTGCTGGCGATCCCCTACGGCGATGCCGGCGGCGCGGCGATCGCGCAGGTGCTGTTCGACCTGCAGGCGCTGTGGCGCGGTCGCGCCTTCGCCGCCTTCGAGGACGCCGGCCTCGGGTCCGACGCGAGCTGGGCCGAGCTCGGCCCGACCGCGGCGATCCCCGGCGTCGCCGAGCAGGCGCTGTATGCCGACCTCACCATCCTCGGCCAGTACGACGCCGACGAGCACGACCATGTACTGCCGTCGGACTTCGTGCCGTCGGTGCTGGCCTCGTGCGGGCGACCGGCGCTGGTGCTGCCGAGCGTGGTGCCGACGCCGAGCGTCGGCCGCAAGGCCCTGGTCGCCTGGAAGCCCACCGCGGCATCGGCGCGCGCGCTGGCTGCGGCATTGCCGCTGCTGCGGTTGGCCGAGGAGGTCACGGTGATCGGCTACGGGCACGCCGCCGACGCCGGCGTGCAGGGCGTGCCGCTGGACATCGACCGCAGCCTTCGTCTGCACGGTGTGCAGGCGCGGCTGGAGTGGCATGCCGAGGAGCCGCGTGGCGAACTCGGCGAGCTGCTGCTGTCGCGCGCGGCCGACCTCCGGGCCGACCTGCTGGTGATGGGCTGCTACGGCCACAGCCGGGCGCGCGAGTTCGTGCTCGGCGGCGTCACGCGTACCGTGCTCGCGTCGATGACGCTGCCCGTGCTGATGAGCCACTGAGCCGGCGGCGGCGCGGCCGCGGGGTTTGCATCGGGCTTGACCTGCCGCAAGTCGCGGCGCGCCGTGGTGCACGGGGGTAGACGTACAGTGGCGTCGAACTGCCCGCCCTGGATCGACGATGCGCCTGCTGCCCCTGAAGCCCGCCCTGGTGCGCTGGATGGCGCTGCCGCTGGTCGCGCTGGTGCTGGCGGCCGGCGTCTATGCCGAGCGGCTGACGCGCGAGCGCCATGTGATCGGCCTGCGTGCCGAGGTGCAGGCGCGGCTGACCGAGGTGCGCGAGCGCCTCACCGGCAACCTCTACGGCGATCTGCAACTGGTACGCGGGTTGGTCAGCGTCGTCCACCTGGAGCCCGACATCGACCAGCAGCGCTTCGAGCGCGCGGTCCGGCCGCTGTTGGCAGGCCGCACGCAGCTGCGCAACGTGGCGGCGGCACCCGACCTGGTGATCCGCCTGATGGTGCCGATCGAGGGCAACGAGCGCGCGATCGGCCTGGACCTGAGCCGCACCCCGGGACAGCAGGAGGCTGCCGAGCGCGCACGCCTTACGCGCCAGGTCGTGCTGGCCGGGCCGATCAACCTGGTGCAGGGTGGCGTCGGCCTCGTCGCGCGGCTGCCGGTGCACGTGAACGGCGCCGACGGCAGCGAGCGTTTCTGGGGGCTGATCAGCGCCGTGATCGACGCCGACCGCCTGTACCGTAACAGCGGTCTGCTCGACGACGACCTGCCGGTCGATATCTCCCTGCGCGGTGCCGACGCGAGCGGCCCCGGCGGCGCGGTCTTCTTCGGCACCGAGGCGGTGTTCGCCGACGAGCCGGTGCTCGCGGCGATCGACCTGCCGCAGGGCTCGTGGCAGATCGCCGCGCGGCCGCGCGACGGTTGGGAGGCGAAGGCCCCGTCGCCATGGCCGCTGCGGCTGGTGTTCGCTGCCGCCGCGCTGGCAGTGGTGGGCGCGTTCCAGCTGCAGGCACGCACGGTGCGGGCCGTTGCCCTCGCCGAGGAGCGTGCCGCCGGGGCGAAGCGCCAGCGGGCCTCGCTGCTGGAGGCGGCGCCCGACGCGATGCTGCTGGTCGACAGTGACGGCCGGATCGCCCAGGTCAACTCGCACGCGGTGGAACTCTTCGGTTTCCCGGCCAGCGAACTGGTCGGCTCGACGCTGGAGAAGCTGGTGCCGGATGAGCACCGCGCGCGGCACGTCGGCCTGCGTACGCAGTACGTGGCGGAGCCGCGCGTGCTGCAGGTCGGTAGCACGCTCGACATGCTTGCACTGCGGCGCGGCGGCGAGAGCTTCCCGGCGGAGATCAGCCTCGGTCCGGTGGAGACCGAAGAGGGTCTGTTCGTTGCGGCCTCGGTGCGTGACGTCAGCGCGCGCCGCCGCGCCGAGGAGGAGCTCCGGCAGCACCGCGACGAGCTCGAGCGCCGCGTCGCCGAGCGCACCCGCGAGCTGACCGCTGCGAAGGAGGCCGCCGAGGCCGCCAACAGTGCCAAGAGCGCCTTCCTGGCCAACATGTCGCACGAGATCCGCACGCCACTGAACGCGATCACCGGCATGGTCCACCTGATCCGCCGCGACGCACCGAGCGCGGTGCAGGCCGAACGGCTCGACGCGGTCGAGGCGGCGTCCCACCACCTGCTGGAGGTGATCAACGCGATCCTCGACCTGTCGAAGATCGACTCCGGCAAGTTCGAGCTGAGCGAGGCCCCGCTGCGGCTGGCGCATGTGCTCGCCAACGTGATGTCGATGCTCGGACCGCGGGCGCAGGCCAAGGGCTTATCGCTCGAGGTCGGCTCCGAGGTACCCGATCAGCCGCTGCTCGGCGACGCCACGCGGCTGCAGCAGGCGCTGCTGAACTACGTGGGCAACGCGATCAAGTTCACCGAGCGCGGGCGCATCGTCGTCCGCGTCGCTGCCGCCCCGGACGACGATGGCAAGGTGCTGGTGCGCTTCGAGGTCGAGGACAGCGGCATCGGCATCGACGCGGCGACGCTGGTGCGGCTCTTTCAGCCCTTCGAGCAGGCCGACAACACCGCCGCGCGCGCCTACGGTGGTACCGGGCTCGGCCTTGCGGTGACGCGCCGGCTGGCCCAGGCGATGGGCGGCGACGCCGGTGCCGACAGTACACCCGGCCGCGGCAGTCGTTTCTGGTTCACCGCCCGGCTCGCGGCGGCGGTGGCGCCGGGCGCCGCACCGGCCCTGGGCATCGGGGCAGCCGCTGCTGGGTCGAAACGCCATGTCGGGCGGCGCGTGCTGCTGGTCGAGGACGAGCCGGTCAACCGCCTGATCGCGAAGGCGCTGCTCGCCGAGGCCGGCGTCGCGGTGGTCGATGCGACGGATGGTGCCGATGCGGTCGAGCAGGCCGCGGCGCAGGACTTCGACCTGATCCTGATGGACCTGCAGATGCCGCGCATGGATGGCCTAGAGGCGACGCGGCGGCTGCGCGCCCAGGCGCGCCATGCGGCCACGCCGATCGTCGCACTGACCGCCAACGCCTTCGTCGAGGACCGGCGCAACTGCCTGGCCGCCGGCATGAACGACTTCCTCGCCAAGCCATTCGACCCGGCGGGTCTGGACGCGATGCTGGCGAAGTGGCTGCCGGCGCCGGCCGATGCCTAGCGCGTCGTGGCGCCGGCAGCGACGAACGCGCGCAGGTGCGCGCAGACCTCCGACTCGTTGGACGAGAAGAAGGGGATCGGCAGCAGCGCGCCGAGCACGCCGCCGGTGCGCTTCTCTTCGTCGCTGAGCCGCTCCAGCGGGCGGTGGGTGGCGACGTCCCACAGCGCCGCATCGACGACCTGCAGCTGCGTCTCGCGGTACAGGCCGATGCACATGCCCGACGGGCCCGAGGTGCAGACCAGACCGTCGGTCTTGTCGCTGCCGACATCGCGCACCGTGTAGAGCAGCAGCCGACCGACGCCCAGTGCCGCCATTCGCGCACGCACCGCCGGCCGCGCCAGCAGTGCGGCGATCGCGTCCGGCTCCGACGGCATCACGCCGGGATCGAACCAGGGGAACAGCGCATCGCGCAACGAGGCCGCCGCGGACGGACCGACGGCGAGCGGCGGCGGCGGAAGAGCCACCGCGGCCACGCAGTCGGTCAGCCGCTCCTCGTGCCGATCGCCTGCGGCGAGGCCGGCGTCGATGCGCAGCAGCACGGTGTGATGGCCTGCGGGTTCGGCGCCGGACGCATCGGTGTCGGGCGGTGTCGGGGCGGCGCGCGTTCGCAGCCACGCGACCAGCCGCGCCGCCGCGTTGCGCAGCAGCCCCTGGTTCAACGGCGCGCGCGATGCGAAGGGCAGCAGGGGATCGACCAGCGCGGCGCTCGCGGGCAGCGTGTCTCGAGCGACCGCGGTGCCGTCGGTGCCAGCCAGCGCGACGGGAAGGTCTGCGCTCAGGCGCAGCGCCCAGAGCCCGGGGCGCGGCGGCACCTCGATGGCGAAGGCCGGGGCGCCGAAGCCGAGCACGGCGTCGGCTCGGTCCGACGGGCCGTCGACGAGCTCGGTCACGCTGGCCGCGAGCGCCTGCCGCAGCACCGCGGCGCTGGGTGGGCCGATCTCGTAGCGGTAGCGCTGCGGGAAGGGCGGGACCTGCAGCAGCGGCTGCGCGGCGCGCAGCTCGCGCGGATCCTCGAGCGCGAGCCGCAGCGGCAGCGGGGCGTCGAGCGGCGCGGGCAGCACCGGGGATTCGACGCGTTCGCGCTGGACATGAGAACCCGCGCAGCCGGCGAGGGCGCCGGCCAGCAGCCACGCTGCGGCATGCGCGCCGCAGCCGGCGAGGGGGCGGTATGCCGCGACCGACATGGTGCCGGCCATTGTGGGCAGCGCGACCGCGGGCGTGGCTTGACCGGCGTCAACGGCCGCCGACGGGGCCGGGCGCGGCGGGCGTCACTTCGACCAGCTGTCCTTCAAGCCCGTGATGCGGCCGAACACCGCGGCGCCGGGGCGGTGCGCCTTCGCATCGGCGACGAAGTAGCCGTGGCGCTCGAACTGAAAGCGCGACTGCGCCGCGGCCTGCGCGATCGCCGGCTCGACATAGCCCTGGCGCACCACCTTGCTGGCCGGGTTCAGCACGCTGAGGAAGTCGCGCCCGCCGGCATCGGGCTGGGCCTCGGTGAAGAGGCGGTCGTACAGGCGCAGCTCGGCCGGCACCGCCTCGTGGGCGCCGACCCAGGTGATCGTGCCCTTGACCTTGACCGCATCGGCGCCCGGCGTGCCGCTCTTGGTGTCGGGCACGACGGTGGCGAGCACCTTGCTCACGCGGCCGTCTGCGTCCTTCTCGCAGCCCGTGCACTCGACGACCACGCCGTACTTCAGCCGCACCTTGTTGCCGGGGAAGAGGCGGAAGAAGCCCTTGGGCGGGGTCTCGGCGAAGTCCTCGTGCTCGATCCAGACCTCGGGGCCCAGGCTGAACTGCCGCAGGCCGAGCTCGGGGTGCTGCGGATGCGCCGGGGCCTGGCAGGGCTCACGGTGGTCCATCGCGCCGAACACCTCGGCCCAGTTGGTCAGCTCGAGCTTCAGCGGATCGAGCACGGCCATTGCCCGCGGCGCCTTGCCTTCGAGGTCGTCGCGCAGCGCGGCGTCGAGCTGGCCGTAGTCGATCCAGCTGTGGTCCTTGGTGACGCCGATGCGCTCGCAGAAGAGCTGGATCGCCTCCGGCGTGTAGCCGCGCCGGCGCAGGCCGACGAGCGTGGGCATGCGCGGGTCGTCCCAGCCCTCGACATGACCCTCGTCGACCAGCTGCTTCAACTTGCGCTTGCTGGTGACGACGTAGGTGAGGTTGAGCCGCGCGAACTCGTGCTGGTGTGGCCGCGGGCGGGCGATCAGCCCGAGGTCGCAGAGGTGCTCGAGCAGCCAGTCGTAGAACGGTCGCTGGTCCTCGAACTCGAGCGTACAGATGCTGTGGGTGATGCCTTCCAGCGCGTCCTCGATCGGGTGCGCGTACGTGTACATCGGGTAGATGCACCAGCGGTCGCCGGTGTTGTGGTGGGTCGCGCGCTTGATGCGGTAGAGGGCCGGGTCGCGCAGGTTGATGTTGGGCGAGGCCATGTCGATCTTCGCGCGCAGCACCGCGGCGCCGTCCGGCAGCTTGCCGTCCTTCATCTCGCGCAGCCGAGCGAGGTTCTGCTCGGGCGTGCGGCCGCGGAAGGGGCTGTCGGTGCCCGGCGTCGTGAAGTCGCCGCGCGTCGCGCGCATCTGCTCGGGGGTCTGCTCGTCGACATAGGCCAGCCCGGCCGTCACCAGCGCCTCGGCGGCGCGGTACATGAAGTCGAAGTAGTCGCTGGCGAAGTACAGATGGCTGCGCTCGCCCTGCGTCGTCGGTTCGGTCCAGGCGAAGCCGAGCCACTTCACCGCATCGACGATCGCGTCGACGTACTCCTGCTCCTCCTTCTCGGGGTTGGTGTCGTCGAAGCGCAGGTGGCAGACGCCGCCGTAGTCGCGCGCGAGGCCGAAGTTCAGGCAGATGCTCTTGGCATGGCCGACATGCAGGTAGCCGTTGGGCTCGGGCGGGAATCGGGTGCGGATCTTCGCGCCGTCCAGCGGTGCACTGGCGTGGTGCGCCGCGTCGCCGGGGCTCCCGGCATGGCGTCGGCCGGCGTAGGTGCCGGCCTCGAGGTCGCGTTCGATGATGCCGCGCAGGAAGTTGCTGGCCTTCGGGGTGTCGGTCATGGCAGGAGGAGGGGGCTTGCGTCGATTCTAAGGAGCGCCCTCCGCCGGGCCGGGCAGCGGGGCGGACACAAAACTTCACCCGTGGCGCCACAACTTTTTACCGACGGCTGTGAACCGGATCGCGGGCGGCTCCGTTGTGGCTGTACGGGCGCCGTACGACCGCCCAGACAAGGAGTCGAGATGAACAAGCAAACGATCCGCAAGACCCTCGCCATCGCCGCCCTTGGCCTGGCCGGCGCTGCGGCCACCGGTGCGGCCCATGCAGGCAACGTGTCGTGGTCGGTCGGCATCAACCTGCCGCCGCTGGTGATCTCCGGCGGCAACGTCGGCTACTACCACCCGGCCCCGGTCTACTACCCGCCGCCGGTGGTCTACGCGCAGCCGCCGCGCGTGGTGTACGCCCCGCCGCCGGTCGTCTACCGTCCCGGCCCGCCGGTGGTCTACCGCCCGGTGGCCCCGGTGCGCTACGACCCGCAGCGCGGCCACTGGCGTGACGGCCGCTGGGTCGCCAAGGGCGACAGCGACCGCTGGCGTGACCGGGATCGCGATGGCGTGCCGAACAAGTGGGACCGCCGCGACTGAGCCGAAGGCTCAGCGTCGCAGGCTGACTTGGTGAAACCAAGTCAAGGCGATCAGCGCCGGCCGTAGACACTGACGCTGCCCCCGCCTCCGTGAAGAACCCCGGCCCCGCCGGGGTTCGTCGTTTCAGCGCCGCTTGCCGCCGCCCAGCAGGCCGCCGAGCACGCCGCGGATGATCTCCCGGCCGACCGTCGTGCCCATCGTCCGCACGGCCGACTTGGCCATCGATTCCGCCAGCCCCTCGCGCTTGCCGCCACGCGGGCCGGTGCTGCCGAACAGGATGCCGCCCAGGCCGCCGAGCAGCCCGCCGCCCGTTTCCTCCTGGGGCTGGGCCGCGCCCGGTTTGGCGGCCTTGGGGGCCGCCGCCGCCGCCGCCGTCGTGGTCTCGGCGCGGCCCTTGATCTTCTCGTAGGCCGACTCGCGGTCGACCGTCTTCTCGTAGGCGCCGGCCACCAGCGAGCCGGCGATCAGCGCCTGGCGCTGCTCGGGCGTGATCGGCCCGATCTGGCTGCCCGGTGGCAGCACGTAGACGCGCTGCGTCACGCCCGGGCGGCCCTTCTCGTCGAGCAAGCTGACCAGCGCCTCGCCGACCGCCAGCTCGGTGATCGCCGCACCGATGTCGAGCCCCGGGTTCGGCCGCATCGTCTCGGCGGCCGACTTGACCGCCTTCTGGTCGCGCGGCGTGAAGGCGCGCAGCGCATGCTGCACGCGGTTGCCGAGCTGGCCGAGCACGGTGTCGGGAACGTCCAGCGGGTTCTGCGTCACGAAGTAGACGCCGACGCCCTTGGAGCGCACCAGCCGCACGACGAGCTCGATGCGCTCGATCAGCGCCTTGGGCGCATCGGCGAACAGCAGGTGGGCCTCGTCGAAGAAGAACACCAGCTTGGGCTTGTCGAGGTCGCCGACCTCGGGGAGCGTCTCGAACAGTTCCGACAGCATCCACAGCAGGAAGGTCGCGTACAGGCGCGGCGAGTTCATCAGCTTGTCGGCCGCCAGCACATTGATGACGCCCTTGCCGCCTTCGGTCTGCATGAAGTCGGCGATGTCGAGCATCGGCTCGCCGAAGAAGCGGTCGCCGCCCTGTTCCTCGATCTGCATCAGCCCGCGCTGGATCGCGCCGACCGAGGCCGCGCTGACATTGCCGTACTCGGTCTGGAACTGCCTGGCGTTGTCGCCGACGAACTGCAGCATCGCGCGCAGGTCCTTCAGGTCCAGCAGCAGCATGCCGTTGTCGTCGGCGATCTTGAACACCAGGCTGAGCACGCCTTCCTGGGTGTCGTTCAGGGCCAGCATGCGGCCGAGCAGCAGCGGCCCCATGTCGGAGACGGTGGCGCGCACCGGGTGGCCCTGTTCCCCGAAGACGTCCCACAGCGTGGTCGGGCACTTCGTCGGTTCGGGCAGCGCGAGGCCGCGGTCGGCGAGGATCTTCGCCACCTTGTCCGGCGTCTTGCCGGTCTGGCTGATGCCGGTGAGGTCGCCCTTCACGTCGGCCATGAACACCGGCACGCCGATGCGGCTGAAGCTCTCGGCCAGCGTCTGCAGCGTGATCGTCTTGCCGGTGCCGGTGGCGCCGGTGATCAGGCCGTGGCGGTTGGCCAGCGCCGGCAGCAGGTGGCATTCGATGTCGCCATGCTTGGCGATCAGCAGGGGGTCGGCCATAGGGGGTCCTCGTCGGGGATGGCGGGGGAGGGGTCCACTAAAATCCGGGCAATCCTAAGCTTTCCAGAAAGAAAAAATGGCCGGGCATTCCAAGTGGGCCAACATCCAGCACCGCAAGGGCCGCCAGGACGAGAAGCGCGGCAAGATCTGGACGCGCATCATCCGTGAGATCACGGTGGCGGCGCGCACCGGCGGCGGCGATCCGGCGATGAATCCGCGGCTGCGGCTGGCGATCGACAAGGCCAAGGCGGCCAACATGCCGGCCGACCGGATCAAGTACAACGTCGACAAGGCTTCCGGCAACCTCGAGGGCCAAAACTACGAGGAAGTGCGCTACGAGGGCTACGGCATCGGCGGCGCGGCCATCATCGTCGACTGCATGACCGACAACCGCGTGCGCACCGTCGCCGAGGTCCGGCATGCGTTCAGCAAGCACGGCGGCAACCTCGGCACCGACGGCTCGGTCGCCTTCCAGTTCAAGCACTGCGGGCAGTTCGTGTTCGCGCCGGGCACCTCGGAAGACAAGGTCATGGAAGTGGCGCTCGAAGCCGGCGCCGAGGACGTGATCACCGACGGCGATGGCGCGGTCGAGGTGCTGTGTGCGCCGCCCGACTTCGAGGCGGTGAAGGCCGCGCTCGACGCCGCCGGCCTCAAGCCCGAGATCGCCGAGGTGACGATGCGCGCGGAGAACACCGTCGCGCTCGAAGGCGAGGATGCCGAGCGCATGCAGAAGCTGCTCGACGTGCTCGAGGACCTGGACGACACCCAGGCCGTGTTCCACAACGCCGAGCTCTGAGGCCCCCGATGAACGTCCTCGTGATCGGCGGCGGCGGCCGCGAACATGCGCTGGCCTGGAAGCTGGCGGCCTCGCCCAAGGTGCAGATGGTCTACGTGGCGCCGGGCAACGGCGGCACGGCGCTCGACAAGCGGCTGAAGAACGTGCCGATCACGGACATCGCCGCGCTCGCCGACTTTGCCCAGGCCGAGAAGATCGGTCTCACGGTCGTCGGCCCCGAGGCGCCGCTGGCCGCCGGCGTGGTGGACCTGTTCCGTGCCCGCGGCCTGCGCGTGTTCGGGCCCACGAAGGCTGCCGCGCAGCTCGAAAGCTCCAAGGCCTTCTCCAAGGCCTTCATGCAGCGCCATGGCATCCCGACCGCGGCCTACGAGACCTTCACCGACGCGGCGGCCGCGCACGCCTACATCGACCGGATGGGTGCACCGATCGTCGTCAAGGCCGATGGCCTGGCGGCCGGCAAGGGCGTGGTCGTCGCGACGACGCCCGACGAGGCACACCAGGCCGTGGACTGGATGCTGCTCGACAACAAGCTCGGCGTCACCCACAACGAAGGCGGCGCGCGGGTCGTGATCGAGGAGTTCCTGGCGGGCGAGGAGGCGAGCTTCATCGTCATCGCCGACGGCAGGCATGTGCTGCCGCTGGCGACCAGCCAGGACCACAAGCGCCTGCTCGACGGCGACGCCGGTCCCAACACCGGCGGCATGGGCGCCTACTCGCCGGCGCCGGTGGTCACGCCCAACATCCACGCCCGGGTGATGCGGGAGATCATCCAGCCCACGCTCGACGGGATGGCCAAGGACGGCATCCCCTACACCGGCTTCCTCTATGCCGGGCTGATGATCGACGCCCAGGGCAGAGCCAAGACGCTCGAATTCAACTGCCGCATGGGCGACCCGGAGACGCAGCCGATCATGATGCGGCTCGAGAGCGACCTGCTGGAGGTGCTGACCCACGCCGCCGACGGCACGCTCGACCAGGTCGAGCTGCAGTGGGACCGCCGCTTCGCGCTCGGCGTCGTGATGGCCGCGCACGGCTACCCGGAGAGCCCGCGCAAGGCCGACGTGATCACCGGCCTGCCGCCGGAGCGCGACGACGCGATGGTCTTCCACGCCGGCACCGCCAAGCTCAGCAAGGACCTCGTGACCAGCGGCGGGCGCGTGCTGTGCGTCACCGCGCTCGGCGAGACCGCGAAGGTCGCGCAGGCTCGCGCCTACGAGACGCTGGCCTCGATCCGTTTCGACGGCATGCAGTACCGCCGCGACATCGGGCACCGTGCAATCAAGCGCTGACCCGCCGATCACCTTCGTCGGCAGCCGCCTCGCTGCGGCGCTGCTGCGCGCCGCCGGATGGACGCTGCACTTCGACGGGCTGCCGGCGCGGCAGGGCGTCATCGTCGTCTACCCCCACACCTCCAACTGGGACTTCCCGGTCGGGCTGCTCGCCAAGTGGGCGATGGGCCTGCCGGTGCATTTCTGGGGCAAGGCGAGCCTGTTCCGCCTGCCGCTGTTCGGGCGCTGGATGCGCGCCGTCGGCGGCATCCCGGTGGACCGCGCGGCGCCCCAGGGCATCGTCGAGGCGATGGTGCGGCGCTTCGCCGACGCCCGCGAGCGCGGCGAACTGTGCTGGCTCGCGCTGTCACCCGAGGGCACGCGCAGCTACCGCGATCACTGGCGCTCGGGCTTCTACCGCGTCGCCCTGGCGGCGGGCGTGCCGGTCGGCATCGCGACACTCGACTGGGGCCGGCGCACGATCGACCTGCGCCGCTTCGTCGCGCTCAGCGGCGACCCTGCCGCGGACCTCGCCCAGATCGCCAGCCACCTCCAGGGCGTGCGCGGCCGCCGGCCGGAGCTCGCCGCACCTGTCACACTCGCCTCGCCATGAACGACACCACCGCCGTCCGCGACTACCTGCTCGGCCTGCAGGACCGCATCGTCAGCGCCCTCGAAGCCGAAGACGGCCGCCCCTTCCGCCGGGATGCCTGGACCCGCGAGCCCGGCGGCAAGCTCGAAGGCGACGGGCGCTCGCAGCTGATCGAAGGCGGCAACGTCCTCGAGCGCGGCGGCTGCAACTTCTCCCACGTCAAGGGCAGGGCGCTGCCGCCCTCGGCCACGCAGCACCGGCCGGAGCTCGCCGGCGCGCCCTTCGAGGCGATGGGCGTGTCGCTCGTCTTCCACCCGCGCAACCCCCACGTGCCCACGGTGCACATGAACGTGCGCATGCTGGCGGCGCACAAGCCCGACGGGGAGGTCGTCACCTGGTTCGGCGGCGGCATGGACCTGACGCCGTACTACGGCGTCGAGGAGGATGCGGCGCATTTCCATCGCAGCTGCCGCGACGCGCTGGCGCCCTTCGGCGCCGAGCTCTACCCGCGCTTCAAGGCCTGGTGCGACGAGTATTTCTTCCTGAAGCACCGCAACGAGCCGCGCGGCATCGGTGGCGTGTTCTACGACGATTTCGCCGAGCTCGGCGCCGAGCGCAGCTTCGCGATGACGCGCGCGGTCGGCGACGCCTTCCTCGGCGCCTACCTGCCGATCCTGCGGCGCCGCCGCGACATGCCCTACGGCGAGCGCGAGCGCGAGTTCCAGGCCTACCGGCGCGGCCGCTACGTCGAGTTCAACCTGGTGTGGGACCGCG